>NZ_AOTD01000274.1 GCF_000344295.2 Campylobacter showae CC57C | reverse complement strand
AATATTTCGTTTTTAAATAACGAGTTTGGCAAGGGCGCCAATGTGGGCGAGAAGGATAGATTCTATAAGAAGATAGATGTAAGGGTTTAGGAATAGGGCCAGATAGCCAGCCTATTTGTTTATACATTTGGCTATCAAATTTCTAAGCACTTGATTTTTGCTGACGCCTTTTTATTTGGCCTCTTTGGTTAAAAAGTCCATCTTATTATCCGATAGATACGCCGCCACCTGACGAGTAGGCGGATTTTCCGAGAAAACATATGAAAGATATTAAGCTGAGTCTAAACACACAAAAGGTATAAGTATAAATTTAGAGATCGATCATCAGAGAAAACGTCAGCCGTTAAAAAGGGTGCGATATAATGACGATAAACACAAGGAGCAAGAAATGATGACTTCAATAAATATCCAAACCGCAAACCATAGCATTATAGAAGCTATTAGGGCTATTATTGCGCTAGATCCTGAAACAACCATTACTTACGACAATGAAGATTATCTAAGCCAAGCCGATCAGCAAGATTTAAAGAAGCTAGTAGAGGCCGATAAGCGCGGCGAACTAAAATACCAAGCCTTTGACGAATTTAAAACCGAGATGAGATCCTACCTAAAAAACAAAGGCGCTTAGAGTGGAAATTATCTTAAGCGAACAATTCAAGGAAGAAATTAAAAGCATTTTAGATTTTTATACAGATAGAAGCAAGAGCAATAAGGTAGCAAATGATTTTCTTGAGGGCTTATTTGAAAAAATCGAAAGCTTATCTACTTTTGCTTACCGATTTAGAAAAAATCAATACTTTCACAAAGACAATATAAGGGATCTAATTTTCAAAGGATACGTTATTCCTTTTATAATCGAAGACGACACCATAAAGATACTATCAATCTACAAGCATAATCTACCAAAATTTTAAGGTCTAAACTTTAGACCTGGCTTGCATAGTGTAATCTTTATTTGACTAGGTTCTCCTAAAATAGTTTAGAAAGTGAGCTTTTTACAAAAATTAACGTATAGCGCACATTTTAAAGTTGCTAAAAATAATAAAGATTGTGCTGCTTGAAAAAAAGTAGAATTATTAATAAAAGTTATTTTATATAATGATGCGGAATTACTCATTTT
>NZ_AOTD01000273.1 GCF_000344295.2 Campylobacter showae CC57C | reverse complement strand
AAATAGCGGCAAACGAAACGATCAGCGAGATGATGAGCATCAACGCGATCTTATTCGTGATAGAACGCATTTTCTCTCCTTATATTTTTTCTTAAATTAAAAAATTATTCTACTACCTTCAAAGTTAAATAAAATTGAAATTTAGCATAAACTTAGCTTTAAAAGCAAAATTTGATCCAAATTTGTAAAAAATAGATCTGAGCTGGCAAAAATGGGGGCAAAAAGGGGTAAATTTGTATGAAGAAACGGTATAAATTTAATCCAAATTTATACCACTTCAAGTTAAATTTAACGACTGAATTTTAAACGCCTCGCCGAGTCAAATTTAACCCGGCGAGGTTTTATCAAATTTAAGCCGCAGATTTTAGTTCGCGGCCTCAAATTTAAGCGAATTTCGGATCGCTAAACGCCGTTAGCTCAGGCGCCTTGCCCGTAAACTTCTCGATATTTACAAGCGCGGTGTGACTGATATTGCCGTTAGCTAGCTTGCTAGTCGGGATATCGATAGTTAGCACATTTGGCGAGCCGTTTTTGCAAAGACCCGCGTCAAATCCGTCGTACCATACGCCTTCAGCGAGCTTCACAACGCCCTCTTTGATATCTTGCGTCACCAAGGCACCCGCTAGCACTTCGCCGCGCGCGTTAAACACGCGAACTAAATCGCCGGTTTTTATGCCCTTTTTCGCGGCGTCTTTAGGGTGTATCCAGATCGGCTCGCGGCTTGCGATCGCGTAGTTTTCGCGCAGAGAGGTTTGATTTAGCTGCGAATGGAGGCGATCGGTAGGATGCGGGCTTAGCATGTGTAGCTCGGCAGGTTTATCTTTCATGCCTAGCCACTCGATCGGCTCAAACCACATCGGATGCGCTTTGCAGTCGTCATAGCCCATTTTCTCGATGGTTTCGGAGTAAATTTCGATTAGACCGCTTGGCGTTCCTAGCGGATTTAGCACTGGATCCTCTCTAAACTCGCCAAATCTCACCCACGTATCGCTCTCAGGCGTCGAGGCAAAAGTTACCGGCTTATTTTCGTTCCAAAACTCCTCAAACGGCTTCATATCGGTTTCAAAATCAGGTATAGCCTTGACCTGCTCGTACGCCGCGCCGTAGTATTCCTTGATCCAGTCAAATTCATCCTTGCCGTTATCGGTGTAGGCTACGACTAAATTTTTAGCGTACGCCTTGCAAAGATCGGTAAAAATTTGATAATCGTCGCGCGCTTCGCCGTATTTTTCCACGACTTGCTTCATCGGTACGATGTTCATGTTTGAGTAGTCGCCCGTCATCGTTACGTCGTTGCGCTCGTACGCCGTAGTAGTCGGGAATACGATATCAGCCATCTTAGCAGTCGGCGTCCAGTAGGCCTCGTTTACGACTACCGTGCGAGGTTTGCGCCACGCTTCTAGTAGGCGGTTGGTTTCTTGATGGTGGGCTAAAGGATTGCCGCCGACCCAGTAGATAAAGTCGATATCAGGATACGTGATTTTCTTGCCGTTGTGATCGATCACTTTGCCAGGATTTAGCAGAGCGTCCGCGATACGAGCGACCGGGAATGCATAGTTTGTAGCCTTTTGTAGCCAGCTTTGACCGGTACCCGCTACCGCCGCGGCTTTAGCGACGAAGCGGCCGTTTGCGTCAAATTCTCCGCTATCGGTACCGATAAACTCGCCCTCGTCGTTAAATTTACCCACGCTTGCGCTATTTACTCCGCCGATTACAGCACCCTTGCAAGTCGGAGCGCCGCCGTTTGAGTAGTGGTAGCTAAGGCCAAAACCTCCGCCAGGAAGCCCGATCTGACCTAACATCGCCGCCAAAGTCACCATCGCCCAGTGCGGCTGCTCGCCGTGATGCGCGCGTTGCATGCCCCATCCGCTCATTATCATCGTGCGGTTAGCGGCGAAGGTATCTGCAAGCTCTTTTATGAGGCTTGCTTTTAGGCCGCAAATTTTGCTCGCCCACTCCAAATTTTTAGGCGTGCCGTCGGTTTTACCCAGCAGATACGGCAGGAACTTATCAAAGCCGCTCGTATAGGTTTCGATGAAGTTTTTATCGTATTTGCCGCTCTCGTATAGGTAGTGCATCATGCCTAACATCATCGCAGTGTCGGTGTTTGGCACCGGAGCGATCCACTGAGCCTTGTCGAAGTACTGCGCCGTATCGCTTCTGATAGGGTCGATGATGATCACTTTGATATCTTTTTTGTTTTTTAGCTCTTCAAAATACTTAAAGCCCTGCTCGTCGGTGCTAGTCCACGCTATGCGAAGGGTTGCCATCGGGTTCGCGCCCCAGATGACGACTACTTTTGAGTTTTCTAGTACCACAGGCCAGCTGGTTTGCTGCTCATATACCTCGATGCTACCCACGACGTGAGGCATGATGATCTGGCTGGCACCCGTGGAGTAGTCGCCTAGCGAGCCCACGAATCCGCCGCTAAGGTTCATAAATCTATGAAGTAAAATTCGCGAGTTATGTACGTTGCCGCTTGATTTCCAGCCGTAGCTACCGGCAAACACACCCTCTAGCCCCTTTTGCTTTCTAGTCTTTTTTAGCTCTCTAGCTACTAGTTTTATCGCGTCCTCGTAGCGTACGCGCACCCAGACGTCTTTACCTCTTAGTTCGGGTTTTGGCGAATCTGGATTTTCTAGGTAGCTTTTGCGCACCATAGGGTATTTTATGCGTGATTTATAGACCATATCGGCGGTGTAGTGCTGCAGTGGATTATACACTTCGCTCGTTTTTTGAAACGGCTCTGATTTTACGATCTTGCCGTCTTTGACGCTAACTTTTAGCATGCCCCAGTGAGCGGCCGTTAGCACCTCGCCGTTACGTACGTTTGACGTATTTAGCTCGGCGCCGAGTAAATTTGACGCCGTTACGATAGAAAACAAAGGAGCCGCCGCAAGCGCCGCTCCGCCTTTTAATACATTTCGTCTTTGTAGGTTCATTTTCCTCTCCTATCTTTACTTCGCAGACTGGTAAAGCCAGTCTTTGCAACGAGGAGCTACGCTCCCTCGACCCACCTAAAGTCCCTACTGCGTAGGGTACCCTGTTTTTACCTCTCGGTCGAACAAAGTCCGACCTCCGAGCGGAAGCGCAAGCGCTCCCTGCACCATTCTGCTTGCAGTTGCGAAGTCGCAGATGCAAGCAAGGCTAAAACACATCGCTTCTTTTCAAAGCGACTTTAATTCGGCTTTTTATCAGCCAAACGAGCCGCGTCTTTGCATCGGCCCAAATTTAAACTCCAAATCTGACCGCTCTCTCGTCCAAAGCGTCAAATTTGACGGACTAAAAAACAAAGCCTCGTTCGCGCGGTTTAGCCGCAAAGCTGCCGCTCAAATTTAGCGTGTATCTCGTCTTACGCGCTAAATTTAGCATTTCGCCGAACATTATAAATTTGACGTCTCGGCAAGCTTCCTCGCCGCGACTTTCATAAATTTAGCTCCCGCAAGTCTCGTCCATTTGCGGGTGCGTTAGGCGTAAATCCTCGTCAAATTTACGCGCCGCTTTTACTTTTTCGCCACGTTCACATCAGCAGAGTGCTTTTGCAAGTACTGTATCACCAGCCACTCGTCGTCTTTGCCGATCGCAGTTCGCGCGATCATCGATTTTAGCAGGTTAGGCCACTGATTTGCCTTGTAGTGCGTGGTTTGATGTAGCGAATGGCACACTCCGCAGCTCTCTTTGTATAGCTCGCCGCCCTTAGCAAAAAGTCCGCCTAAATCGCTCGTAAAGCCGTCTTTTTGCGCATAGACCACGGTCTCGACCTCGTCCCATTTGCCGTTAGTGCCCTTTTTTACGACCTTTATATCAGGCGTCGCGGTTTTGGCAAACGCCACGGCGATAACGCGCTCGGAGTCGCTAAAATAAACGACGTTGCTAACGGCCGGATTTTGGTAGCCTTTAACGGAGATTTTCACGCGGTCGCCCTGCGTGGCTAAAATTTTAACCCCGTTCGTCGGCAAGAGCCTGCCTATGCTTTTTTGCGACGTCGCGTCGGCGTAAACGTCTTTTACCGATGGGCTATACACCTCGCCCGCTGCAAAGAGCGAACAGGCTAGCAAGCTTGATAGTAGGATTTTTTTCATTTTGCTCCCTTAAATTTAAGATGTAAAAAGATTATATAAGAAAAGTATGATGAAAGTATGATTTTATGAAAAAATAATTTTATATTTGCGCGGTTCATGCCGTAAATTTGCAAGCAAAATTTGCAAATTTAGCGGTAAAAGCTTACGAAAAAATACTAATCTCGGTTTTAAATTTTAAAAGCGAATTCGGCGAGGTTATTGAAAGCAAAATTTAAAGCGTCAGCCCGCAAAACGCACGAAATTTAGGGGGGTTCGCGAGCCGAAAAATCCTACTCTGCGCTATAGCTTGATAGCATATCAAAAGTAGGAGCGAAAAAGAGCGCTCCGGTGATCGGCGTGCTAAAATCAAGCAATCTATCCGAGTTGCCGCGCGGCTCGCCGATAAACATCTTATTTAGCATCGCTTCAAGCGTCGAAAACGTGCTAGCATACGCGATAAAGTACGTCCCGGTCATGCTTCCCTCGACAAAAGGCATATTTCCGCGAACGACTTTTTTATCATCTCCTACGTTTGCCGCGGCAGAGTGCGAGTTGCTAGGCTTTTCATCCTCGCTCATCTCGATGTCGTCTGCCTTAGTGCGGCCGATGACTTTTTCTTGCTCGCTCACGCTAGTTGCATTCCACTCTCTCATTTTGTGTTTATATTTTTGCACGAACACATAGCTTCCGCCCTTAAATTTCGCGTCCTCGTCGCCGACTTTGGCAAAATAATCCCTGTCTTCGCCGTTTGGATTTTCCGTACCGTCTACAAAGCCGATAATCGCCCTGCCGTCGTGGTATTTAAAACCCTGGGTTTCGTCTGCGAGCTTGGCAAATTTAAAAAGTTCGGCCTTTATATTTTGCGCCATATCAAAGCAGTCCGCCGCATCAAGCGCTCTAATATGCACGTGGATATCGCCCGCAGTGCTCACGGCTTCGTGCTTATCGCCTTTTATCGCTTTAAAATTTACAAGCTCTTTTGGTAGCGGTTGCGGGAGTCCTAGTTTTAGCCACGCATCGTGTCCTACGGCGATAACGCAGTTTACGTTCGCCTCCGCGCCAAACCTTACTTTGGCTGTCTTATTTAAATTTACCACCAAAGCGCAAAGCCTCTCAAAGCCTTTTTTACAGGCGTTTTCGTCGCCGCTTAGCAGCCAAGTTTGAAAGACGGTGTTATTTCCAGGCGCCTGCGTTACTTCTTGCGAATTTATTTGCATTTTTTCTCCTTAAAATTTTAGTCCGATTATACCTAAATTTTAGGGCGACGGCGGACGGGCGCGGTATTTTTAAGCGCATTATTATCTAAATAGAGTAAAATCAATTTGCCTTTATTCTCGCATTAACCCAAAATTTCCGCAAATTTAATTCAAAAGAGTAAAAATGTTAAAAATTAAACGTATAAACGAAAGCGATTTCGAGCGGATTTTCGTATTCGGCGACCTTCACGGCTGCCTTGGACTATTTGACGCGATGCTTGAAAAGATAAATTTAACCAAAAACGACCTAATAGTAATCCTAGGCGATAGCTGCGACAGGGGCGAGGATAGCATCGGGCTATATCTGCGCTACGCCGAACTCATCGCGCAAGGACGGCAAATTTTACACGTTAGAGGCAATCACGAAGATATGCTTTATAAAGCTATTTTTGAGGATGACGCGCAGAGTTACTACACGTGGATAAATAACGGCGGCGAAGATACGATAAAAAGCGTAACGGCTCACGGATTTACGGATATTCCACCGGAGGTTAAAGAATTTATAGAGCAGATGCCTCACATCGTAAGCTCCGAGCAAAGCTTGTTCGTTCACGCCGCATATAATCCTAAAATTTCGCTAGAACGCCAAGACGAGGACTTCGTGATGTGGCGAAGGACGCCGTTTTGGCAAGAAAACGACACGGGCAAAAAGATATACTTCGGACACACTCCAAATCGCGACAACGAAATCCACGATAAAGGAAACGGCGTGTTTGCGATGGACTGCGGCGCGGTATTTTTCGGGCGGCTGGTTATAATGGAAATAAAAAGCGGCGAAAAATTCGAGGTAGGTTTAAGGAGGCGAAAATGACTTATTTTACGTCGGATTTACATTTCGGACACGCAAATATCATGAAATTTCATCCAAATTTTAGGAAATTTCAAAACATAAACGATATGGATAATACGCTAATCCGCCTTTGGAATTCGCGCGTAAATCCCTGCGACGAGGTTTATAATCTAGGCGACGTCAGCTTTCATAAGGACTTTGAGCAGACGCTTAAAATTTTAAAACGCCTAAACGGCAAGCACGTATTGATTTTAGGCAATCACGACCAAGAAATTCGCAAGCGCGCGGACGAGCTTTTAACGATGTGCAAAAACGACAACAACGCACTGTTTGAAGAGATTTGCGACTACAAGGAGCTGGCGCTAAAACACGGCGGCGAAAGTTTTAGGCTCGCGCTTTTTCACTATCCCGTCTGCGAGTGGAACGGCGGCCATCACGGCGCTATCCATCTCTACGGACATATCCACGCAAACGTAGCGAAGATAAAGGGCAAGGCGCTAAACGTCGGCTACGACCTGCACGGCAAAATTTTAGAATTCGGCGAAATTTTGGACTTCGTAAAGGATTTGCCGCCCTACTCGCACGGAGGCAATCAATTTGGCGAAAACGAGGACGAGGGCGTAAGAGCGCAAAAGATCAAAGGCTTTTTACGACTAATCAATAAGTAACGCTAGATCAAATTTCGCGTAAAATTTTAAGTAGTAAGCCAAAATCGCCGTTTTGACGGACGGATTTAAAAAATTACTATTTATTTTATCGTAAGGCAAATCGGCGCGAACAAGATAAAAAATAGTCGCAAACTAGGCGCGCAGAGCGCGGTAATCGCAAAACCAGCTGATAAAAGACGGATTTTAAGCGCCTTGTATCGCTTTAATTTGAGCCGCTCGTTTAATCTTGCGCGCTCAAATTTTGCCGCCGCCTTGCTAGCGATCCTAAAAATGCGCCGAGTTTTATTTTTAAAGCCGTAAAACGCAAAAAGCTTAATCTTTAAAATTAGATTTAGCTTTTTGCGTTTGAGCTTCAAATGTAGCAGATTTTACTCACCGTTCGCCCGCCTTGCCCGTCCAAAATCAGCGCATATCCGCTGCCTTGCGCGTTTTGGATGAGTTCCGGGTAGAGTTTTTTGCGTAGTTTATACACAAAGCTTCGTATCGCGTCGGCGGTGCAGCTGCCCTCCTGCCAAACGCACGCCTCGATCATCTCAAAGCTAACGACGCGGCCCTGATTTTTTAGAAAAAGATGTAGTAAATTTTGCTCTTTTTTAGTTAGTGCCACGGGCTCGCCGTCCTTTGTTAGCTGCCTGCTAAAGGCGTTAAATTTAAAGCCGTTTTTTAGATCGACCTGGGCAAAATCGTTTTTAAATTTATTCGCCGCAAAGCTCATTTCCATGATGAGCTCGCGCTTTTCAAACGGCTTTTTTAGTACGCCAAAGCTGCCTAGCTCTATCGCACTAAGCACGTTTTCGTCGCTACCATATGCAGTGAGAAAAATAATGGGCACGTCTTTATCCAGCCCCCTTATGCGAGCCGCCATCTCAAGCCCGTTCATATACGGCATGTTGATATCGGAAAGCACCAAATTTACGCCCTTTGCTTTAAAAACTTCCAGCGCCTCTTTGGCGTTTGCGCAAACATAAACCTCGCTCACGTAGTTTTCGACCGATATTTTGATACTTTCGCGCAGACTCTCGTCGTCCTCGACGATGAGTAAATTTACGCCGTTTAAGATATTTTTTATTTTGCTATACACGCTAGCCTCATTTCTCACTTGTGTTTCTTAAGTCCGCATACTAGTTTTCAAATTTACAGCCTCGCCTAAATTTCGCCCAAAAATAGCGTAAATTTAGTCGGATTTGCCGCGTTTTCAAGCTCCAGCGAGCCGCCTAGCTTTTTTACGGCTAACTCCCTGGCCACGCTTAGCCCCGTGCCTGTGCCCGTATTTTTCGTCGTGAAAAATAGCTCGAAAATTTTATCGCTATCTGCTTTTACGCCGCCGCCGTTATCGCTCACGCTCACGCTAAATAGCTCGCCCGCTCTCTTTAGCTCGATCAAAATTTGCGGCGTTTCGCATCCGCTTTCGATCAGAGCGTCCTTGGCGTTTGAGAGCAAGGAGAGCAGGATCTGCCTCACGTAGCTAGCTACGCTTTTTAGCTCGCATTTGCCTTGCTCGTGAGCAAATTTTAGCTCGATGCCGTGAGAGTTTAGCTCGGGTCTAACTATCAAAATAAGCTCGTTTATGATATTAACGAGGTCAAATTTCGCCGCCCCCTCGCCGCTTGAATAAAAATTTCTAAACGCCTTTATCGTTTCATCCATGAGCCTTAGGCTCTTTTTGCAGGCTGCGATTTGAGCCGGTATGCGCTCAAATTCGCCCTCGCTCGCGCACTCCTCGATGTTATCTAGATACAGCCCCAGCGCGCTTAGAGGCTGGCGCTGCTGATGCGAGATGGAGTTTATCATCTCGCCTACCAGCGCGGTTTTAGCGTGAACCAGCACCGAGCGCCTTTGCTCAAGCTCCTTTTTTTTCGAGCTCCTTTTCGTGCGTGACGTCGGTGACAGCAAGGATAAATCCGTCAAATTTCACCCCACCCTCAAGTACGTTCGAGACGTTTAGCCTGTAGCATTTTTGGTCCTTTTTTACTATAAAATCGCTCGAGTTTAGCGGGCTATTTTTGAGACTTTCAAAGCTTTTTAGCTCACCCAGCCCCTGCGCCGCAACGACTAGCTCGTCAAATTTTGCTCCGTAAAAAATTTTTGGTGCCAGAGCGAAAATTCGCTCGAATTTTTTATTTATAAATTTTATTGCGCCGTTTTTATCCGCATACAAAAGCCCCAAATTTAGCGTCTTGGCAAAGGCCCGCGCTACCTCGCCGAGGCTGTTTGCGTTACTCTTTGTAACCCGCGATGTCAAGCCCAAAGCCTTTTAATGCGACGAAATCTTTGTTTTTATTTGCGCTTAAAAGCTCGATACGGCTGACACCTAGCTTGTGTAAAATTTGCGCCCCGATGCCGTAGTCCTTGACCTGCCCGCCGCACTTCTCCTCGCCCTGTAAAAATACCGCAACGCCACCGTTTTTAGATAGATACTCGAGCGAGTCTCGCAAGTCGTCGAATTTATCCGAGCAAAGCAGCTCCACGTCGCTTGAAATTTGATGAAATTTGACCGCAGTTTTGTCTTTTATCTCGCCAAAAACAAAGGCATAGTGGCGCTCGCCCTTGTGATCCAGGATCTCGCATTTTAGGGCGTCAAAGCCCGCTATCTTAGCCACGGTTTTTTCTTTTATCTCGATTAGGCTTTCGTGTTTTAGGCGGTACTGCACGAGCTCGGAGACCGAAACCATATTTAGTCCAAATTTCTCGCAAAACGCCTCTAGATCGGGCCTGCGAGCCATATTTCCGTCCTCTTTTACGATCTCGCATATGACGGCTGCTTGCATTAGGCCTGCGTATTTGCACAGATCGACCGACCCTTCGGTGTGTCCGGTGCGGCTTAGCACGCCGCCTTTTTTAGCGATGAGCGGGAAAATATGCCCCGGGCGCACGAAGTCCTCGGGCTTTGACATCGGATCGGCCGCTAGGCGGATCGTGACGTCGCGCTCGTATGCACTCACGCCCGTAGTCGTGTTTCTAGCGTCGATCGTGACGGTAAACGCCGTCTCGTGGCAGGATGTGTTTTTATCCACCATCAAATTTAGATCAAGACGACGCGCGATCTCCTCGTTTAGCGCGAGACACAGCACGCCTTTTGCGTGAGTGATGGCGAAATTTACCTTTTGCGTGTCGCTAAACGTCGCCGCAAATACCAGATCGCCCTCGTTTTCGCGATCCTCATCGTCGACCATTACGACCATTTTGCCGTTTTTGATGTCGTTTATGGCCTGTTCTACTCTATCCATTGTTATTCCTTGTTTAAAAATTTGGGGTAATTATACATTTTTAGCTTTGAATTTAGGCTTTTGCGCGGGCTTTGCTTGAGATTTTACGGACTTTTTGCCGCGTCTAACTGTGACGCAAACGGACTTTAGTTAAATTTAAACGAAGCGACCAGGCTTGTAAGTTTTTGTTTAATTTTTACGGATTTATCAAATTTGACCGATTTTGGGCATAACCCGCATCTTGAAAATGTTAAGGTTAAATTTAGCGATAATAGTATGCGTGAGGCAAATTTTGTGCGTCATTATTTTTGTTAAATTTGCCAAACCTTAAAATGGTGCGCGATACGATTTGGGCCATTTTTCATCGCGGCAACTAAATTTGAACAAATTTGCCGCTGATTGCGTACTATTTTGGAGTAAATTTGCCAACCTTAAAAGCATAAACACTCGCCTAGCGTTACGCGAGCGGTAAATCTTTTTAACGACCATATCCGCGCTCTTGCTCAAACGGTTTTATCGCACGCACACTACGATCGGCAGCCACGATCGCAATACCAACACTTAAACTATTATAACCGGTATCTTTTTCGAACGAGTGCGAACAATTTTAAATAGTTTGACGAATTTTACGGTCTCAGCTTGATTTGGTATCTTGCGCCAAGTTTTGCAAATTCTTTGGCGAAAAACGCGTTTAGATCGCGCAGGCTGTCGTCGTTCATTTGGATAAGTTTTAGGCGGTTTTTCTTGTAAATTTTGATCTTTTTACTTTTTCTTTTTAGATACTGCGGTGTTTCAAGTCCCCAAAATTCGATATAAATTTCGCTTTGCGTCAAATAAAAATCACTAATGACACGCTCTTTGGTCGGCACCTTTTTCTCGTAGATAAAATCTATACCGCGGTAAAATAGCCAATTTGCCACAATGAGCTCGGCGCGGCTTTTTACCGTATTGCCGCTATCGCTTTTGTATCTAGTTTGCTTGATTTTTTGCTTTTTAAATAGCTTTAAAGCTAGCAAAGCAATTACGATCAGCAGTAAAACGATT
>NZ_AOTD01000272.1 GCF_000344295.2 Campylobacter showae CC57C | reverse complement strand
CAAGCCCCTTCCCCCTTAACAAAGAAGCAAGATAACTTTAGACAATCATTTTTGTTTTTAAGAAATTTAACACATAGCGTCAAATTTGAAAACCAAATTTAGCGCCTTAAAGATACGGGTCTCGGCAGATAAAATTTACAAATTTAGGAAGATATGGAACAAGTGTTCCAGACAGAATAGGCCTAGTTTAAATAAATTTTTCTTACCCGCAAAGAAGCGGACTAGTCGTCCGTGACTGCGGCGGGTGTAGAAAATTTTATTCTAAAATCCGCTGTTTATGGGGAATCAAAATCGCCAGCATCAAACCCCAGCTCCAGCGTCCTTATCTCCCCTATCGCATTTCCAGCGATCCCCTTTATCGAGCCAAACATCTCGATCGCGTTGTCGCGCACCTTTTCGATCTGTTTTTCGCGGCTCTTCCAGATGCGTTTCATCGCGTTTTTCTCGCGCTCCAGCTCCTCGCTCATCGCAGAAAAGCCCTCCACGATAGCCTCGATGCGCATCTTAAACTCGTTGCTAACTAGATACGAGTAGAGCATCTCCATCTTGTTTGAGCGGTTTTGCGCGGAGTTCCTAGCGAAATTTAGCTCCACGACGCCCTGCCTTAGCACGAAACAAAGCGCCTTAAACTCCTCGTAGTTGCACACCCATACGCCGTCAACCAGCCCCATGCGCTCTAGCTCCCGCGGCCGTGCTTCGCTAACTAGCACCCCGACGTCGGCGCCCGATGCGCGCATATCGGCCTTAAATTTCTCTATCCATTCGTTTGAGAAATTTTTCGTGCGTTTGCTCTCGTAGTAAATTTTGCCGCAGTTTTGCGCCTCGCGGGTATTTACGATCTGCATCACGTCCGCGCCGTTTGCGCCCTTTTTGACCTCGTCTATGACGTCAAATACGAACTTCTCCCGCAGCCACGCCTCGATGGCAAGCTCTTGCGTCTCGCCTTGCAGTTGCTCGCTGCCCTGCTCTATGCGCCTTTGCGCCTCGTTTAGCTGCTTTTTTAGCGCCTCTAGCTGCTCGTCTTTTTGCTTAAATTTTAGCTCGTTTTGCTCGGCTAGAGCCTTGCCTAGTCGCTCTTTTTCCTCGCTTAGACGTTTGCTTAGCTCAGCCTCGGTTTTTGCCATCAGCGCGCTTTCAAACTCGCTCTTTTCGCGTTTTAGCTTTTCTATTTCAAGCGTCTTTAAATTTAGCTCGTTTATCTGCTTTGACTTAGCTTCAAGCTCGGTTTTTAGGGCGTTTACTATGTTTAAATTTTCGCCCTCGAGCTTTGCTTTTATTTCATTTTCTAGCTCGGTTTTTTTAGCGTTTAAGGCTGCGGCAAATTTGGCGTCAAATTCTTTTTCCTTAGCATTCAAAGCGTCTAAATGCGCCTTGTATTCGGCCCTCTTAATCTCGATCTCTTTGTCGAAATCTCGCCTAGCTGCCGCCATTTTTTGCTTCATTTCAAGCTCAAGCTCGGTTTTAAGAGCCAAATTTACATCGACTTCGGCGCCGCAGTTACCGCATTTTACGCTACTTTGCATTTACAGCCTCGTTTTCATTTTTTCAAATTCGTCCTGCACGGTGGCCGAGTTTGGCTCGTTGCTCATCTTGTCTATCGCGTCGCCGTAGAGGCTAGTTAGATAAATCACTATGCAAGAGACCGCAAAGCCAGGCAAAATCTCGTAAACGTAAGAATTTAGCCCCAGCGCAATCCACGCGATCACCGTCGCCCCACCCGTTATCATACCCAGCAAGGCCGCTAGCGCGCTCATCCTACGCCAGTAAAGACTAAAAAGCAACACCGGCCCAAAGCTCGCGCCAAATCCCGCCCACGCGTAGCCCACGACGTTTAACACGCTTTCGTTAAAGCTAAAAGCAAGCGCGGTAGCCACGAGCGCGACGGCTACGACTGCGTATCTGCCGGCTGCGACCTGAGCTTTTTGCGAAATTTCTTTTTTATAAAAGGCAAATACGAAGTCCTGCGTCACCGAGCTTGCGCTAACCAAAAGCTGACTAGAGATCGTGCTCATAATGGCTGAAAGCACGGCTGAAATGATGATACCCACAAAAAACGGATGAAACAGCGTCTCGCCAAGCTGTAAAAAGCCCTTCCCGGGGTCGGCTAGAGGCAAATTTAACTCGCTGTAATACACAAAGCCGATCAGTCCGCTCATCATCGCTCCAGCTAAGCCGATCGCCATCCAGCCGATACCGATGCGGCGCGCTTGGGCTAGCTCTTTTGAGCTTCGTATCGCCATAAACCTAACGATGATGTGCGGCTGTCCGAAGTAGCCAAGCCCCCACGCCATGAGCCCTAAGATGCTTAAAAAAGTCTGGTCGTAAAAGACATTTAGGTGGTTTTTGCCGTATTTTGCCACCTCGCTCCAAAAGGTAGCGCCGTCCGGCAAATTTAGATTACAAAATGCGACTACGGGTACGGCGACAAGCACCAAAAACATCAACATGCCCTGAAACGCGTCCGTGATGCAAACCGCGCGAAATCCGCCGAAAAACGTGTAAAAAACGACGATAGCGAGCGTAAAAATCGCGCCGAATTTAAAATCTAAGCCAAAAAAGCTCTCAAAGCTCTTGCCGCCCGCGATGATGCCACTACTAACGTAAAGCGTGAAAAATATCAAAATCAAAAGGCCTGAAACTATGCGTAAAATTTTAGTCTCGTCTTTAAAGCGATTTTGCAAGAAATCGGGAATCGTGATGCTGTCGCTAGCAACCTCGGTATAGACACGCAGGCGCTTTGCTAAAAATAGGTAGTTGCAATACGCTCCTATAACGAGCCCCAAAACCATCCAAATCGTCGCTAGCCCCGTGGCATATAGCGCGCCCGGCACGCCAAGTAGCATCCAGCCGCTCATATCGCTAGCTCCGGCGCTCAGCGCCGTTACGACCGGCCCTAGGCGGCGGTTATCGAGCAGATATTCGCCCATATTGGCGTTTTTGTTATAAGAGTATCGCCCCACGAAAAGTAAAAATCCAAAATACAGCGCGATGGCGATATAGCGTGCATAGTCCATTAAATTTCCCTCGGTTTTTTTAAATTTGAGTTACGATAATATGATAAATTTGTTTAAAAGATAATTTTTTCGCGTAAAAAAGGTTAAATTTATATTTTTTTTCGTATGATTAACCCTCATTACACTTTTAAGGTTTAAGAAATGCTAAACGAAAAATTTTTCAGGGCGCTGTTTTTCGTCGTCATCGTCTCCGCGGGCGTTTATTATTTTTATCCGACGGAGTTAAACGAGGCTCAACGTCTAGCTTACCTTAAAAGCTACGGCGTGACGCTGGGACTCACCATAGGCGGCACGGCTATCGGCGTGACTCTGGGCTTTATTTTGGCGTTTTTAAAGTTTTTAAATATCAAAATTTTAAGCTTTCTCATCGACGAATACGTCGATATCCTGCGCGGAACGCCGATTATTTTGCAGCTTCTTATATTTTCGGTCGTGATTTTCGCGACCTGGAGCGATAACTTTTACGTCGCTTTAATCGCGCTTGGACTAAACAGCTCCGCCTACGTCGCGGAAATCGTGCGTAGCGGAATAAATAGCGTCGATAAGGGCCAGATGGAAGCCGCAAGGGCGATGGGGCTAAACTACTTCGTCTCGATGCGCGAGGTGGTGTTCCCACAGGCGACCAAAAACATCTTGCCTGCGCTTGCGAACGAATTTATCTCGCTGTTTAAAGAGACATCAGTCGTTGGCTACATCAGCGTCATCGACATCACGATGCAAAGCAAAAGCCTGCAAGCGGTGTTTTATAGTCCGGAGCCAGTCATTTTCACGGGCATAGTTTACTACGTCAGCGTGAAGTTCTTTACGTTTTTGGTTAAAATTTTAGAGAGGAGACTAAATCGCCATGATTGAGATTAGAAATTTGAGTAAAAATTACGGCGATTTGCGCGTCCTAGACGATATCAGCGTAGATATCAAACAAGGCGAAATCATCGCTATCATAGGACCAAGCGGCGGCGGCAAAAGCACGTTTTTACGCTGCATAAACCGCTTAGAAGAGCCAAGCGGCGGGCACATCAAGATAAACGGCGAAGATATCACCGACAAAAAAACGGATATAAATAAAATCCGTCAAAAAGTGAGCATGGTTTTTCAGCACTTTAACCTTTTTGCAAATAAAAACGTCTTGCAAAATTTAACCCTAGCTCCGATAAAAGCGGGGATTTTGGATAAAGAAAGCGCAGAAAAAAGAGCCGACGAACTACTAAAAAGCGTGGGTCTAAGCGATAAAAAATACACCTTCCCGCACAAGCTCTCAGGCGGTCAAAAACAGCGTATAGCGATAGCTAGAAGTCTAGCGATGAATCCCGAGGTCATACTCTTTGATGAGCCGACCAGCGCACTAGATCCAGAGATGATCGGCGAAGTGCTAGACATCATGAAAGACGTCGCGGCAAAGGGCATCACGATGCTAGTCGTCACGCATGAAATGGGCTTTGCTAAAAACGTGGCCAATAGGATATTTTTCATGCACGGCGGTAAAATAGCCGTGGACGACACGCCTAAAAATGTTTTCGAAAACCCTAGCAATCAGCGTTTGCAGGATTTCCTAGGTAAAATTTTAAACCACTAAAAGGAGGTCAAAATGTCACAAAACATCGTTGCGGCTTTGTCCGCCGGCAAATTTAAAAAACTTTTCGTTTTCGTAGCCGCCGCTTTGATGCTTTCAGGCTGCGGTCAAAGCTCGAATGAAAACGCGAGCAAAGACGCCGCAGTAAAAAACGAGGCAACCCCCGTAGCGGTACAGCAAACGATAAAAGTAGGCTCGAGCGCAGACTATCCACCGTTTGAGTACATCGACGAGCACAACAAGATCGTAGGCTTTGAAATCGATATGATAGAGGCCGTCGGCAAGAAAATAGGCGTCAAATTTGACGTACAAAATATGAGCTTTGACGGGCTGATCCCTGCTCTAAAAACAGGCAAGATAGACGCCGCGCTAAGCGGTATGAGCGCGACCGAGGAGAGAAGAAAATCTGTTGATTTTACGAAGCCTTATTATTTTTCGGATAATCTTTTCATCCGCAAAAAGGGCACCGACGTAAATGCGACCAATATGCACCTCAAAAAAATAAGCGCGCAAATAGGCACATTGCAAGAGACCGCAGCTAAATCCATCTGCGGCGACTTAGCCGTGCCTGCAGAAACCGTAGCGGCTGCGATCTTGTCACTAAAAGCGGGCAAAATCGACGTCGTGCTAACCGATAGCCCGATCGGCTACGAGTATCTAAAGCAAAACTCTGATTTGGAGGAGTTTTTAAAGCTTCCAGACGGCACCGAGGGCTTTGCCGTAGCGTTTAATAAAGGCAAGCACCTAGAGCTAATCGGCAAAATAGACGCCGCCATAGAGGAGCTCAAAAAGAGCGGCGAATTTGACAAGATGATGGAAAAATACGGCCTGAAGTAAATTTACGAGCCCGTACCAAAACGCGGGCTTAAATTTGAAACCAAATTTAAAGGAGAGAAAATGAAAAAGATTTTTGCGCTGCTTTTAGCGGCTCTAGCCACGCTTGGCGCCGCCGAGCTAAAGATCGGTACCGCCGCCAACTATCCGCCGTTTGAGTACGTGGACGAGCAAAACAAGATCACCGGCTTTGACATGGATCTAGTGGCAGAACTCGCTAAACGCGCGGGTTTTGAGTACAAGATCGTAAATATGAGCTTTGACGGCCTCATCCCAGCTCTAAAAACCGGCAAGATCGACGCCGTAGCAAGCGCGATGAGTGCGACCGACGATAGACGAAAGTCGATTGATTTCACGCAGGCTTACTACGCTACCGAAAATATCTACTTGCGCGCTAAAGGCAACGACGCTATCGCGAGCAAAGACGCTCTAAACGGCAAAAGAGTGGGCGTACAACAAGGCACCGTCCAAGAGATCGCCGCTAACGCTATCGCAGGCGCTAAAGTCGTGCCAGCCGAGGATCCGGTTCCGCTAATCATGGGACTAAAAAAAGGCAAGATAGACGCAGTCGTGCTTGATAGCTCGATCGGTTACGGTTTTTTAAAGAAAAATCCCGAGCTTGAGGAGTTTTATAAAGAAAACGACGGTAGCGAGGGCTTTTCTATGGCGTTTGACAAAGGCAAGCAAGCCGATCTAATCGCTAAAATAAACGCCGCGCTCGATGAGATGAAAAAAGACGGCAGCTACGACAAACTGCTAGAAAAATACGATCTAAAATAATGAAAAAAAGCGCATTTTTTACTATGCTTAAATTTTGCGCTTTATCCTTGCTGTCGGTAAATTTGGCCGCCCAGTTTACCGACATGCAAATCACGCAGACGACCAAATCCAAACGCGAAAAAGTCGTCAAAGAAGTCCTTTTTCTAGAAAAAATTTTAGACTACGATACCTTTATATTTAGGCTAAACGCCGCCGTGATCGCTCCTTGCAAGCTTGCAAACGTCAAATTTTATAACAGCGCAAAATGCATAAAAGAAAAAAAAGAGCTGGAAAATTTCAACAAATCCTACGACAAAGAGATCAAAAAGATATTTCGTCCCGAGCGCAACTACTACGTACTAACGCTAAAAAATCTAGGCGATAGATGGCTATGCGAAGTAAGCGACGAAAGCAGAATCCTAAACAAAACCCTAGTTAAAAACGGCCTTGCCGCGCCTACTAGCAAAGAATACCAAAAAATCGAGGTCAAAGAGGACTGGGCAAAGAAAAATCACGCGGAAATTTACGAGTGCCTAACCGGTAAAAAGCTAGAAGACGAAAAAGCAAAGAAAAAGCCGAAAAAAGCCGAAAATAACGCAACCAAAAACGATCAAACCGAGCAAAATCCTGCGAGCGAACAGCCTACGCAAACGCAGCCGCAAACTCCGCCACCGATGGAGTCGCAAGGAAACAGCCCCGTAAATTTAAGGGAGCTTGGAGTCGAGTTTGGCAAGGATTTTGGCGACAAATAAATTCGCCTAAAGATAAATTTAACAAAACCGCTCAAGGCAAAACAATGAAAAATCCTAAAAAAAATATCCTAATCATCGCAGGTAGCGACAGCGTCGGGGGTGCCGGCGTGCAGGCGGATATAAAAACCTGCGAGGCCTACGGCTGCTACAGCGCGACCGCGATCACTGCACTAACTGCTCAAAACACGAGCGGCGTGAGCACGGTAATGCCCGTAGCGCCCGAGTTTTTAAACGCGCAGCTAGAAGCCGTCTGCGCCGAGCTAAAATTTGACGCAGTAAAGATCGGCATGCTCTTTAACGAACAGCTCATAGCCTGCGTCAAAGCCTGGCTGGAGCAAAACCGCGGCATAAGCGCCGTGATAGATCCCGTCTGCGTCGCAAAATCAGGCGCAAAGCTCCTGCAAGAGGGCGCCATAAACGCATTAAAAGAGCTTTTGAGCCTAGCTCGCATCGCAACGCCGAATTTAGACGAAGCGCGCATTTTGGGGTTAAATTTTGACGGCGAGAGGTTAAATTTGAGCGCGGATCTGCCCTGCGACGTGGTGTTAAAACGCACGCAAACGAGCGAGATCTGCGAGGACACGCTTTATAAAAAAAGCGGCGAGATAGTTAAATTCGGCGAGCCGCTAGAGCGCCCCACAATCATGCACGGCGCGGGGTGTAGCTTCGCCACGGCTATCGCCTGCGCCCTAGCTTGCGGGGCAGACGAGATAACGGCAATCAGGAGCGCCAAAGCCTTTGTCGCAAACGCGATCAAAAACGCTCACGACTCAAATTTCGGCATGCGGCTACTAGATCACAAAGCAGCGGGCGAAAATGTCTGAAATTTACGCTATCACGGATGATATCCTAACGCCAGAAAACAGCGTGCTAGAGCAAACTCGCGAGCTGCTAGAGTGCGGAGTGAAATTTTTACAGTACCGCACTAAAATCGAGCCAAAAAACGAGCGCGTAGCTGTTGCGTTAAAAGAGCTTTGCGAGTGTTACGGCGCGAGATTTATCGTAAACGACGACGTCAAATTTGCCGCAAAAATAGGCGCGAACGCCGTGCACATCGGTAAAGACGACGGCAGAGTAAAGGCCGCTCGCAAGATCCTAGGCGAGGACGCTTTTATCGGTGTTAGCTGCTATGACGATCTAAATTTAGCCCTCAAAGCGCAGGATGAGGGCGCTTCTTACGCGGCATTTGGCGCACTGTTTGCGAGCCCGACCAAACCAAACGCTCCGCTTTGCAAATTTGAAACTATAATGCGCGCAAAGGAAATTTTACGTACCCCGGTTTGCGTGATCGGCGGCATAAACGCAGCAAATATCGCGCAAATCGCCGCACTAAATCCAGACTACATCGCCGTTATCTCAGCACTCTACCGCCCCGCATCCATAAAAGAAAATTTGCGAAATTTGCAAGCGTTTTTGTAAAAATGAGCTAAATCTACGTCAAATTTATGTCGCTAAACCGCGCAAATACTTCCGTTCAAATTTAAGCCGGGTTCGCTAAAATTTGCTTGATCAAAAAGGATAAAAATGAAAACTCTAATCATCTTAGCCCACCCAGGCATCCAAAACTCGGTCATAAACAAACGCCTACTGCAAGAGGCTCTCAAAGAGCCGCAGCGCTTTAGCGTTCATGACCTGACGCAGGTTTACGGGGGCGGCGATATCGACGCCGCGCGCGAGCAAGAGCTCATCAGGGCCCACGACGTCCTAGTTTTGCAGTTTCCGCTTTACAACTTCTCCTGCCCTCCGATTTTAAAATCATGGATCGACGCGGTGATGACGCACGGTTTTGCCTATGGGCGCGGCTCGGACGGCATAGCGGGCCGCAAGGTCGCGCTAGCCGTGACCGCGGGCATCAAAAAGAGCGACTACTGCCCGCAAGGACGCTATCATTTTAGCTTGCGCGAGGTTCTTACGCCGTTTGAGCTTGCGTTTAAATACTATTTTCGCGCCGACTACCGAGACTTTTTTGAATTTTACGGCGCCGAGGAGACTCCGGGCGTGGACTACGTATCAAGCCAGGACGATTTAGAGCGCGGAGCTAAAGAATACGCGGAGTTTTTGCGAAATTTAAGCTAAATTTAGCGGGCGCAGTTGGCCTTGCCGTGCGTAAATTTACCTCGCTTAAATCACGAAGGTCGCGCTAAATTTAAGCTTTATTGCCGTTATCTCCGAGATTTTAGCGCCCGGCAAAATTTGCATGTAAGGCTTGAAATTTGACGAGTCCGCTTGCCTTGCTCAAATTTTACACGCTAAATTTGAGCGTCAAATTTACGGCGAGTAGGCTAAAATTTGAAGTCTCCGCGCTAAATTTGCCAAGCCTCGTCGAAGGCTAATCTTTTTTATAAAACACGTTAAAGCAGACTCCGCCGAGCAAGATTATCAAGCCGGCAATCCCAGCAAAAGGCGAAAACCAAAAATCCTTCGTCCCAGCATAGAGCAAAACAAGCCCCGCGCAAAGGCTGATCGCGATATCGACGTTAAACCAAAACACCCTCTCAAAAAAGCCTTGCGATTTTTTCGCCGTCAGATTTTTGCTGCGATTTCGTATCTTTATGACCCTGAAATTTTCGTATTTTACGCTCGCTTCGTCGCCGTTTTCTAGCTCCAGGGCGCGCTTTTTAGGGCTGCTACCCCATAAAAACGTATCGCCGACCGTAACGCTAAAATAGCTCTTCTCCTTCGTTTCAAAAATCCTTAGGTCGCACACCCTGCCGTCAGCCTCGCCGCTAGACTTCGTCTCTTTTGCGGCGCCAATCATCGATCTAACGCGTAAGCCCAAAGACGCCTCGCGGTGAAATTTAAACCAAGCAAAAGCAAGAGAGCCGAAACCAAAAACAAGTAGCAAAGTGCTAAAAAGCGGCCACCGTCCGTCAAAACCAGAAAAAATCCCCCAAACGCAAGCCGCGGCAAACGACAAAAACAGCGAAAAAAACAGAGCCGCAAAAAAGAGGCTAGGCTCATAGGCGTATCAGGCCGCGGAGTTTAAAGAGCGGTTTTTTAGCCCCAAAACCCGCCCCTTTTTATCGCAAACGACTAGCATCTCGTCGCCGTCGTTTATCGGTAAAAGCGGGCTTTGCAGCGAGCGAACGTTTAAAATTTGCCCATCCAAGCTAAAGCTATAATCAAATCCGCTTTTGTCTTTATAGACGCACTCGAGCGAATTTACGCGGCCGCCAAGCAGTTTTAAACCGTTTTGCGTTTTCATTTAAAAAATCTCCTCAAATTTGACGCCATTTTATAAATCCATCTCATTTAAAAATTTTCTTACAGTTAGATATGCCTCGACAGTGCCGCTTAAGCTCTTATTTTCGCTCCAGTATATGTGCAAAAAAAGGCAGCGATAAAAATAAGAAAACAACAAAGGCAAACAAGGCCGTCATGCCTGCAAATTCGGACAAATACTTACCTAAATAAAATATAGGTATCGAAAAAATCGCGCCTAAAATTTTACCCGGAACGATATCAAAGATCGCCGCCCAAGATAGTATAAAGTGCGCGCGCCAAGCGTAGTTTTTGAGCCACTTGTTTGAGGTCAAATTTTTAAAATTCCAAACCTCATTTTTCGCGTCGTAAGCGATAGCTAGGCGGTTGTTTTCGCGCGGCACGAGGCGATCTTTGAGGTTTTGGGCGTTAAATTTAACGCCCGCGATCTCAAAAACGCAGTCATCCGTCGCCGCGCTCCACCTTACGTTTCTGGCCTCGCCCGCTAAGACCTGAAACTCGCGCGAATCTCGCATCTAAATTTTCTCCAAAGTTTTTATAAATTCGTAAAAATTAACGCCGCGCAAATTTGAGCGGGGCACAAAAATACGTCAAATTTGAGCGGGGCAAAACCCGCGCGGGCACATAAATTTAACCGCGCGCAAAAAAGCGCAAGCGAAGGCTTTAAGCCTGACGACCAAATTTGCTCGAGCGCTAGCAGAATTTAGCAAATTTACGCCGTAAAGATAGCCGTAAAGCCCGCCGGGCAAAAGCTCGCAAGCCGCAAAATAAGGAGCGAGCTAAATTTATCCGTAAAAAGCAGTCAAATTTGAGTAAAACAAATTCTACGCCGCTGGATAAATTTACCCAAAAATCAATCCAAATTTAAGCCTAGCAATTGCCGACGCGTCAAATTTGAGCCAAGTAATATAAATTTACATGAGACGCGAAGCCGCCCGCAAAAGACAAAAGCCCGGACGGTCAAATTTGACGGATCGCCTGATCAAAAAAGCAAATCTACGCCGCAAAAGCCCGCAAATTTACCGCGCCGCTAGTCCTTCCAGCTCCTTTGCCAGCGCGTTTACTTTTGAGTCGTTCATGCCGTTGCGCTCGACGTCACTCACGACGATATCCTCCCACGTCTTGGCAAACTCAGCTTGCGATAGTCCCAGGCCGCCCTCGCCCTTTGGCAGCATACCGCTGATCACCAGCGCGCGGAAGCACACGTGGCGGTCGCCCTTGTAGGCTTTGCACTGCTCTAGCGAGTTTTTAAACTCGGCTCCTAGGTGCTGCGTGACCTTGTCGTCCGGATATTTTTCCGCCGCTCGAGCTATGTCAAGCGCTGTTTCGTAGTACTGCGAGATGGCCTTAAACTCGCCGTTTTTAGCGGCGTACCCTAGTAGTTCGCCCGCTCTTTTGCTGTCTCTTGGCGTGCCTAGACCAGTAACGTAGAGCAGCCCCAGATCGCCACATGCGTCTCTTAGACCCTCGTCGCAGTATTTTTTGCGAAGATTAAATTCCTCTTTAAATTTACCGCTTTCAAAGTAGTTGTTCGCGCCTGCGACGGAGTTATACTCGCGCAGTACTTTTGCGTACTGCTCGGGGCTAAACGGCTTTGCCTGCGCGCAAACGGCGCAAAGGGCAAACAAGGCCGCGGCTAAAATTTTATTCATTTCTTATCCTTTTTGGTTTTAAATTTTTTGATAGTTTTTTTGATGGCCTTTAGCAGATAGGCGACGTCTTTTTGCGTGTGCGAGTAGTGCAGGCTCACGCGCACCCAGCCGGGCTTTTGATCAAATTCCTGATCGTCTTTTAGTCCGAGCAGATCGTGTCCGTACGGGCCGGCGCACGCACACCCAGCACGGGTCTGCACGCCGTAATCCTCGCTCAGCGCCTCAGCAAAATCATAGGGCGAAACGCCCTTAACGTTAAAAGCAAAAATCGGCAATCTCGGCACTGCGCGCGGACAGTAGCTCACGACCTCGGGGATCTTATCCAGTCCCTCGCAAAATAGCTTTGCAAGCTCATCCTCGCGGCTTTTTATGACGTCTAGGCCGACCTCGTTTCGCAGTCTGTATGCTAGCGAGGCTCTAATTAGCCCCATCACGTGCTGGGTGCCGCCCTCCTCGGTGCGCTCTATGCTAGGCGCAAAAAAATGCGAGCTGCGGCTCACGTAGCTAACCGTCCCGCCCGCGGCAAAGGTCGGTTTGTCTGATTTTACGAGTTCTTTTCTTATCGCGAGCAGTCCGCAGCTGCCCACGCCTCCTAAAAGCTTATGCGGCGAGAGAAACAGCGCGTCGAAGTAATCCGCGTCGAGGTTATCGTGCGAGCTAAAACTCGCCGCGTCAAAGGCCACGGTCGCGCCGTATCGCTTCATCATCACGTAGATTTTTTTGTAGTCGCTGATTATCCCCGTGACGTTTGAGGCCGCGCTAAAAGAGCCGATGATCTCGCGCTTTGAGTTGATTTTGAGCAGTTGATCGAGCCTGCCGAAATTTATCTCCCCGCTCTTGCTTAGCGGTATGCGCACGACCTCGCACAGCCCCTCGCGTAGGCTGACTTCGTTTGAGTGGTGCTCGTAGGGCGAAACGATGACGAGGGGCAAATTTGCGCCCTTTAGCCTCTCCTCGCCCAGGCGGTTCGCGCTCATAGGCGACAAGTAAAGCCCCATGATCTCTTGAAATTTCTTTATAGCTCCCGTCGCGCCGCAGCCGGCTGAGATCAGATAAAATCGCTCGTCAAGCCCCAGCGCGTCTTTTAGGCTCTGCCTTGCTTTTTCGTAGCGTTTTTGCGTCTTTAGCGCGTTTGAGGCGCTTTCTGAGTGCGTGTTGGCGTAGGTTTTTAGGTATTTTGCGATCTTACGCTCGATAGGTGCGTAGGCTAGACCCGAGGCCGTGTAGTCAAAGTAGCGCACGCCTTTTTTTAAAATAATATTTTTCCTGATTTCGTCGATGCTAACCAAAATTTTTCCTTATAAAAAAAGAGATTATAACCAAAGTTGTGCTAAAATGGGCTAAAAAGGAGCAAAAATCTACACCTTAAAATCAAGCTACGCGCGCTTTAAGCACCTTGATATCTTGCAGCTTATTTACTTTCATCTAGTCTTTGACGCGCTAGAATTTGAAGCGAATTATTACGATATTTTCGAGGCGATAGAAAAAGAAATTTTAGATAAATTTGAGGATTTGTCGCTCAAATTTAGCTTTGACGCGCCTTTTGAAAACGAGCTTAAATTTGCCCTTTGCAAGCTTGCTAAAAACGACCGCAAAAAATACGCTCTAAATAAATTTCTGCCCCGCCCTCTCATCCTAAAAATTTACGCCGCTGCGATCAACTCAGGCGTAGTTAGCATCGAAAAGACGCTAGAAAAACCGCGCGTAAAAAGCAAATATCAAAAAGCCAAAAAGCTACCCGAGCGCGATAAGGCGCAGGATAAAGTGGTCTTTAACGACAATTTTACTAGGTTTTGGTTTTATTTCATCGAGCCAAATTTAGCCCTTTTAAAAAACAGAGAAAAGGCCGCACTGATGGAGATTATCAGACGAGAGTTTGACTCGTACGCGGGCTTTGGCTTTGAGCTGCTTTGCCGCGAGCTTTTGGCGTTTAGACTAGGTGCCCAGCCTGCACGGGTGCGGAGCCTGTGGGCGAAAAATATCGAGATAGATATATTTTTGAGTATCGAAGGTCGCATAGTCGTCGGAGAAGCTAAATTTAAAGAGCATAAAATTTGCAAAAACGTGGTAAATTTACTCCTTAAAAAATGCGAACGCCTAGGCTTTGTGCCGGATGCCGTCGCGCTATTTTCCAAAAGCGGCTTTAGCAACGAAGTGCGCCGCCTAAAAAACGACCGAATTTTACTTTTTGATTTAGAAAATTTCGAGGAGCTTTTATGACCCAGATCGATAAAACCAGCGTCCAGGACGGACTAAAAAGCCTGATCGAGCAGACCTATCTGATAGAGCGCGAGTACAAAAACCTGACCGCGTCGTATGCGAATTTGCAAGGCTTTATCAAAGATATCGTGGAAATTTTGCCAAACGCAATCTGGGTTTTGGACGAGACGGGCGAGATATTTTTACAAAACTCCGAAGCCCTAAAACTCGGGCAAATTTTAAAATTTATCCCGCAAAATGAGGGCGAGATAAGCGCCGCGGGGCAAATCTACCTCATCAAAATCGCCCAAAAAGAGGGCAAAAAAATCATCTCCGCAACCGACATAACGACCGAAAAACGCACCGAGCGCCTAGCCTCGATGGGTCAGGTCGCAGCCCACCTAGCCCACGAGATACGCAACCCCGTGGGCTCGATCTCGCTGCTAGCCTCCACGCTGATAAAAAAGGCGGACGACCGCGCTCGCCCAGTCGTCGAGCAGATGCAAAAGGCGATCTGGCGAGTCGAGCGCATCATCAAGGCTACTTTGCTTTTCACAAAAGGCCTCACGATAAATGCGCGCGAATTTAACCTAGCTGAGCTAAAATCCGAATGCGAGGCCGCCATAGAGTGCTACACATACGGCAAGGAGATCAAATTTAGCCTAGATTTCCCCGACCTGCCCTATGTGGGCGACCGCGATCTGCTGGCAATGGTGTTTCAAAACATGCTATTTAACGCGATCGACGCGGTCGAGGAAAACGAGGACGACGAGGGCTGGGTGCGCGTGGACTACCGATACTGCGACGGTGAGCATAAATTTGCCGTGACCGATAGCGGCGTGCCGATCAAAAACCAGGCCATGGTCTTTGAGCCGTTTAAAACGAGCAAGCTAAAGGGCAACGGCCTAGGCCTGCACCTGTGCTTGCAAATCGTCCAAGCCCACGGCGGCAGCATCGAAATCGAGCTTGAGCCAAAGAGCTTTTGTGTAAATTTGCCCGCAAAGACGGGCGGCTAGGCGGGTAAATTTGATGAAATTTGACGCTGGACGAGATTAAATTTGAACGCGAAATTTAGGGGGGCTCGCGGTTTGAGATTAGCTTCGGCGAGCCGAACAACAAATATAAAAACAACCAAAACAAGGAGAGAAAATGAAATTTGACGCGAAAATTTTAGAGGATTTAGCGGTGTGGTTTGAGGGGCTAAAGGAGATCAAATTTAGCGAACTTTTAGCTGGCGAGGCGGCAAACACCGCATTTATCAGCGTGGATATGATAGAGGGATTTTGCAGCACTGGCCCGCTAGCTAGCCCGCGAGTGGGCGCGATCGCGGACGGTATAGCGCAGACTCTTAGCGCAGCTTACGCGGCGGGTGCTAGAAATCTCGTGCTACTCGAGGATAGCCACGAGGCAAACTGTGCGGAATTTGACGCATTTCCTCCGCACGCGGTCAAAGGTACAGAGGGCGCAAAGACGATACCGCAACTGCGCGAATTGCCGTTTTTTGACGAAATAAAAATCTTTCGCAAAAACTCCCTGAGCACGGCTTACTGCACCGATTTTAACGCATTTCTCGCACAAAATCCGCACATAGACACCTTCGTGGTGCTCGGCGACTGCACCGACCTTTGCGTCTATCAGCTAGTCTCGCACTTAAAACTTAGCGCAAACGAAGCAAACATCAGGCGCAAAGTCCTAGTGCCAGCAAATCTCGTCGCCACATACGACGCGCCGGGGCACGAGGGGGACTTTTATCATGCGATGTTTTTGCGGCATATGCAAACGGGCCTTGGCGCGCAGGTCGTGCGAGGAATTAAATTTTAGCGCCGATTTTATCAAAGGCGTGGCTAGTAAATTTAAGCGTTTAGCGGCGTCAAATTTGAGCTAAAGCGCGAAATTTGACTACTTGCTATGCGTTTGCGCAAAATCCCTCGGATGATAAATTTGCACGCCTTTAGCCTCCATCTGCGCGGCGGCAGCGTAGAGGCAATCAGAATAAAAAAGATCGTAGCCGCGTTATTTTAGGTATAATGCGGGCAATGCGGAGCTACCGCATGAATTTGTATTAGGAGGCGTTTTATGAAAATTTTAGGCAAGATTCGAGTCAGCGCGGCAGCGCTTGGGGCGGTGATGTGTTTTAGCAGCGCGCAGGCGTTTTTTACGATTGATTTTAACGAACAGTGGTTGCGGCAGGATGCGTATAACCGCGCTATGAATCAGGCGAAGAAAAATTTAAATCCGCCCGATGATTCCGCCTATGTCAAAGATATCAAGACCGATATACTCTATACGGGCGCGCTGGTACGAGCTGGAGATCATTTTTTGGATATGGACGGCATAGAGCAGATAGCGCAGCTTTTCCCCGCCGCGCAGCAAAACGAGGGGCGGCGCTTGCTAGTAGAGGGCATAGATAAGCTAAACGGCAGCGTCGAGCAGCTATACGGCATACCCAAAGAAAACGTGGCGACCGGCATCGTGGCGCTGCTAGGAGGCGCTTATGCGGCGTATTTTAATCATCCGATGCCGGACGAAGCCGTAAAGCCCTCATTTTTGCAGATCGCCGAGTTTTTGCGCAAAAAACCGGAGCTGTTTGAGGGAAAAGCTACGGAAATGATGAACTCGTATCAGATATCTATGGGGCTTGGGTTTTTGCTGATGGCGATGCAGCAGGAGTTGCAGCAGTATCCAAATCCCGAGCATGAGGCAGAGCTAAAAGCTGTAGGCAAGCTGGTTTTTAAATCGTTACTAAACGTAGAACCGGAGCAAATGGATTTTACCGCATCCGGCATAGTCTTTAAGTAGGCGTTTTGATTTTTGCGCGAGCAAATCAAAACTACGTGCAGGCTCGCGCTACCTGTTAGGCGGATTGCGGCACAAAAGTCGTCCTAGCGACGCTTCTGGCCGCAGTAAGGTAAATAGCCAAACATAAACGCGAGCTTTTTTGACACACCCGACTTTTGGCCGCGACCGAGCAAATAGCCAAACCGCGCTCAAGGGTCAAATTTAAATAAAGCCGCGCGCGTTGTAAAATTCGGCCGATTTTTTATTTTAAAATAGCGGGCGCATTTTTCGGCGTTTTTAAAAGCTTAAAGCCAAAATCGCCTTTACGGTTTTGCTTCTAAATAAACTCTCTTGGATGATAAATTTGCACGCCCTTAGCCTCCGTCTGCGCGGCGGCGATGACGGATGCCGCGATATCTTTCGCGCTCATCGGACGGTAGTTCGTTAAGATAAACTTCGGCAAAAGCCCAAACAGCCAAATCGTAAAGAGCTCGCCCATACGCACCTGCTCGCGCTCGCTTTTTATCGCAGGCAGTCGCGCGATTTGCAAGCTTTTAAAACCCAGTGCGGCGATCTTTTTCTCCGCCTTGCCCTTTGCGCGCAGATAAAAAAATCTCGACCGCTCGTCCGCACCCTGCGACGAAATGAGCGCGAAACGGCGCGCGCCTGATGCGATGCCCCATTTTGCGATATTTACGGGGTAGTTCACGTCTACTTTATAAAACTGCCCGCGGCTGCCGGCTTGCTTCATCGTCGTGCCAAGCGCGCAAAAAATTTCGTCAAATTTATGCGGCGCGATATCCGAGATACCCTCAAAATCAATGATCCGCGCGCGAAGCTTAGGGTGGCAAAAGCCTATCTCGCGGCGCGCCCATGCCTCTACCTCATCGTAATCCGGGCTATCACAAAGCTCGCGCACCAGTTCCATGCCCACGACGCCCGTAGCGCCCAATACCAAAGCCGTTTTTCCCATTTTCGCTCCTTAAATTTCTTTAAATTTTATCGTGCTTTGAGATCAAATTTAGCTCCGATATTACGTTGCTCAAATTTTATGTCTCGTCGCGCGACGCATAATGCATAAATTTTAGCATTTGCCCGCGTAGTCAAATCGCGGGGTTCCCAAGCTAAACTCGAAACTGTTTCGATCCACCGTGCCCACGCATGCGTCGCTATCATAAAGCGCAAGTAGGAATTCCGCCATCTCCTCGCTTGAATGATAGCGCTTAAAAGCCGCGTCGTAGTCGTAACCGGCGTCATCCGTCGCCACGGGACCAAACTCCGTCCTAGTCGCGGCGGGCGCTAGAACTTTAGCCTGCATTTTGGCCTCTTTATCCTGCGCCAGCTCGCGGTGCAGACCCTCCGTAAAGGCGCTTACAAAAAACTTGCTCGCGCAGTAGGTGACGGCGTTTGGCACCATACTGTAGCCGCCCGCGGAGGAGATATTGATGAGCTGAGCGGGCTTGCGCTTGTAGTCGCGTACGAAGAGGTGGCTTAGCAGCGTAAGCGAGATGACGTTGAGCCGCAGCATCTGTGAAATTTTGGATAGATCGCGCTCGCCGACCGCGCCGTAATCTCCAAAACCCGCGTTGTTTATGAGCGCCTTTAGCTCGTAGCTTTTTAGCTCGTCCCAAAGCGTCAGGACGTTCTCGCTATTCGCAAGGTCGCAAATTTTAATCAGGACGTCTGGTTTAGGCGAAATTTTAGCGATCTCGTCCTTTAAGCTTTGCAGAAGCTCCGCTCTGCGCGCGATTAGGATCAAATTTTCTCCGCGCCTTGCAAACGCCTTTGCCGCAGCCGCTCCGATACCCGAACTTGCGCCGGTGATGACGATATATTTTTTCATTCTCTATCCTTTTTTAGATTCTTTAGTTTGAAATTTTACCGAAGCTCGCCGCGTATTTGTGCGCGCACTCATCTTAAATTTACAAACTCGCCCGCGTTTTGCGGGGCGTTTTATTCGTCGCTTATGGGCGTGCATTTGGTATCTACCGCTTTGCCGTCCAGATAATACCGACCGCCGGCGACGTAGTGAAGCGTTTTTAGCTCGTCGGGGATCTTTTCAAACAGCCAGTATCCGCCGTCAAAGATCCGCTCGTCCGCATACGCCGCGACGACCTCGCCGATGAAAAGATCATGACTCTGCTCGTTGTGAGGCTCCGGGATACGCTTGCAAACGAGCCATGCGGCGCAGCCCGCGATCAGCGACACATCGAAATCATCTTTATAAAAAATTTCTACGTTTTTCATCTTGTCTGTGTTATCAAAGCGCGAGTTGTTTTCGGCGCCAAGCTCGCTAACCAGCTCCGCCTACGCTGCCGTGGGGATCTGCACGGCGAAATACCCGCTCTTTTGGATGAGCGTCCTCGTGTACGAGCCATTGTACGGCACGATGGTAACCTTGTCGTAGTCAAGCGTCTGCGCCCACGTTATCGCCATCGCATTGACATCGCCATCATATTTGGCCGATACGAGCGTGGTCGCACCCGGGTTTAAGATACGATATGATTTTTGTAGATCGACTTTGATGATAGCCATTTTTGCTCCTTTGACCTGGTTTTTGTTAAATTTTAGTCCGTCTTAGCGAGTGCTTTTAAATTTGACTTCAAATTTACCCTCGCCTCGCCGGACCCGCCATATCAAACCCAAAAACCGCAAATTTAGCTAAATTTACCGCGCCTTTTGGCAGTGCTCTCCGTACGGCACCAGCTCGCAAAGCCTCGCATGCAGCCGCTTCACCTCAGCCTCGCCGGAGATCTCGCGCAGCTCTTTTTCGTGGTATTTAGCTAGCATGATGCAGCCTGCGAGCATATCCGTTTCGTGGCAGCTTCTAACAAGCGCCATTACCCCTTCCTTGGCCCCGTAAGGCATCACCATCGTGCCGAATCTAAAACATCGCCAAGCGTCCATCTCGCACGCCTTGCGCATATAGCCCACGGCCTGCTCCGGCGCGCTGCTGCCGATCGCTAGTCCCAGATGCTCGCACCCTAGCGCCGAGCCCTTTTCGCATGCGGTTTCGTATAGTTTTTTCGCGCGTTTTTCGTCCTTGCCTGGCGCGCCGTCAGCCTCAAGGCTCTTGCCGTACTGCACGCAAGCATCCTGATAGCCGCTATCGCAAACAGGGCTCAAAATCTCCCTTGCGGCGATGAAGTCTTTGTTATTTATGTACATTTCGCCAGCCGCTGCGCACGCGTCAAATTTGCCCTCCTTGCACGCGCCGAGTAAAATTTGCATCGCCTCGCGGATGTCTTTTTCGTTTTGCTTTTTGGCCTGTTTTTGATAAAACAAGATCACTCGCTTGCAGGCTCTCGCGTCCTTTTGGGCGCAGGATTTTTTGAGCTCCTCGTATCTAGCGCTTAAAAACGCCTCTTTTTCGGGGCTTAGTTCGCCTTTTTTGGGCTCGCCGGCCATAGCCGCGATAGCAAAAAGTATCAACGCGATCAAATTTTTCATTTTATACCTTAAATTTATTTTCTTAGCGCCCTTGCGAGGCTAATGCCCATTATTATAATTAAAATTTGCAGCTTTTTACAAGGTGCCGAGAATAATTTAAAGGGCAAATTTGCCCTTTAAATT
>NZ_AOTD01000271.1 GCF_000344295.2 Campylobacter showae CC57C | reverse complement strand
TGAAGTTAAAATTTGACGAAGATAAGGCATGTAGCCTATCGAGTCAAATTTTAACAAAATCCGCAAAAAGCGCTCAAAAGACAAGCCGCTATTTAAGCGACTTTTCCGCCCACTTTCTTACTTCTAAATCTACTTCAAATATCCCGCTCTCGCTCTCTATTTTCTCGTTTTCAAACCTCTTTGCCGCGGCTAAAACCGTTTGCGAGATATCCAAAAATCCGCACTCGCCGCGCAAAAATTTATATACGGCGACTTCGTTTGCGGCGTTGATAGCGACGCCAAGATCGGGGTTTTGCAAAGCTTGGTCTTTTAGCGAAAAGATGGGATACTTTTTCAAATTTATTTCGCCGAATTTTATATTTTTTAATGTTTTTAGGTCCAAATTTGGCACGATTTGTCCGTTTTTCGCATCGGCGGCGCTTAAATTTAGCGCTCCGTCCTCGCCCAAAATCGCATGCGCGATAGCTAAAATCATATCGGTTTTAGATAGGTGCGCCGCAGTCGAGCCGTCGGCGAACTCCACCAGCGCGTGCACCGTGGACGTGCGCTCGATAAGCGCCTCGATGTCTCGCACGCCGTAGAGCCAAAAGGCCTCCAACACCTCAAAAAGCTTGTTCGCCATCGTCGCGCTGTCGATCGTGATCTTCGCGCCCATGCTCCAGTTGGGGTGCTTTAGCGCGTCTGAGGCAGTGACATTTTTTAGGGCTTTTAGCGGTGTTTTGTAAAAGGCGCCGCCCGAGGCCGTGATGACTAGCCTAGCGACCGGGGTTTTGTTCGCGAGCAAAAATTTAAGCCCGAAATGCTCGCTATCTATCGGATCTATCGCGCTCGTATTTAAAAATTTGCCGCCCGCGACGAGGCTTTCTTTATTGGCAAGCGCCAGCTTTTTGCCCAGCTTTTGCGCGGCTAAGCTCGGAGCAAGACCCGCAAAGCCCACTAGAGAGTTTACGACGCGCTGGCTCTCGCACTCTTTTAGCATATCGCAGATGCCCTGCGCACCCGCAAAAACGCGTTTGTGTTTTACGAATTTAGCAAATTTTGGCTCGGCGATACAGACGAATTTAGGCTTAAATTCGGCGATTTGCTCGTTTAAAAGCTCGTAGTTTGACGCACAGCTCAGCGCCTCGACGCTAAGACCGAATTTGCGGGCTAGATTTAAAGTATTCGTCCCGATCGAGCCCGTCGAGCCCAGCACTACCACGATAGCGTCCAAAGCATCGCCGCGACGCCGAACAGATAGCCGTCGACGCGGTCAAGCATCCCGCCGTGGCCCGGCAGCAGCGTGCCGCTATCTTTGACGCCCGCGCGGCGCTTTAGGTAGCTCTCGAAAAGATCGCCCCAAACGCCAAAAATCGCAACCAAAAACGCCGTGATGAGGCTATGCCAGAAGCTATCGGTTAGCACCCAGCCAAAACCCGCTCCAAAGACCGTAGCCACGGCGATACCGCCAGCCACGCCCTCCCAGGTTTTGTTTGGAGAAGTCTCGCTAAAGGCGTGCTTGCCACAAAATTTGCCGACGAAAAACGCCCCGCTATCGCACGCCACGACCGTTAAAATCAGCCACGCCAAGTAGCCCACGCCATACTGCGAGTAAAGCATCCAGATGAGAAAAATCGGCGTCATCGGATACAAAAACGGCAGCGCGGGCGTTAGGTTTTCGCTCTTAAAATGCGCGAGAAAACTAACCACGAGCAAAACCGCTAAAATAGCGATAAATACGGGATTTGAAAAGGGCGTGAGCAGATAAAAAATGACCGCCACGAGAGCAAGAGAGCCGCCCTGCAGGCCGTAGAGCTTTTGCGCTTCCCCAAAGGCCGTATAAAGCACGAAGCCTAAAATGGCGAAATTTAACAGATAGCTATCAACGAAAAAGATGACCAAAACCGCCGCAAATAGCGCGACACCGGTGATTATACGCGTTTTCATGATTTTTCCTTTTTTGAGTAATAATTGTATAAAATTTTCGCTTAAAAGCGCCGAAATTTGAGGCAAATTTGCGTTTGCTTGCTCGCTTTAGACGGCGGTTAAATTTGATAATTTATTTTTGCTTGAAACGGACGACAAATTTGACGATTTTTACTAAATTTTGGGCAGCGCGGCGGCAAACTTGGCATAAATTTGACAACCTGTGCCAAATTTTACTCTCGCCCAAAATGATCTATCAAATTAAAAGCAAGTAAAATTTGCTCGGCGCGTTTGGCATATTTGGCTGCTATGCACCGCTTTCCCGCGGCGGCTATCCTCAGACGCTAAATTTACGACCGAAACGAGCCGATTTATTACGCTTTAAATTTTACGTTCGCGATATTAAAAAGATGAAAGCTCAAAATTTAGGCCGAAAGCAGATCAAATTTAAAGTCAAATTTGACCGCCGAGCAGAAAAATGGCCAGCCAAATTTGAACGAGAAAGATTAAATTTTAAGATCAAGATGTTGAAATACGGGCGACGCCTGCGGGAAGTCGTTAGCCGCGACGTGCTCCTCGGAGTTTTCTTCGTCCTCGTTCTCGGAGTCTGCGTTTTCGCCCTTTTGCTCCGAGGCGAGCTCGCCTTGCTCCTGCCTGCCTTTTTGCTTTTCGTGTTCGTTTTCGGGGTCGATTTTGTAGGTTTCCTCGGTCGGTCGCACCTCGGAGACCTCTTGTGTTTCGTCGCTTGCTAGCGATGCGGCGGCGAGATTTTGCAGGTCAAATCTATTTTGGACGTCGGCAACCTTGTTTGAGACCATATTTACGTTTTGATTGATAAAAATCGTGTTGCCAAGGGGTGTTACAGCCATTTTCGCCTCCTGTTTTAGTCGTGCTTTGTTACTAATATCGTCTTAAAATTAATATAATTTACATTTGCGCCGCTCGTAATTTTGACGTTGTTACGTTTGGTAAAATCAACCTCGTACGTCCCGCCGCCTTTGACGCTAAAATTCACGCAAATTTTCGCCGCGAATCTCAAAATTTCCTCGCTCGGAGCGCTTTTTGCGGTTTTGATGATGACGTGCGCGGACGGCAAGTCTTTTAGGTGCATCCAGACGTCGTCTTTTTTCGAGTTTTTTAGCAGCCAGACGTTGCCTTTTTCGTTGCGCCCGATGCTGATTTTATAGCCTTCGATGTAAAAATCCTCGACGTTTTGATTTTGCTCTTTTTGCTTTGCGGCGCGGGCTTTTTTAGGCGCTAGGATCTCTAGCTCTTCAGCGCTTTTAGCTTCATTTACGAGCGTTTTTAAATTTGATAAAAACTCAAGCTTTTCGGTCAAATTTTGCCGCTCGATGATTAGGCCGGCCGCCTTTTGCTTTAGCCTTTTTGCCTTGGCAAACATCGCGTTTGCGGCGATTTTTGGGCTATCATCCAGCACTAGCCGCACCTTGCCTCGCTCGAAATCATTTAGCGTTACCTCGCGCTCATAGTCTCTTAGCGCGTGCAAATTTGATAGGATCAGCCCCGCGTTTTTGCTTAAAATTTCGCTTTGCGCATTTAGATCCGCTTCGTTTTCAAGCCCTGATAAAATCTCGCTTAAATTTTGCATTTTTCGCTCTATCGCGGCCGATTTTATGGCACGCAAATTTTCTAGCTTTGCGTTATTTACGCGCTTAAATTCCTCGCTAAAATACCGCGTAAAATCGGTTATCAGCGGCGTCTCTCGCTCTTTTATCGTTGCAGGCGGCAGCTCAAGCAGCTCGCGCCCCGGTTTTATCACGCGAAAATTATTGTCTATGTGCCGCAAAGCCTCGACGATGACGCCCTTTTCGTCCGTGATGATCGCGTTGGTAAAGCGCCCCGTAAACTCCAAAAATAGGCTCGAAGCTAGGCTCTTATACGAGCCCTGAAATTCGCACTCCAACTTTAAAATTCTATTTCCCTCGGGCACGCTTAAATTTAAAATTCTAGCCCCCCAGAACCTCTTTTTTAGCGCGACGTCAAAGGGCGCTTTGTACTCTTTGACGTTTAGAAAATCAGGATTTGCATAGATCGCGGAGTCGGCCTTGCTGAGATCAAAAAACAGCCCGAGCTCGCCGTCGAATTCGATAAATATCGCCATATCGCCCGCGCGTCTGATTGCGGTTATTTTTTTAAATTTGCCCAAAAATGATTGTATTTGTTTTAAATTTGCGTATTTCATAGCCGAAATTATAGCCTAAAATCGGGCCGAATTTTAAGCGCAAGAATAATATAATGATAATGCATTTTAAAACGGAGAAAAAATAAATGAACAAATTTAGCCTAAGTTTAGCGGCCTCGTCGCTGCTTTTAACCCAAATTTTCGCCGCCGACGTCGCGCTGCAAGGCGTCGAGATTAGCGAGAGCGCGGACGACGGATACCGCGCCAAAACCAGCGAAGTAGGCAAAACAAATACGCCTATTTTAGAGATCCCGCAAACGGTAAACGTCGTAACCCAGCAGCAACTAAAAGATAAAAAACCCGAGACCCTAGCCGAGAGCCTTCAAAACGTGAGCGGAGTTAGCTACGGAAATACCACGGGCGGTATCTTTGACTCGATCATCAAAAGAGGCTTTGGCGGCGGACGCGACGGGTCGATCATGCGAAACGGCGTGCCCGCTAGCGTCATGCATAGCTTTAACAAAACCGTAGAAAGCGTCGAGGTGCTAAAAGGCCCCGCTAGCCTGCTTTACGGCGCGCAAGAGCCCGGCGGCATCATAAATATGGTCACTAAAAAGCCAAAATACGACTTCTCAAACGAAATTTGGGCGGGTATCGGCAACCGCGACTACTGGAACGCGGGCTTTGATACCACGGGACCGATCGCTGATAGCGGCTTTGCGTATAGATTTATATTCGACGTGATGCAAAAAGACTACTGGAGAGAGTTTGGCGAATATAAAAACGTCCTCTTTGCGCCCTCTCTTTCTTATAAAGGCGATGATTACCGCATAAATTTAGCCTACGCGCACACGCGATCGACCGATCCGATCGACCGCGGTATGTATCTCATTCCAAGCACGGGCAAACTACTGCCGATAGATAAGAAAAGACGCCTTGACGAGCCGTTTAATAAACTAAAAACCAGACTCGACGCGGTGGACGTAAATTTTGAAAAAAATATCGGTGAGGACTGGCTACTGCGCGGCGCTTATGCATTTTCCCGCTCAAAGCACGAGTATGGCCACATCAGGCTAATGAACGTAAATTTAAACACCGGTGTTGCGACTAGACGAAACGAATACTACGACGGATTTATCCACCGCACGCATGCGGGGTCGTTAAATTTAAACGGTTACGTGCAAACGGGTGAGATAGAGCATAACTTGCTATTTGGTATCGACGCAAAGGAGTACTACCGCTATAGACCGGGCGGCCTAAGAGACACGGGCGCCCACCTAAACATCAATATCTATAATCCAATCTACGGCAGAGTCGGGTTGCCGACGGTAAGGGAGTCAGGTATACAGTATCAAAAGCTAAGAACAATCGGATTTTACGCGCAAGATAGTATAAATTTGACCGAAAATTTGATCTACTCTTTGGGCGTTAGATACGAATACTACGACCAAGTCGCGCGCGGCACGACTAGCGGTCCAAACACAACCGATCAGCAAGACGGCAAATTTACGTGGCAGACGGGGCTTTTATACCTGCTAACGCCCGAGTGGTCGGTTTATACCAACTACGCGCAAAGCTTTAGCCCGCAAATGGCGATCAGCGGCGACGACATCGGCGACATAAAGCCCGAAGAAGGCAAAAGTATAGAGCTGGGAACTAAATTTCAAAACGATAGCATAACGGCTAGCGCGGCGGTCTTTAACATCGATAAGAAAAACATCATGCGCACCGTAAATAGCGTTAGTACTCCCGTGGGCGAGGCGCGCTCGAGAGGATTTGAGTTTGACTTTAACGGCCGCGTGACGCAAGGACTAAGCGTGGGCGCTAGCTACGCATACACTAAAACAGAGGTGCGAAAAGATAGCGGCGCGTTTGCTGTACTAGTGGGCAAACCGCTAGAAGCTACGCCAAAGCACCAAGCCAGCCTCTTTGCTAACTACGACTTTAGCCACCTAGGCGCAAAAGGCCTAAGGATCGGTGGCGGAGCGAGGTACTTTGGCTCGTGGTACACCTACTACATGAGGACGAATCTACCGGCCGTACCTGCGGGAACGGGCTTTAAGATGGATGACGCGGTCGTTTACGACGCTTTTATCAGCTACGATACCAAGATCGCCGGCTACGAGACGAATTTCTCGTTTAACGTCAAAAACTTGACCGACAAGCTCTACTATACGTCCTCGTCGACTGGTACGCAGGCTAATATCATACCGATACAGCCGGGGTATGCGAGGCAGTTTATGCTGACCGCTAGCGTTAAATTTTAAAATTTAACGCGTTATCTCGCCCGACTATACGTCGCTTTGCTTTCCTCTGGTCGCAACTGCGAGCAGAGGGTTTTAAAATTTGGCGCTCCGCAGGCTATATGCCTAGCGCACG
>NZ_AOTD01000270.1 GCF_000344295.2 Campylobacter showae CC57C | reverse complement strand
AGCTTTTGCCGACGTTTGGCTTGCCGACTATCGCGATTTTAAAGCCCTCGAGCAACCCTTTTCTGCTCTGGCTTATAGCGACGATTTTATCTAGTTTGGAGCTGTTTTGTTTTAGCATTTGACTGATACTTTCTAGCAGATCAGCAGGCAGGTCATCGTCGGCATAGTCGATGCTAGTCTCCACGAATGCCAGAGTTTTTACGAGTTCGCGGCGAATCTCGTTCGTAAATTTAGCCAAATCTCCCCTCATCGTGCGAGCCATAATCTTTGCGCCGTCCTCGCTTTTTGCGTTTATGAGCGAGTTTATCGCCTCGATCTTGCTAAAATCCATCTTGCCGTTTATGAGCGCTCGCTTGCTAAACTCGCCCGCGCGCGCGAGTCTGGCGCCGCTTTTGATAAGTTCGCCTAGGATCAAATTTGCCACCACTAGCCCGCCGTGGAGCTGAAACTCCACCACGTCCTCGCCCGTGAAACTATGCGGAGCCTTGAAATAAATAAGCAAGGCTTCGTCAATGAGCTCGCCATCGGCGTAAATTTTAGTTAGAGTTGCGTAACGCGGGACTAGATAGGTGGTTTTAGTGAGTTTTAGAGCTAGGCTAAGGGCGTCCGCGCCGCTTAGCCTGATGATGGAGATCGAGCCTACGCCGTGCGCGGTGGCGACGGCGGCTATGGTCTCGTTCATTTTTTGATAAAGTCATTCACGACTACGAACTGCCCGTCGCTATTTGACTTTACGCTTACGTATTTGTCGGGGAATTTTTCGCGCAGTTTTTCAAGGGCGATCTTGACCAAAACGCCGTCTAAAGACTTGGTTTTGGCTTTGCCCGTCTCCTCCACGCGCTCGATTATACCTTTTAGATACTGATCGATCGCTGCTTCTTGATTTTGCAGAAATTGCGCGATCTCAAGACGCACCGCAAGGCCGTATTTTGAGCTGATCCAATTATAAAGCAAATACGAAATCGCCTTGTAGCGGTAGCCCTCCTTGCCGATGAGCAGCGCCGCATCCTCGCCGTCAAGCTCGACTATCACAGTCTCGTCGTCAAATTTGCGCACGTCTATCTTGTTTATAGTAAAGAAATTTCCGCCAAAAAGCTTTTCTACGCCCTGCTTTATCTCAGGCAGGACTTTGTCAATGTCGGCTTTTGGTTTTTGATCTTTTTGTTTTTGAGTCTGCACTCGATCGGCGCGGGAGTCTTGTTTTTCTTTTTTAGCTAAATTTGGCACGGCTTGCGTCAAATTTGCATCGCCGACAGATGCCTGCGAGCCTAAATTTTCGCCAGCTGTGGTTTTTTCATCGCCCTCGTAAAAGTCGTTTTTATTAAAGGTATCGATGATCGAGTGATCGAGGATACTTTTGCCGCTCTCTTTTTTGGGTTGTTCTTTTTTATGTGGCTCTTTTTCTTTTACCTGAGGCTCTTTTTGCGGTTGCGCTTCTTCGACTTTAGACTCGTTTACCGCGCTACTTTCGCTTTGTTTTGCCGCATGATTTTTGTGATGATCGTGGCGATTTTTATGATTTTTTTTCTTTTCGCTTCGGTGATTTTGCTCTTCGCCGGAGTTCTCTTTTTTCTTAAATTCCTTCTTTTTTTCGCCGCCGTTTTCTTTATGACCGTTTTCGCGAGCGGCTTGAGGAGCTTTTTTTGCTTCCTTATGCGCACCCTCTTTTACTGCCTCGATGATCGCCGTTTTTTTGAAAAATCCCAAAAAACCGGCGCTTGGATTTTGCAAAATTTTGATATCAAGCTCGGTAACGGAGCAGTTTAACTCCTGCGCGGCCTTTTGAAAGGCCTCTTGTAGATTTTCGGCTTCTATTCGCATCAGGCCTTTACCTCCGCTTTTTTATGCTTTTCAAAGAGCTTGTTTACAAAAACTTGCTGGATGACCGAGCAGACGTTGTTTACAAACCAGTAAAGCGTAAGTCCCGCAGGGAAGGTCACGAAGAAAAACGTAAAGATAAGCGGTAAAAATTTCATTATCTTTTCTTGCATCGGGTCGCTAAACGTGGTCGGCGTGAGCTTTTGCTGAAGGAACATAGTCGCACCCATCAATATAGGCAGTACAAAATACGGATCCATCACCGAAAGGTCGTGTATCCAAAGTATCCACGGCGCGGCTTTTAGCTCTATCGCGTTTAGTAGTACGCGGTAAATCGCAAAGAAAATCGGAATCTGCATAAGTATCGGCAAGCAGCCGCCCATCGGGTTGGCGCCGTTTTTCTTATATAGCTCCATCATGTGCATATTTAGCTTTTGCGGATCGCCTTTGTATTTGGCTTGCAGCTCTTTTACCTTCGGCGCTAGATCTTTTAGCTTGTTCATCGATAGCATGCCTTTGTAGGTTAGCGGAAAAAGCACGATCCTGATAACTAGCGTCAGAACGACGATCGCCCAGCCCCAGTTACCGATGTAACCGTAAAGCCAATTTAAAAACGCAAACATCGGCTTTGCTATAAAGGTAAACCAGCCGTACTCGATGACGTCTACGAGCTCCTCGTTTATCTGGTTTAGAGTCGCGTGGTCTTTAGCTCCGATGTAGCCTTTGGCTTTAAAATTTTGCTCGCCTTTTACAAATATCACCGCATTTCCGGCGCCATCTTTTGAAACTACGGGATTTAAAAGTCCGTCAAATTTAAAAAACAAAGCCGTGTAGTATCTGTCGCTAGCTGCGGCTATGTTTACGTTATTAAAGCTCTCGGTCGCGTCTACGTCGCCATCCTCGATGATAGTTAGCTTGCCGTCGTTGTGCTTAAGTAGCGCGCCGTGGACGGTGTAGCTGTCGATAGCGACGTTTGGACGAAAGCCTGGAGTCACGTAGTATTCGCCCGCGCTCACGCTAAGATCCAGATCGTAGCTTCCGTTTGGATAAAATGTGATTTTCTTGGTTACGCTAGAGCCTTCCAAATTTTGCGTTAAAACTATGCTTTTTGGCTCGCTAGTTAAATTTATCTGGCTAACGTCGCTCGCGTAAGCTACCTTGAAGGCCTGCTCATTTAAAGCCTTGTCGCTAAAGCGCACTTCAAGCGGTAGCGGCTGAGCGCCTGCTAGCTCGATACGCTCGCCATCGGCGTTTTTATATTTTTCGTCGTTTAGATAAAATTTAGAAATCCTGCCTAGTTCGTCGATGCGCGCCTCAAAGTGTTCGCCCTTTATCACAGCGATCTCGCGGCTTTGCGTCGCTACGGCTTGCGGAG
>NZ_AOTD01000269.1 GCF_000344295.2 Campylobacter showae CC57C | reverse complement strand
CAACTACACCTCGCACAATAGCTCTATGTGCCTTGAAACCCAGCTTACCGAGTCGCAAAAGCAAAGCGTGCTGGATTTTGCCCTTGAGCTTCTAGAGCGCAAAAGCGCGCCCGGCGCGGAGCCCGGTATCGCGGCGGTCTTTGAAAAAGATATCGTAAATGCACAAGAGCTAATAAATTTTGGCAGAAGCACAAAGGAGATATATTTGAGCACGGAGCGGGCGTTTGAGACGGCGCACGAACAAAACGTATTTTTAAAAGAGTTAAAAAGCGGCGCTCGCGGCGTCATCGGCGCGCTTGCCGGTATCGGGCTTAGGCTTAGTGGAAACGACGGTAAAATCAGGGGCGAATTTGAACTAAAAGAGTCAAATTTGAGCGTGGCTGAGCTGCTTGGGTTAAATTTTATCGAGGCGGTCGCGGATGAAAATTTTAAACCTCTTTCGCCTGGCGAGCGCATAAATTTAATCGGCGCGCTAAAGCCGGTATTTTTGGATTTCAAGGCGACTTTGCTCGTCAAAAAAGAAGCGGACGGCAGCTTTAGAAACTTAAGCGTAAAAGAGCTTCGGGGGTTTTGATGCGCTCAAATTTTAACGAAAAGGGTGAGTTTAGATTCGGCAAATTTGACTACGAAAAAGCACGCGAAACCGCCGAAAACTGCGCCAAATTTAAGCTAGATAACGACGAGGAGGAGATGGCGTGCGGCGGCGAAATTAGCTGCTACGACTGCGCTTTTAGGCGCTGGAGCGCAGAGAGTTTTACCTGCGCGATTTTTATAGAAAATAGTCAAATTTAAGCCTAAATTTGGCATTTTTGGCGGATTTATATACGGTAAAAATTTCTAGTATATAATCAGACTTTAAATCTAGCAAGGAAAACATCGTGAAAGAATACAAACTATACATAGACGGCAAGTATGTAAGCTCAAGCGCCGGCACTATCGTAGACAGCATAAATCCCGCCGACGGTTCGGTGTTTGCCAAAGTGCACATGGCTAGCAAAGAGGATATCGAACTAGCCATCGCAAGCGCGCATAAAGCGCAAAAGCTTTGGGCAAAAACAACTCCTCGCGAAAAGGAAGCCGTGCTTTTAAGGGCTGCTGAAATTTTTGAAAGAAGAGCGGATGATATTAGGGATATATTGATGCGCGAAAGCGGCTCGATGATAGCAAAATGCAACTTTGAAATTAGCGTCGTTAGCGATATATTCCGCGTTGCGGCGGGTGAAGCCAGACGCGTAACGGGACAAACTTTCGTTTCAAACGACGACGGAGTTTTTTCGTATGTTATTCGTCGTCCGCGGGGAGTGATCGCCGGAATTTCGCCGTTTAATGCGCCAATGATTCTAAGTAGTAAAAAAATTTGCCTTTGCCATAGCGGCGGGAAATAGCTTTGTATTAAAACCATCATCAAACACGCCCGTTTGCGGTTTGGTATTCGGCGAAATCCTGCAAGAGGCCGGTTTGCCGGCCGGCGTGCTAAATATCGTTCCGTGCTCAAAAGAGGTGCTTGGCGAAACATTTCAAGAAGATAAGCGTATATCCATGATAACATTTACGGGATCGACCCAGGTCGGTAGGCATATAGCTCAAAGCGCGGCGAAAAATATGAAAAAATGCACCCTTGAGCTAGGTGGAAAAAGTCCCGTTCTGGTTCTCGAAGATGCGGACATTAACTATGCCGTAAATACCGCGTTTTTCGGTATCTTTATGCACCAAGGTCAAATTTGTATGGCAGGCTCGCGCATCATAGTGCATGAAAAAATTTATGACGATTTCGTTTCCAAATTTACGGAAAAAGTTAAAATTTTACAAGTCGGCGATCCGACCGATGCGCGCACTATTATCGGGCCGCTTATCGAGCGTAAACAATGCGAATTTATCGATGATTTAATTCTCGACGCAAAGAAAAAAGGCGCGCGGATACTAACAGGTGGCACGAGCAAAAACAACTTTTATATGCCGACCACCGTTGCAGACGTTACGACTGATATGAAAATCTTTTCAACCGAGGCTTTTGGGCCGGTTGCGGCTATTATCAAAGCGCGAGATTTAGATGAGGCCATAGAACTAGCTAATAGTACGGATTATGGACTAAGCGCGACTGTCATCACTCAAAATGTCGCGGACTATCTGCGCTGCGCCGAGGAAATAGAAACGGGGATGCTGCACGTAAACGGCCCTTCATTGCAAGATGAAGCGCATATTCCCTTCGGCGGAGTAAAAATGAGTGGGCTTGGTCGCGAGGGCGGGCATTTTTCTATCGAGGAGATGACCGAGCTAAAATGGATCACCGTCGAAGGCATGGGAAATCATAAATATCCGTTTTAAATTTAGCCGGTTACAAGCTAAATTTATTTAGTTTAGCTTGTGAAGATTTGTTTTGGGCCGATTTAGCCTGCTAAACAAGGCAAGCATCAAGGATCATGTAGCCCAAAAACTAAAGAGAAAAAACACCTGTAAAAAATAGAAAGGTAAAAAATGAAATCTAAACCAAAAACTCACGTTTGTATTATTTATTATAATAAATTTGATGATAGTTTTATAAAATCTATTCCTATAGAAAATTGCACTTTAAGTAATATTGAAGAAATGTTGTTAAGATTTTATCCAAATAAAAAGCATATTCAATTAGATGAAAATAGAAACGAATATTTGAGTGGTGCCTATGACATCATACCAGAGATAAATAAGATATTGTTTGAAAAATTTGGTATTGAAGTAGATATAGAAAATTTCAATTGCCAGCTGGAAGAAGAATATGAATAAAATGGTTTGCAAACTCGTAAAACCTTTTATATTTTCGCCATTATATCCTGTTTCGTCTGTATATATAGACTTTATATCATTTGGTTGATATCCTAAATTCTTCATAACAGCAAGTGTTATTAGCCCCATAGCCTCTTTTCTTTGAGTATCTGTTGTAGTACTGCTAGATAAAAATGCTTGCAGTTCTGGTGAATTTGCTACTTCTTCTCTGACGCCGTTTAATACGCTATATTGCTTACTTACTTCTTTAAAGAATGATAATATAGTTGCTCTATCCGTAGTCGCTATTTGGTTGATGGCGTCTATTATGGTGCCACTATCTACTATCTCTTTTGCTATCTCCTTCCTACCCTCTTTACTAAACACCCTAGCATCCATACTAGCATCTACATTTGAGCTTATGCTAGTATTTACTAGATCTTTTGTTGGTTTGGTAGTATCTCTATTTAGTCTATCCAGATCATCAGAGTTCTCTTTATCTGCTATCTCTATGTTGCCACTGCCTAGAGTTGCTAGGTTTTTAGATAGTGTGTAGCTTAGATTTCTTTGGTTTGAATAGGAGGCTGATGTGATCTTAGAATTTAGATCTTTGTTGTCGGCCTTGGCTTGATTGTCTGTTTTAGTATCTTTAAATGCATAGTTAGCCCCTATACTAAAGTTTGTTTCTTTGGTATAGCTTGTATTTGATAGGTTCTCATAGCTTAGAGTGTTTTTTTAAATTTAGGTTGTGGTTATCTATAAAGGTATTATCTTTATCATACTCTCCTGCTGCTAGTAGTGATCCTTTTAGATGAGTATTATTTCCTACCTCTACGTTTAGGTTATTAGCCGTTATGGATGAGAGGATGGTTTGCTTAGTTATAGTATTTGATCTTGATCTAGAGAAATTTGCATTGGTGCTAGACGTCTTTACGCTGCTAGTATCTACGAAATGGTTTTTATCAAATAGCCCTGTCGTCTTTATGCCGTTACTCTCTGCTTTGGTGTTACCGCCAAGACCGATTCCGCCTGATATGCCAAAGCCTTTTTGGCTAGAGGTATATTTATCTCTTACGCTCTCTAAGACTAGATTATTTCCTACTTTTAAATTTAGCGTTCCATCGGCTCTTAAATTTGCTCCTTTGACGGTTGCGTCGTTGCTTGTGTTTATGTTTATATCTTTATTGGATATTAGTCTCGAGTTATTATTAGCGATACTTTCTCTATCGCTGTTTGATTGCGAGTAGTTAAGACCTAAGCTTCCGCCGCCTCCTCCGTACATAGTAAATTTAACGCTTCCGCTAATAGCCTTACTCTTCTCGTCTAATTCAAATGTATCTTGACTAGAGTTTATATTTAGATCTTTAGTGTTTATATCTATATTATTGCTAGCCAATAGGTTTGATCCGGTTATGTTTGTACTAGCGTCTTTGTCTTTATTGGTCGTTAGCCTTATATTAGAAGCGGTTAAATTTGATGGAGTAGAGACGGTTTGTTTGGTCTTACTATTTGTTTGAGTGCCGCTTACGTCGGCCGCTACTCCTGCGCTAAAGCCGTATGTTACTGAGCTTGAAGCTGCAGCTGCGGCTTGAGATACTAGGGCTGTTGTTTTAGAGGCTACGTTTGTAGTAGCAAGAGCTATGTTGGCTATATAGTATTTTTCTTCGTCTTTTATATTATCTAATATATCAGTTAGATCTTCTATATCAGAAGCATCAACGCCTACTTCTTTGTTTTTATACCTTTGTTTGATTTCGCTTAGTTTGGATGATAAATTTGATTTTTGCTTTTTATACTCATCATACTCTTTTTTGACATTTTTTAACTGTTTTATAGCCTCTGCTAGAGCAATGGCGGCTGGCGCTACTTGGGCATATTCGTTTTGGACAGTTAAAGATAGCGCGGCTTCTGCTTGCTTTAAGGCTGAAGTAGTATCAAGAGTATCTGTGCTATTTGAGATATATATGTTGCCGTTTTTACTTATTATGCTAATATCCTCTTTAGCGTTTAAATCAGATCCTGTTATGCTTATATCTTCATTGGTCTTTATGTTTATATTATCAGCATTAAGAGTAGAGCTAATAGATTTTAAAGAAGAGGCGTTATTGGCGGCCTTTTTATATTTAGCATCCGCCACTCTTAGCTTTACGCTAGTATCTTTTTTAAGTTCGCTTATACTTTTAGGTTTACTCTCTTTTAATATATCTTGCAGTTTGGATATGTTTATACTCTTACTATTAGATATACTATAATTTTCATGAGTATTAGTAGCATTTAGAATAGAAGTTGAATTTGCTTTTATATCTATGTTTTTGTCCGAACTTAAATTTGCTGTGATAGTTGCGTCAGATGTATTCAAATTTATATTATCTTTAGCTGATATGTTTGAAAGCTTTGATAATCCATCAAGACTGCCTTGCTCATTGTAATTTACAGTATAGATCTCGCTGCTACCAGTTCCAATAGCACCCGAATGAGCAAGGGTGCCTAGCGGATTAAATTTGGAACTTTTATGTACGCTTATCTCTTTACTTTGCTCCTTGGCCGCTATTATAGAGATGGTATTAGGAGCGCTTAAATTTAGGATTGATGCAGAATTTATATTTGAAGAGACGATAGATATATCATTATTTGCATTTAAGCTTATATTGCCGCTAGTTGTTGTTAGCGATGAGCCCGCCAAGCTTAGTTTGGCTAAAGAGTGAATGTCAAGAGATCTTTTAAAGCCGCCAAAGCCTTTCTTATTAGTTTGAGAGTATTCTAAACTCTCATATGCGACAGGATTTATATTGATATTATTTGCATCTATTTTTATATCATTAGCTAATAGGTTTGAGCCTGATATTACAGTATCCTCTTTGGATACTAAATTTATATTGGCCGCCCTTAAATTTGAATATATTACCCCTTCTTTTATATTTTTAGTATTAGTTTGCTTTTTAGATAAAAAGCCTTTAGTGGTTATTGTGGCCTCTAGATCCGTTCTATCGTTTATACTTTGTATGTTTATATTGTCTTGCGCATTTATATTTATATCGCTACTAGCATCTAGATTTGCTGCTACCAAATTTATATCTTTGGCATTAGCATTTATATTGTTTGCTTTTAATTTTGAGCCGGTGTTATATACAGCTCCTCCCTTAAAGGCACTATCCTTTCCTTTTAAATCAAAAACATACTCTTCTTTGCTGGCTTTTATATCTATATTGTTATTGGCATTTAGATTTATATCACCGCCGGCTTTTAAGCTTGCGCCACTTATGAATATATTATTGGATTTTAGACTGATATCGCTACCAGCCTCTAGGGTTGAGCTTGCTCCTAGAGTATTACCTTCTTGTCGTGAGTTTTTATATTCAGAGCTAGTTTGATCTATGCTTATATCGTTTGCGTTTAGATTTATAATATCTGAAACTATAGTACTTGAGGAAATGGCAAGTTTGGTATCCGCATTTATATTAGTATCGCCGCTAGATATCAAAAGCGCATCTTTATTTGTTATGGAGTTTGCATTTAGATTTATGCTACTTGCTACTAGAGCTGCACTATTATATATATTTCCGCCGGCATCTATAGAAATTTTATTCTTGGCCAGTATTAGTGAGCTAGGCCTTTGATTATAGCTCTTGTTTCTTTCAAAGCTAGCTTGGATAAGAGAGTTTATATCTTTGTAAAATGTATCAAATTTACCTATTGTGTAAGCCATAGGTCCTCCATTAATACTATATAAAAAGCCAGTATTTGTAGGATAAAATGATATAGGGGAAATTTTGCTTGGCTTAAATAGGGGTATATCTATTGTTTTATTGGCAAGATCGTCTATATTGCCATTATTTAAATTTGTAAGGCTTGCATAAAAGTTATTATTAGACGCAAATACAGCAGGATAGCCATTTTCTTTATAATTTTTAGATATATAAGCACTATCTCCGCCCTTGGTAACCCAGTGTTTTTTACCGGTTATTTTTCCTATTTTGCCTTTCCACTCTTCTTGCTTCCACTCATATCTCAGATGACTACTTACATCTCTATTTAGATCAAAGCCTATATTATTTAGCTCTTTAGCATTTGCTTTTATATCATTACCGGCATAGATCCTGCTCTTATCGTTTGTAATAGTATCGGCATTGATATTTATATTGCTATTTGCATAAATATTGGAGGGTATGAACTTAGCCCTACTCTCATCAGTGATGTACTCTTTATCTATATTATAGTAAAGCTTTCTGGTTTTCTCATAATTTTTTACATGCGAGGTAGTAATTATTATAGAATTTGAACCCTCATCGAGACGGAGCGATACATATGGATATGAGCTTGTTCCGTGCAGATAACTATTTTTGTGCAAATTTAGAGCGTAAGCGGTAACGTCATCTGACACTATTTTATCAAACAACTCTGCTTCTAACTCATCATCGGTGTAGCTCTTTGCTTCAAGTTTCCACCTAGCTTTTATCTCGTCTTTTATCTTTTTTATATCGCTACTGAGTTTAAACGCCCTTTCTCCACAACATCCCAGATCAATAGTGCCACTAAAGTTTTCTTTATTTGTTTCTAGGTTATTTAGCGAGTAGTTGTTTAATTTATTAGCCTCAATATCTATACTGGAAGCCAAGATGTCACTAGATGCATTATTTATTTCTTTTGCATTTAGTTTAAGATTATTGGCCGACACTATACTTGACCCATCTGTGTTATTTATAGCTTTACCAGATGAAATATTTACATTGGAACCACTTATGATACTAGCTTTATCTTTATTAGATATAGAGTTGTTAGAGATCAAGTGTATATCACTATCGGCTTTTATAATGCCGCCGTTTAATATATCCCCATGTGCATTTATTCTTATATTATTAGCTTTTATGATACCGGCATTATTGACGCCAACACCGTCGCTAGTGGCTATGATGCATATTTTATTGGCATACATGCCACCTAGGTTTGTACTATCGATCGATATGGCGTTAGTAGATGATGTGGCAGAATTAATATTAGCGGATAAGGGAACGCTAAATTTACCCGAGCCACTGGTTAGTACCTTACCGTTAGCAGATATTAGATTTAACTCACCAGAGTGGATATTTGAAGCTACGCTTATAGTATTTGCTATGATATTTGTGTAATTACTATTTTTATCGTTTAATCCATTTCCCACTATTTCTATTTTACTTTGCATGCCGCCATTTAGATAGGGATTTAGATTTAGCTCTTTTAAGCTACCATCATTATTGAGAATAACTTTAGAAGTGGCAAAGCTAGATGAGTTAGCATTTATTACATTTAGACCATTTATGCTTATACCGCTAGGATTAGCTATTAGCAGATCAGCTCTGGCTCCAGCTATCTCTAAATTTCCTTTTAGCAAAGATGGGTTATTTGAATTTACCTGATTTATTATTAAGCTAGCGCTGCCGCCATTCAAGAAAGGATTTGCATTTACGAAGCCGGCTATTTGGGTATTGGCACCGTTTGCTGAATTATTTAGAACTGTGCCGGAATTAGTCGTATTAAACTGCTTATATTCATTAAATGAGATGCCTTTATTGTTGGGGGTAGTTATATTTACTACAGTTGCCTCATTGGGCGCCTTTAGAATGGCTGGCTGATTGGCTTTGGCAGCGGCGGGGTCGGAGATGATGACGGCAAATGAATTAACAACAAGCAGAGAGAGGCTTACTATAAAAGAGATGGCTTGCTTAGCAGTAGGCATAAACGGGGATCCTTTTGGTAACTTAGTAACCAAATTATAACAACAGGTTACTTCATATTTAATTAACTTTTTAAATAATTTGTAACTATCATATTTAATACCAAAAGGCACAAGCAATGCTAAAAATCGAAAAATCAGCCGATGTACCATACTGAGACATACTTCTTTGATGACAAGACAAGTTTTAAAAGTAAAAACAAAAAGAACAAGACAAAAGTAAAAATCAAATTTTGAGAGATCTTGCAGCAGAACATGTGATGAAATAATATTTTATTATCGTGTTACAATACAATACTATTTTAAAATGCCGATATTTTTAAATGATATTTTAAAGAATAAGTAAATAAAATACTTCTTTTAAAAATTTACAAAGGCTAAGTTTGTTTTACGCTTATAAAAATAAATCATTGAAAATTATGCTATTGCTGTCAACTATCTGCGTTTGTCTTTTTGGAGTCAATGAGCCAAACATAAATCAGCGCGAAAGTGTAAATGAACAAAATATAATAAAACAGGCTCAAAGCCTAAGTAAACATAGCGATATAAAACTAGAACAATGGAGCGATAATGATACCAAAATACCCCAACTAGATCTAAACGAGTCGCCTTGTTTTGAGATAGATTACATTGCCCTTGACGACAAAGACTCTAACGAGGGCTACAAATTTCAAAACTATCTTAGATCTACCTTGAGTGATCTTGGATTTAAAGGCGGTATGTGTCTAGGAGAAAACAGCATAAATGCTATTATCTCAAGCTTTAATAATAAAATCATCTCAGCCGGATACATAACAACAACCGCTAACATAAAGCCAGTTAATCTAAAATCAAGAAGACTTGAATTTGAACTAAATTTAGGCACCATAAATAGTATCTCCATCAATAATGATAATAACCAAAGACATAGAGGCATGCTATTTAGCGCATTTGGAGAGATAGACCACAATAAAACACTAAACATTAGAAACATAGAACAAGCATTAGAAAATATCTCGAATGCCACTCTTGGTGAGGTTGACGTTTCTCTGGCTCCATCAAAAGCTATAAACTCCACAGATATAATTATTACTAGAAAATCTAGAGCTTTGCCGCTGTCGCTATTTCTGGGGTTAGACAATGCCGGCAGCAAAGAGACTGGCAGATACCAAACAAGTGCTGCACTTAGTGCATTTAATCTTCTTGGCTTTAATGAAAGCTATGCCATAAGCGTAGGTAAGGCGGTATTTAATAAAGAGGAGACAAGGTTAAATAATGAAAACAAAAAAGGGGGCTCACATAATCACTATATAAATTTTTCTGTCCCATTTGGACAGTATGCTGTTAACTATACAAATTCACGTTATAGCTACGATCAAATAATAGCTGGAGCAAACAACTTATATAAATATAGCGGGGTTTCAAGAGTACAAAACCTAGGGCTTTATTACCTTTTTTATAGGGATCAAAACCTAAAATCAACTGCATTTATAAATTTCTTTAAAAGAAATAGTCAAAACTATATAGAAGAGTTTGAACTTGCAAATCAAAGAAGAGTAACGGCCGGGTATGAACTGGGCGTAAAATCGCAGCTCAATATAAATAGTTCTCAATTATACGGCTCACTCTCATACAAAAGGGGCACCGGTATGCTGGGGGCACAGCCGGCTCCAGAGCAAAGTATTGGCGAGGGTACAAGCAGGATGAAAATTTGGTTACTTGATCTTGGATACAAAAGCAGACTGAATAATAATATAACATACGACGCCCATCTTCATGCCCAATACAATACATCCAAACTAACACTGCAAGATAGACTAAGCATTGGTGGGATTTACAGCATCAGAGGATTTGATGGACGAATGAGCCTAGTGGGGCAAAAAGGCATATATCTAAGAAATACGCTATCATATAACTATGTAAGTAATCATGCTTTATATTTTGCGCTTGATGGCGGAGCCGTATATGATACTACCTCACAAAGCTATAACTCAAATAAACTCGCAGGTGCTGGCATAGGTATAAAAGGCTCATTTGAGGCGCTAGGCACAAATCTAAACTATGACCTGTTGTTTTCAAAGCCAATTTATAAACCAAAATACTTTGAAACAAATAAGGTACATATAGGGTTTAGGATTGGACTCGGATTTTAAGGAGTGTAAAATTGTATTAGTCAATACTTAATCTGACATTTTATAACATATAGCCCAATTTCCCCTAAATACATCAGGAGAGCATTCATGAATTTGTATAATCAACAAAAGATCATAAAAATAAGTTGGGGTTATTAAATCTAGCTCAAGAGCTGGGAAGCGTTTCAAGAGCTTGTAAAGTATTTGGCTATAGCAGAGATAGTTTTCTCAAAGAGGGCGCGTCCCATCAGTAGCAAACAAAGTGAAGCTAAGCGTAAGATAGATTTAAAAAACTTTATGACGAATATGGAGAAGAGGGTCTACAAGAAGTAAGCAGACAAAAAACCTAATTTTAAAAACAGGATAGCCAGAGAGATTGAAGACGCTGTTACTTTATTTGCTATAGACTTTCCCGCTTACGGGCAACTAAGAGCCAGTAATGAGCTTAAAAAGAGAGGTATTTTTTTCCCTGGAGGGGTTAGAAATATCTGGCTTAGGCATAATCTTCAAACTATGAAACTAAGACTTAAGCTGCTATAGAAAAAATCATCTAAAGAAAACTTCATATTAACGCAAGAGCAAGTCAGAGCTTTGGAAAGCGCCAAAGAAGAAAAGATAGCGCACGGTGAATGCAAACTTTATTTCCGGGCTATCTTGGAAGTCAAGACACTTACTTTGCGGGGACCGTAAAAGGCATAGGAAAGATCTATCAGCAAACATATATTGATACGTATGTTAAGGTTGCAATTTGTAAATTGTACGATAGAAAGAATGCTCTTGTCGCTGCTGACTTATTAAATGATAGAGTTATACCTTTTTATGATTTAAACGACATAAAACTTCTTAGAATGCTTACGGATAGAGGAAGCGAATATAAAGGAATAAGAGAGCATCACGAGTATGAGCTATATCTTGCCATATAAGAGTTAGACCATACTTTTACGAAAGCAAAATCCCCGCAAACAAATGGTATTTGCGAGAGATTTCATAAAACCATACAACAAGAATTCTATGCAGTCGCTTTTATAACCAAGATATATAATACCCTAGAGGAGCTACAAGATGATTTAGATAAATGGCTAGAACATTACAACATGAAAAGAACCCATCAAGGAAAGAATTGCCAAGGCATGACTCCTATGGAATGCTTTGAAAAAACAAAACATCTTGCTAAAATCAAGATGATAGACTATAATCCATCGGAGTCGCAAGATAGAGTGTCGTAATATATGACAAATTTTATAGGAGCAATTGTCTTGTGTCAGATGAAGTTTAGATTTGTGCAAATTATATACAGATATTGGCTATAGCATAGCTTTAATCTATCTCAATCCCCATATCCCTTCTTTCAAAAACCTCTCCTTTTATCTCTGGGGCATTGTCGTAGATAAACTCCTTTATGGCGGGAATTTTATTCGCTACGCTCTTAAAGAAATTTACAATTTTATCTTTAAAGGCTTTAAGCAGAGCATTCTCCTCTTTTAGTCTCTCGTTTTCTTCTTCTAGCTTCTGTTTTTCTTTTTGTATCGTTCTATTGATTTTTGTGGCATTCTTTAGTTTATAGAGCCGTTTTTTCTCGTTTTTTGTTTAGGATTTATGCTTTATCGGCTTGCTGTTTATATATGTTTATTTGCGTTTCCAATTTGGCTTTTTCTTCTTCTATATACTTGTTTTGGATTTCGATATTAATCTTTTGACCTTCGATATATTTTAACCTTTTCATTTCTGTCTCATTAGTCTGAGCTTGTTCTAGGATTTTTTCGTCGCTTGATATCTTATTTTTGAGCTCTTTTACGACGATATCCTTTTGTTTGATAGCCTCTTTTAATTCCTTAATTTCGTTTTGTTGCGAGATGATTATCTCTTTATCGCTAAATTTCGCGTTTAATTCTTTTAGTTCTGGATTTTCTTTAAGCAAGAGTTCATTATTTGCCTGTAGCTCTTTGTTTTGTGCAAAAACTTCACTCTTGCTAGCTAATTGTTTTTCTAGCTCGTCTATCTGCTCTTTTAATTCAGGGGCTTGAAGTATCGTAATATTTTCTTCGGTAGCAGCATAGATCACTTCGCTAATGGTTTTTGTGAACTCGCTCATGCCGTCCTTGGATATTTTATAGTACGACTCGCCTATTAGTGGGTTTGCCTTCTCAAAATTTTCATTGACGTATCCCTTAAAGCTAGAATTGATTTTATTTTCTAACGCTTTTTCGTTTTCATAAGAGATTTCGGTTTTATGCATTTGTTTTAGATTCTTGTGAGTAGCCTCGCTACCTCTTACGCCTCTTACAGCGATACCCCTAAACGCATCTGCGCCCATATCTTGCAGTTCCTTGCCGTATTTGGACATCTGTGTTTTACTTCTCCTAATGCAAGTGTGATTGGCATAATCGTAGTTTTCAAAAATTATCTGCCAATGTCTGGTCTTTTCGTCGTTATGCTCGCAGGCAGAGATGCACTCTACGCCGTATTTATTACAATAACCGTTAATGAAGCCCATAACCCTAGGAAGCATATCTAAACCATTGATAAAAGCGGATTCATCTTTGTTTAGCCCCTCTTTGGCCTCTTTGGGTCTTTGCGTACCGAAAGAGAGAATAATTTCGGTAAAAGGCGTCATCTTCTTTTGCCAAGCTCGCTTTTTTGCTTTTCCATTTTTATCGGTTATCTTTTGCTTTTCATAATCGGCCTTAAATTTAGATAGTTTTTCTTTTATAAGTTTTTCGATGTTATCGTGCGTCGTTTGGGTTTGAGACATATCTACTAGAGCACCAATAGGGCTTTGAACATAATACTTATTGCTTTTAGAACCTCTTCTTAAATATCGAATTTTCTTGGCTTGCTTGGGCTCTCTTAAGTTGTGAGCCATCCTACCGATGGCTTCTTGCGGAGTTAAATTATCGGATAAAACGTTAATTACGATTTCGTAGCCGTTTATTTTCATGAGTTTCCTTTATATTTTTGAATCTAAATTAACTTAATTATAAAAACTCAGGTTGGTTAAATAAAAATACTTAAAAATAATTCAGTTATTTAAAAAAATGCTCCCCATTGCCATATAATAATAAACCACGAACCAAAAATCGTGCCGCAAACAAATGCTTTAACTCGTATCCATCTTGCTCTATGCTTAACCATCGAAGATAAGCAGGAGACGAAATCCATATAATATCTCATATCGTGAATTCTAGGATAAAAGTTCTTTTCATAAAATTTCATGCATTCGCTAATCTTTCCTGCAGCTTCTTCAGTGGAATCTTTACCTATACCGTCTTTTAAGCTTGCTATTTTACTGTCCATCTCTTCGAATAAAACCGCAAATTCCTTTATATCGTTTTCTAATTTTAACTCTGAAATACGCAATGCTCTGGTTCCCATATTAATTCCTTTTTTATATAAAAATATTGGGCCCTTTTGGACCCATTAGGTCTCTAAGCTATATATAGATACTCATCTGATTCAAAAAGCTCGTCTAGTTCATTTTTTGTGCGATCATCAAGATAAATTACTTGCCTGATCGATCCATCGCTAATCCTTTTACAGATAAAAGAGTTATTGGCCCTATAAAGCTCTTCATTGTAAATTAGCACTTCGTCTTCAGCGATATTTTCAGCAGCGTAGACACTAGCTATGTTACGCAATTTTTGAAACGCGAGTTCAGCTTTTAAAAGATCATTTTCTTTGATAAACATGGGTTTAGCTTTATAAATTTGACCCTCGTGATAATATTCAAAGGAACTAAGTTTGCTAAAATCTCTACTGGTTCCATCCGCATACTGTTTTTGTGAGTTTTTAAAGAAGTACTGGTGGCTCAAATTTCCAACTAACTCTTTATATCTAGCTTCGCCCCCTATACTTTGCTTCAAGATATCTTCGTTTTGAAAAGCGAGTATAAGCTCTACTTTGGCTTCTCTTAATACGTCTGCGTAAAGATCGGTTGAGCCGTTAAGAACCCTTTGGGCTTCGTCTATAAATACGCTTACCGGATTTTTGTCACTTTTGGCTATTCTTTTAACTAAATTTGAAAGAGTCGAGTTTATCATTAGCTCGGTTGCGTTATCTTTTAGGCCGGCACAGTTAATTATAACGATTTTTCCATCATTTAAAAGCGAGCTTATGCTAGCACCGTCATGGTTTAAAAATTCAGAATCCGCCAAATCTTGTAGGGCCAAAAGCATAAAACTATAGTTGCCGTAAAATTTCTCCTTTTGCTCCCTTGTGTCATGGTTGGCGCAATATGCGTATTCGCTAAAAGTCTCTAAGAAGTTACCAGCTTTGTCTTTTACGGCAATTAACTTATGTATATTTTTAGCTACTTCGGCTCTTAAGTCAGCTGGATCGTCTTTAAAATTTTGAAAACTTTTAAGAACATCGCTACCATTACGAATATAATTTTTGTATTCTTTTACCGTGTCGTAAAAAACTCTAAAATTAGATATTGCCTGAGTGTGTTTAAATAGGTTTTTTATATTAGGCGTAGCATCCTCTAGACGTCCTCTCATAAGCTCGCAAAAACCGCTTTTGTTAAATTCATCGATACTGGCCAATAAAGAAATGCTTTTCGAAGCTATGCCTGTAGCCATATTGGCCCAAAAAGGATCGTTTTTGCCTCCGAAACTTAACTTGAAAAAATTCTGTAACAATTTTTCGCTAGCTTCTGCGGTTATATTAATGCGTTCTCCCCAAGGAACATTAATCATAACTACGTCTTTTAGTCTTTTGTATTTTTTGGCTAAGTACTTTATCTTAAAGTGTTCGCCGCCTTTATAGTCAAATATCAGTAGCCCATGCTTCGATTTTATGCGATCGTCCATAATAGGCAATATAGCAGATGTTGTTTTGCCACATCCGGTTTGCCCGGTAATCATAGCATGGGTGAAGTCTTTATTTATATGAATAGCACTTTCTTTTTCTATTTGACTGCAAGACTTTGCATCCGATTTTTTGTTTGACTTGTTTAAGATTGAAAATTTAGACATTAGCTATCCTTTTTATTTGATTTTTTGTTTTTCTATTTTTTGTAGGTTTTATGATGTCGTCAGCCAGGCCGTACTCCAATGCTGTTTGAGCATCTATATAGCAATCCCTATCGGTTATGCTCTCAACCCTTTTAAGATCTAAGGCGCTGTTTTGCGAGATCATATTATTAATCCGTGCTTTCAGTTTTAAAATTTGCTTTGAGATAAGCTCTATATTGCTAGCTTGTCCAGAAGCTCCACCTAAAGGCTGATGAAGCATAAGCTGTGAGTTTGGCATCATGTATCTGCGATCGCCGTTTAAAAATATTAGAGCCGACATCGATGCGGCTTGCCCTACGCATATGACGTTTATGCGAGATTTTATCGTTCTCATGATATCTATTAAGCCCAGACCGTCGTTTATTGAGCCTCCTGGTCCCGATATATAGATATTTATATCGCTTTTGTCGTCTATGCCGTCGAAGTATAGGAGCGTTTTTTGGGTAGCAAGACAGATATCTTGATTGATTTCGCCGTAAAGAAATATATTTCTATCGGCCAGCAGAGTAGTCTGTATGTCGTTTGGATGAAACGAAATTTCGTTTGCCATTTTTTCTCCTTGTTTTTTTGTTTTACGAGGAGAATTGTAGACTAAAAGGCGCTTGATTTCATTCCACCTATACTAGCTAGATCTGCAGTTATGGGGGTTTATAGAATTATTATTTTTACGAACTTCTTATAAAAGTATATTTGAAAGTATCGGAGTTTTTGTGTTCTTCAACAAATTTGGACAAGACAACGCCCGTTTTTTCTTTTAGTATAAGCACCGCCACCTCTTCTTTAGAAATGGTTTTTTCGTGCCAAGGGTTGGTAGCTTGATAAAGAAATTTTAGATCGCTTTTTAGCCATGTTTTATTTAAATCGTTTCGATCTTGTTTTGCATATTCATATGATAGCAAATTTCTAGACTCTTCTCTCAATTTAGATTTAAAGTCGTTTGATAGCAATAAATTGCTACGCTCAATAAGCCTTAAAGAATCGTCGATGCTAAAAGAATTAGAAAAACAAGTATGTACTACGCGAGCAAAATTTTCTTTTCCATATGTCTTTCGACCTGTTCTAACGGCATTAATATCTTCTGCCATTTCATCAAATTCGTAAAATTTAGGATATTTTCTTGAAAATATTACTAGACTATCCTCATATCTAAAGCTTATCCATCTATCTTTAAATATATCAAGTTCAAAAATTTCCATTCCTATATCTTTTAAATCTACGGTTCTATAATCATTATCTATGAGGGTTACTCCGCCCTTATAAGCTATTATTGCGGCTACGTTTTTTATGAAGTAATCAAATTTTATATTGCCGACTTCATTAGGGGTATAAAGATACAATACCATAGGGGAACTTGCGGCAGGTTCTTTTTGCATTTGTTCTTGTTTGAGTGCGGCTTCTTTTTTTTAGAAAGTCTTTTATTGTTATAAGTTCCCAAGTGTAACTGGCCTTAAGGCTGGTTAGGACTATAAAAGCACTATCTTGAAAAAGCCTATACTCTTCGTATTCGTCGATTTTAAAGCTTTTTATATTTCTAACGTGATTTTCCAAAACTTTGCATGGAGATATTATGTAACAGTTTTTATCGTTTATAGCCTGGGGTTGAGAAGATTTATTTTCAACACTAAGCAACGTAAGCCTTTCGAATAAGTCGTTAAATAAATTTTTAAGATGCCTATCCTCACTCCTGGTGTTCGACCGATTATTGCTTATGTACTTTTTTATATAGAAAGTATTGATTAGGTATTTGTGCGGATCTTGCGAGCACTCTAAACCCAATGTATTTTTTATGCGACCTGCAATCTTCCTTTCCCTGCTATAGCCTTTTTCTTTGGCTTCCAACAAGGGATTGTAGGCTATATTTTTTAATTTTTCGTAATCGTCGGTCTCGTAATCTTTAAAATCGTAAAACTCCTTTTCTTTTAAAGCTAAGGCGTATAGATTAATAACCGAGTCTTTGATAAGCTTTTCTTTGCGCTCGTCATTGTTCGGTATGTAGGCTGTTTTATTTGTTTCTCCTAGTTTTTTAGCGTGAATGCTCTTGGTTGAAATAGATATATGCTCTTCGTAACTTATTTTAAAATTACTACTCATGATGTTTCCTTCGAATTTCGTTATACTGTAAATGGATGCTAGAAGCAAGGTTTTACGTCGCTTCTAGTATAATAATTTTACTTATTAAACCCTAGTTCGCCCAAATAACCATGCCACCACTCAAATACTCTTCTTTTTTCGGATTCGAATTTGGCTCTATTGTATGCTTTGTCCGACGCTACGGCGTGTCTTAGTCTATGATCTATACAAAGCGATAAGATTTTATCGCTAAATCCTTGAGCTATGGAGTTTTCATCAGCTATCGTTAAAAAAGTGGTTCTAAATCCGTGAGATACGGTATGGTCACCAAACCCTATACGCTTTATGGCTTGATTTAGAGTGTTTTCGCTAAGCATTCTGGTTTTTGAGATTCCGGATTCAAAGACGTATCCGCTCTTTTTGATGCCCTGTTCTTTTAAAATCTTTATAGCCGTATCGGTTAATGGAATAATAAAGTCCTGAGTCATCTTTATCTTTTCGCCAGGTATCGTCCATATCTTTTTGCTAAAATCTATCTCCTCCCAGCTTATATTTCTAGCGTTTTGGGAGCGGAGGGCGTATAGCATCTGCCATTTAAGACAGTTTAGTATACTAGCGTCTCCATAGTAAGAATTAACCGAAGCTATAAATTCTTTTAAAATCTTAGGATCCGTTATAGCTCTAAAATGTCGGGTAGGCTTTTGGGCCATAAGGGATTTAAAATTCTTACCTATAATATCTGCCGGATTTGTTTTTAGATATCCTTTCATGATTGCAAAATCTAAAGACATTCTTACGTATCTTACGCATTTTCTTAGGGTTTCGGTTCTAGGGTTATCCGGAGTTTGAAGCTTTTTAAACTGAGTAATGAGCATATCGGTAGTTTTTGAATCGTTAAAGTTTTTAAGCATTATGTTTCCGATAAGCGGAAGCACGCAACGCTCGACTAAATTTAAAGTACTCTCGTCGCTAGTATGTTTTATATCGGTTCTTGAAGCTCTTTGTTTTCTCCACTGCGCCCAAAGATCGCCATAGCTAAGTTCTACGTCTTTACTGATGCAACCCGTTTCTTGATAAAGCATAAGTAGTTTTATGGCATCATTTCTAGCTTCTTTTATGGAATATACCCCTTGCCTATACTCTCCTAGGGTCTTAGTAGTTCTATCGCCCGTTAGTTTATTTTCGTAGCGAAATTTAAATATCTTAGCTCCGCTTGCAGTAAGTATAAGTTTTAGCTCTCTTAGGCAAGCCAAGCTATGCATTTCCTTCTTTCCGCTTACGGGAAGCTTTTGTATCTGTTCTTCTTTTGTGATTATCATCTATGTTTTTTCCTTTTAATTTTTTTATCTTATGCATTCATTATAATGTTTTTTAAAATTTTAAAAAAGCAAAAAGGGGATCTAGAATGCCTTTTTGCGATCTTTTTTTCTAAAAACCGTATAATATTGCCTAAAATTAGGACTTTGAAAAACATTAGGGTATCTCTTTTGGTATCTCGTTTGCAAAAGATAGCAAAAAGTTTCGTTTTTTACCGAAAAATTGCTATTTTTGACTTTCCAGAAAGTGGCGAAAAGTTCCGAAAAACGGCGCTTAACTCAAATTTATGGTATCTCCTAAAAGCGTATATTTAAAGGAGATACCATAAGAGATACCATGTTTTTCGGAAACATGATACAAAAAAACGAAAAGAAATAGAATAAAATAGAAATATAAGTAAAAGCAAATCTCGTATTTTAGGGCTTTTTTGATAAAAATTGGAATTAATAGGAAGCTTAAGGAAATATTAAGTGGCTCCGGATGCTGGATTCGAACCAGCGACCAATCGGTTAACAGCCGACTACTCTACCGCTGAGCTAATCCGGAACGTTTTAAAAGAAGTCGTATTATAGGCAAAAACGTATCATTTGTCAATTAATTTTAGCTAAAATTTACTGATGGCAAAAATTTAGCTGGAAAAAAGGTTAAATTCCCTTGCCAAAATCACGCAAGTCGGTAAAATTTAGCCCCCGCCGCATCTACTATTTTTATCTTTCCGTCCGCTAAAAGCTTCTGCAAATTTTGCTTCGAACCCTCAGAAAAGCTATTTGTTACGTCGCTTTCGCTTTGCGGGCGGCGTTTTACTAGCTCAAGTAGCTCCTCTTTGCTAAGCTCAAATTTTTCATCGCCGTATTTTGCCGACGCTATCACGCACGGTACGCCGGAAATTTGCTGCGCAAGCTCATATAGGAGCTCACGGTTCACGCCTTTGACCGGGTACGCAGGCGGTCGATCTATGGTGCTTATGTCCACACGGACTGGTAAAATTTGATTTAGCGCCGCATTTAGTGCCTCAAATTCCACCTTCGTATCGTTTAGCCCCTTTACAACCAGGATTTCAAGCACCAGCTCGCCTTTAAATTCTCGCCTAAATTTAGCCATCACAGCTACTAGCTCGCTAATGTCGATTTTCTCGCCCGAGCGATCAATCCTGACAAATGTCTTTTGCACCGCGCTATCAAGGCTAAATTTGACGATATCAAGTCTCTTTAGCGCCTCGCAAATTTTAGGATCAAGCACGCCTGAACCGTTTGAGAGGATGAGTGTTTTAGCCCGACCTTTTATCAAATTTAGCTCTCTTACGAGCCCTGCCAGATCTGGATAAAGCGTCGGTTCGCCGTTTGCCGTTAGCGTGATGACGTCAATGTGCGGATGCACGGCGAGCGCAGCCTTCACCTCGGCGATTACTTGTTCTACGCTAGGCGGATTTTCTATAGCCGCGACGGGTTTTGCCGCCGTGAGTTCGCAGTAAACGCAGTCAAAGTTACAGCACTTTTGCGCTGGCGATAGATCGACGCCCAGCGAAACGCCAAACCTGCGCGAGCTAACGGGACCAAAGACGATGTGCATTTATTTTCCTAAATTTAAGATGTGCGATTATACTAAAAGCGTGGATAAATTTGATTAAAGCGGATAAAATTAGGGTAAATTTGACGGCCCTGCAAAAAACAGAGCCGTCACGAGAGTTAAAATTTCTTCTTCCTCACGTCTTCGACGATAGCCTTAGCCATGTTGTCGACCTGCGCGGTTACTTCATTAGTTCTACTTACGACGCCTACATTGTTGTGTGTAAGCTCATCTATCTGAGCAACAGAGCGATTTATCATATTTATACCTTCGCTTTGCTCCTTGATACTCTCACTCATCTCGTTGATGCTTTGAGCTAGTACGTTTGCATTAGCTTCGATTTCGCCGAGGCTCTTTTGCGTGCGCTCGGCGAGCTTTCTAACCTCATCGGCAACGACGGCAAAGCCTCTGCCATGCTCGCCTGCTCTTGCTGCTTCGATAGCTGCGTTTAGAGCTAGCAAATTC
>NZ_AOTD01000268.1 GCF_000344295.2 Campylobacter showae CC57C | reverse complement strand
GATACGAAGCTTCTCATCGGTCTTTTGCATCGCCTTTTCAAACTCTTTTGCCGCCCGATCAGCCTTTATCTCATCTATCACGCCGCTAAATTCCGCCCAAAATTTATCCACTCTGCCGGCAAAGGTGCTTGGATTTTGCGTTTTTTCAGCCTTTTTACCAAAACTAAATAACCCCATACTATCTCCTTACATCAAATTTTATTTGTATTATAGCTGATTAACCTGCCTCATGTACACTGAAAGCAGCCGCCCAAAACCTCACATTTCTGGCAAATTTGCACGTATATGACTCCCTCGCCCTGTATCATCTCGCCAAATGGGATCTGCGCTAGGTGCTTCATCGTCCCGTCGCAGCTAGGGCAGGTTAGGTACTCGGCGTCCTGCACCCACTGCGGATAGCCGCCCACGGTCGTATCAAGCTCGCTAAAGCAGCCGTAAAACGGCGACACTTCGCCTCCTAGCTTAAATTTCATCCCGCACAGTCGCGCAAGATCCTGCTGCGAAAAGTAGCTTTCGTCAAAGCCTTCGCCATCATGGCTTAGCTCTATCTCGCCGTCTGGGCCGCGTTTGCAAAAATATCTGACCGAACCGACGCAGGTCGGGCAGCAGCGAAATATCGCGTCGTGCTTTAAATTTAAAAACGCAAGCCGCGGATCGGATGCCTTTAGACGCAACATATCCAGTATCTCGCAGCCGCAAAACTCGCACTTTTGGCCCGTAGGCTCGCCGATCTGTACGGACTCATCCGCGTTTTGGTTTGGGTTTAAATTTGCGTCTTGGCTCGCGATTTCGCCATCTTTTATGCGCACCGCGGTAAGGCATTTATCAAAAACGAGCGATTTTCGCTCGCCCGTCTCGTCAAACGCCCATCCGCCGATTTTTGCGTAAAACTCGGTGCCCACGTAGAGCTTTTTACGCCACGGCCTCGGGTTTTTATACAGCTCGTAAAAAAGCTCGGCCGTCTGCTCGCCGCCCTGCCACGCAAGTGCGCAAAGAAGGTGATTTAGCACGTTTTTGGAGTTGTCCTCTAGCGAGTTTAGTTTTGCTATGAGTGCGTATTTTACGTCATCCGGTGCACCGAAGTAGAGCTCTGGCGGATAGTAGATTTCCTTTGCCGCCGCGGCTCTCGCGATCCTTGGATCGTGGATGTCCAGCAGGCTAAAAAGCGCCCAAAAATCATTGCAAATCTCATCCCATTTTTCGATCTCGTCGATACGATCTGTGATTTTTAGGATCATCGCTTCTACTTCGTCGGCGCTTAGGTTTAAAATTTCGTCTCGCCTCTGCCTTTGGCTGCATGAGTGGCAGATCCCGTCGAAGTAGATTGTGTTTTCGCCGCATTTTGGGCATAGATGAGCGCCCATATTTGCTCCTTTGAGTTTAAAGTTCGTCAAATTTTATCAAATTTTGCAGCATTTGGCGAGCAAGCGCGGCTTTAAATTTGACTCCGTTTGCCTGCGCCAAATTTATCTATATCCGTAAATTTTTAGTCCGCTTTCGTCTATTTCGTAGTCAAATTTGCCCGCCTTCGTAACGGCCTCTAGTACCGCTTCAAGCGGATTTGGGATAAAATTTGAGGCAAGCTTTTCGGCTCTGTTCATGCGCGTTTGCTCGTAAAATTTAGGCACGAAAACCCAGTGTAAGTCTTTAAGCAAGATAGCTCCGTTGGCGCAGTCGAAATACCCGTCCTGTAAGCACCCAAAACCGCAGACGAGCGTGATCTCCTCGCCGCTTGATAGGTAGTTTTACGCGCATACCCTTGCACTCCGAGGCATCTAAAATTTCGCAGAGCTTAAGCCATTTTGCGTCGTTCATCAGCGACGCGAGGCGATCCGACTTTTTATCTAGCCTTTTTTGATAAATTTCATATTTTTTGTTGGGATTTTGCATGATTCTCCTTGGGGGCGGATAAATTTGCGCATAGATGAGTTTAAAAATCTAGAATAAAAATCGGTAGAAATTTAGGCGGGCAACCTCTCGCCTAAATTTGCAGATTAGGATTAAAAGCGAAATTTAGCGTCGTCCGTCAAATTTCGCCTATTAAATTTACTCTACCGTCACGCTTTTAGCGAGGTTTCGCGGCATATCGACGTCGTTGCCTAGCCTCACGGCGATCTCTAGAGCAAAAAGCTGCAGAATAATCATCATCTCGAAAAACTCGCTCATCGGGTGAGCTTGTTTGCTAGTCTTTATAAAATCATCGCTAAGCTCGAACTCCTCGGGACTAATCGCAAGTATATAGGCGTCGCGGGCAGCTAGCTCCTCGACGTTGCTTTTGGTTTTTTCGTAGAGTATGGTTTTTGGCATTAGCGCGATCGTAAAGAGTCTCTCATCGGCAAGCGCGATAGGGCCGTGTTTCATCTCGCCAGCTGGATAACCCTCGGCGTGCAGATAGGAGATCTCTTTGAGCTTTAGCGCGCCTTCTAACGCCAGCGGATAAAATATATCTCGCCCGATAAAAAAGAATCCGTGGCCGTGCAAATAGTGCTTGGCTAGGCGGCGGATGCGCTCTTGCGGCTCTTTGCTGATATTTAATATTTGCGGAACGTGTAGGAGCGCTGCGATCTCGCTTTTTAGCTCGTCTTTGCTTATTGATACCTTAGCCTGCGCGATTTGCAGCGCCAACATCCATAGTGTCACGACCTGCGTCGCGAAGGCTTTGGTGCTGGCTACGCCCTTTTCTATGCCGGCGCGAGTTAACAGAGTGTCGTCGGCTAGGCGCACGATCGAGGAGTTATCGACGTTGCAGATAGCTAGCGTCTTTAGCCCCGCTTGCTTGGCGATTTTTAGCGCCTCTAGGGTATCGGCGGTTTCGCCGCTTTGCGAGATGACGATAAAAAGAGCATTTTTGTTTAGTTTCGGGCGTCTATAGCGAAATTCGCTTGCGATCTCGACCTTGGCTCTAGCGTCTGCTAGTCGCTCAAAAAGGTAGCTAGACGTAAGGGCCGCATGATAGCTAGTGCCGCACGCGCAAATCACGATATCGTCGACATTTCGCAAGTACTCGTCGGTTAAATTTTCAAGACCTACTGCATCCTCTTTGACGCGTCCCATTAGCGTTTCGCTCACTACCGCGCTTTGCTCATAGATCTCTTTTTCCATGAAAAAGCGGTAACCCTCTTTTTGCGCGTAGCTTTTATCCGCAGGCAGCGCGGCAAAGCTCGGACTTAGTTTTTTTGCGTCTTTAAAAACCGCGATCTCATCTAGGCTAACAAATCCGTAGCTTTTATCGTCCAGGTAGCACACCTCTTTGGCTAGGCCGATTAGCGGGGCGTCCGAGGAGGCGAAAAATACCTCTTTTTCCTCGCTTTTGCCGATAGCTAGCGGCGCAGCGTCCTTGGCGAAGAAAATTTTGCCCGGAGCCGTTTTGGTGATAAGCAGCGTCGCGTATGCACCGTGCAGGCGCGCTACCGTGGCTTCGTACGCTTTAAAAGGCTCGCCGATGGTTTTTAAATTTTCCTCAAAAAGATGCACGATGACTTCGGTGTCGGTTTGACTGAGGAAGCTAACGCCCTTTGCCTCAAGCTCCTCTTTTAGCTCTTTGTAGTTTTCGATGATGCCGTTATGAACGACGAAGGAGTGCTCGCCAAGGTGCGGGTGAGCGTTGATCTCGGTCGGTTTGCCGTGCGTAGCCCAGCGTGTGTGTCCGATCGCGACGCCTTCGCCGCTAGAGCTAAAGCCCTCTGATTTTTTGGCTAAATTTTCAAGCTTGCCGGTAGCCTTAAAAAAGGCGATCTCCTGCGCGCATTTATCGCATCCGCCATCCAGGCTCATCACCGCCATGCCGGCGCTGTCGTAGCCGCGGTACTCAAGCTCTTTTAATCCGTTTAAAATAAACTCCCTTTTTTCTCTATGGCCGACGTAACCGACGATTCCGCACATGTTTACTCGCTTTCTAATAATTTTAAAATTTCGCCCAAATCCACGCCCTCGCGCTTTTCAATAAGCAGCAAATTTCGCGTCCTGTTTTTTACGGTTTGGATTCTGGCGTTGGCTATTTTTACATCAAATTCCTTAAAAACTCCCAATACGTAAGCCATCAGTCCGCGCTGATCTTTCGCGTTTATGCCCAGCTTTGCGTACTCTTGCGAGTGGTTTGGGTCAAAATTTAGCTCGCCTTTTAGTATTATCGGGCGATTTATCTGCGCTGAGGCGCCGCTTTTTAGCGAGATCTCGATGAGGTTTTTTAGGGTTTCTAGTTCGCTTGATTTTACATTTTTGTTAAACTCGAGCTTGACGTAAAATTTGCCCTCAAACAGCTCGAAAATCTCCATAAAACCAAGATCAAGGTGTGCCAAAGACGAGAGCAAAACCGCTAAATTCGGATAGTTTTGCGCGTAAATTTCGATGCTTAGGCTTTGGTGATTTTGTATCTGCACGCTTAGTTTATCGGCGTTTTGCGCGGCCCAGGCGATGCCGATGATGTCTGCTGGTTGGTATTTGGCAAAGAGCAAATTTGACCTGATAGCAAAAATTTTTTCTTTCAAATTTTCACTTAAGGCCGCAAATTTAGCGTTTCGCCTGATGCTGAGCTCCTTTTTTACGCGCCTTGAAGCCTCATCGAGCAGATTTTCATCCTCGAAGCTTTGCAGGCAAATGCCGTAAAGCTCGCGCAAAAGTCGCGCCAGATAGGGCGTATAGAGCTTTTCGTCGGTTGCGTTTATCACGCAGTAGGCGACGATATAGGAGAGTTTTAGGGTTTGCGGATCGCCCAGTTTTGAGATAAAGCTAAAAATCGTGCGCTGATCGTAGATGTCCTCGCGGTTTGCCACGTCGTTCATCAGCGTGTGGTAGCGCACGAGCGTAACGCCGATATTTACGGCCTTTGCGCTCAAATTTAGCTTTGCGGCGTAGGCGCGAAAAATATTTGAGCCAACGACCGAGTGATCGCCGCCTAGTCCCTTGCCCGCGTCATGCAGCAGCAAGGCTAGCTTTAGTAGCGTGCGTCCCTCGATGCAAAGCTCGTCGTAGAGCGATTTTACGAATTTGTCTTTGATATTTTCGGCAAATTTGACGCTTAAAACGCAGTGCTCGCCGACGCTAAATTTATGATAGCCGTCAAATTCGGCCAAATTTACGGCGTGTTCGAGCGGCTTAACTAAAACTGGCAAAATCTCCGCGTCCAAAAGCGCCTTGATGATGCAATGAGCGTGGTTTCGCATCAAAATTTTTCTAAAAAGCGCGAGCGAATCCTCGGTGTCCTCTTTGCTGATTTGCGCGCGCTTTAGGTAAAAGATTGTTCCGACGTCAAATTTATACTCCGCATCGCCAAGAGCCAAAAGCTGCTTTAGCACGGCGTTTAGCGGCCTAGCGCGGACGTGCAGCGGAACGTAAATGGTATTTTCAAACCTATAAAATCCGTTTTTTAGCCGCGCAGCTCGTAGTTCGCTAAATTTAGCCCCGCTTGTAAATTTGCTCCTATAAAAGCTAGAAACCAGATAGCGCGAAAAAACCGCGACCGAGTGCATGCAGGAAAAGAGCTTTTGCGAGATGACGCTGCTGTTTTCTTGCGTTTTTTTGGACTTGGTTTGCATGAGCGCGGTGATCTCGTTTAGCTTTGTGGGGGCAAAAACGTCCGAGCCTAGGGTCAAATTTTGCGCCGATTTTACGCAGAGGATAAAATCTGTCGCCAAATTTAGCGCGCTAAGCTCCTTTTCGTCGATAAATTTTAGAGCCTGCGAGCGCATGCTGATCTCGTTTTCAAAGCCGTTTAGAGCGCAGTTTAGATAGTAGATGTCGTTCGTACCGCCCAGGTCGTTTTTAAGATCAGGCTCTTGTTTTATGTTTGGGATATCGTTAAAGGCGCCTAGATTTTTGGCGTAAAATTTGAGATTTTTCTGCGCGTTAACCTCGCGAGTTTTATAAATCTGTGAGCGCGCGGCCTTATAGAGCGTACGCGAGCCGCAGATGTAGCGGATACGGCTAAATGCGGCCTTTGCTTTATGGTCGTTTTTATGCGCTTCGTAAATTTCGCCCAGCTCGCAAATTTTGATATTTAGTTTTAAATTCGAGCCCTCCAGCGTGGCGACTAGCTTTTTTAGGATAAATTTGACGTTAAAGCCTGCGTTCTCTTTAAAGACGATTAAAATCTCTAAAACCGAGCTTGTGGAGATGAGGTTGTCGGCGTACTTTTCGGTAGCGATGACGCAAAACGGGATAAAATCGACGTCCGGGTTAAAGTCCGCAAAAATCTCGTCCAAAACCTGCGTGCACAGAGCTTTTATCAGCTCGTCGCTTTGCTTTGCGATGAAATTTGCAAAGCCCTTGCCCTGAAGCTTTTTTAGCTGCGAGGCCAAATTTGCGCCGCCCAAAACGCCGCTTAAATTTCCTTTTAAAGCCACTTTTT
>NZ_AOTD01000267.1 GCF_000344295.2 Campylobacter showae CC57C | reverse complement strand
AGCTCTTTTTCCAGTACGTTCATAGCGTTTTTGCTCACGCACAGGTGCAGCTCGCTTCTTTTTGCTATCTCGCAGGCAAGCTTTAGCCCCAAATTTACGCCGCTTGCGCCGCTAATGCCTAGAAAAATTTTCATCTTATCATCACCTGTTTTTTTGAGACGATTTGAGCACTAAAAACCTTTTTATCGTTGTTTTTGACCTTGATGGTCTCGCCTAGATTGCCGTTTTCTAGCGCAGTGACTTCGACTATGATACTGAGCGCCCCGTCGTTAAGCACCGCATTTACGCGCTCGCCTTTTTTGATAAGCGGCAATGGGGTAAACTGCCGCAATCGCAGCACATCGCCGCTTTTTATGTTTTGCTTCGTTGCTAACCTCGCGTTTGGCGCTTCGCTCATCATGTCGGGGCTAAACTCGCCAAGCTCGACCCAGTCTTTCGCAAAGTCGTCTATACCTAGCATCTGGCGCGTCCCTAGCGGTTTAGTAGCCCGCAAAACAGGCATTCTTGCGCTAACTTCGTATCTAAAAAATACGCTTGGCTGCGAGCCGTTTGGCGTGATAAAACTAGCTCTAAAGCTACCTTTTGGATTGATTTTATTTACGTAAATTTTGTCAAATTTGTATTCGTGGAAGTTTTTAGGAAGTTCGTTTTGAGGCTCAATAAGCGGAAATTTTACAAATTGCAACCCCTTAAACTCGCCCGAAACCTCTTGTAAAAAGGCGCGCTGCACGAGAGCTAATGCATCGCAGTTTTTGACAAATATCGTCTCTCCGCCGCTTTTATCCTCAAGCTCTAGCCCATATTTTTTTAAAATTTCAGCTAAGTCTCGCGAATTTATTTTTGCGGCTTTGTTCTCGCCTAAATTTAAAATCTCGTCGCTTTTGTCCGTAAAGCCCAAGTCCGCAAGCGTGATTTTGCCGTTTGAAACGCAATACATCGGCCAAAGTGCTAAATCTGACGAAAATAAAAAAATGGGAAAAAATAGTAAGAAAAAAATGGAGCGGGAAACGAGATTCGAACTCGCG
>NZ_AOTD01000266.1 GCF_000344295.2 Campylobacter showae CC57C | reverse complement strand
TTTGAGCTCAAATTTGCCGTAAATTCGGCGCTAAAAAATCAAAAAAAGTAAATTATCGCCTCTTTGGCGGCGGAGCGATCCATCGTAAAAATCGCTCCGAAACGGCTTAAATTTGAAACTAAATTTAATTTAGTTGATAAAGCGTATTTTTGCCATCCTGATAGGATAAAATATTCATCGCGCCGTCTTTAAAGAATATACTTCTAGCGTTTGTTATCTCGCTCGGATAAGCAAGCGTCTTTACGATCTCCTCGCTTTTTGGATCTATGATCGCGATAACGTTGTGATTTTTGCTAAGCGCGTAGAGCAAGCCGTCTTTGTAAGCCATCGACGTGACGTAAAGATCACCCAGGCTCTTACCCTCTTTGAGCGCGGCTTTTGGCGTAAATTCGCCCGAAAGCGTGCGGTCGCTCAGTAAAATTTTAGATATGACGAACTTTTGCGCGTCTTTGTTGTTCGGCACGGTAGCTAAGTAGAAATACGTTCCATCGGTAGCGATGCTTGCCACATGGTTAAATTTAGCTCTGACGGTGTCGATCCTGCCGCGTCCAAGTCCTTTACCTTGCCCCTCAAATTTATCATTACCGCGCATAAAATCAGCGTATTGCAACGCCTCGTCCGCCTTAGGATTTTTGGCAAATCTCAAAAGCGTCTTGTTTGAGCCCATGAGCATGTATTTATCGCCCATAAACGGGATCACGCCGATGATCGGATCGACCGTCGCCGAAAAGTACGGATCGATCTCAAAATCGCTCGCGACCTTGAAATTTTCATCCATGAAAAAGACTTCCCATTTCGAGCTAGCGACGAATTCGCCGTTTATAAAATCAAGAGAATTTATAGGCTTAGCAAAATCTATCTCTTTTTTAGACGCGATACTTAGGCTCTCGTCGGCTTTTAGCGGAGCATTGCTTAGATCGTTGTCAAATTTTACCCCCAGCTTCTCGCTAGCCGGAGCAAAGGCGTAATCAGGCGCAGCGACGTCTCTTTTACCCAAAAACGATACTTTTTTCCAGTGGTTTTTGTAGCCGCTGTCGTCCCAGATGATGTATTTTGGATCGAGCGTAAAGCGCACCGGATCACCCTGTCCGTAATAAGGCGGAATGCCCGTGCTAACAAAAGCTTGAAATACGTTTGAAGCGATTATAAACGCACAAACGATAAAGGCTGCGCGAGTAAAAGAGCCGAGTTTTCTGATCGTCTCGCCGCCCATCTCCTCATCAAAAGCGCTAAATTTGGGCGCAAAGAAAAATATAGCTCCAAGTAACACCACGACTGCCCAAAACACGACCTCGGCCCAAAAATAAGTATGGATACCAAAAACCGCGAGCCCAAAACCCTGATCGAGATCTCTGTGCGCATGGATACCGAAGTGTGCAAAGGACTGCCACAGACCAAAGCCCGTCATCACTAGCAGCATAGCTAAGTATTTAGCCTTTAGCCCGTATCTAACGAAAAAAAGGGCCATCACGCCGATAAAAATCATGGCCTCGCGCTGCCCCCAACACAACGTGCACGGACTGTCTTTTAGCACGTAACCAAAAATCAGGTTTGCTATACCTACCGGCAAAAGGATGATCAAAAATCCAGCCAAGCACATGAGCGCATAGAAAAATTTTGCTTTTTTGATTTCGTTCATGCCGCGCTCCTTATAGATTGATTGCCGTGAGCAGATTGCCCGACTTGTGTCCTACATACAGGTACGCCATAAACAGCCATGCAACCACGACTAGACCAAACGCAACCTTTTCTTTTTGCGGTTTAGCTATAATGATTATCACGGCCACCAAAACTAATAAAAGCTGTAAAAATTCCATCTTTTCTCCTTATCGGTAATATTTACGAATTTAATTTTATCCCAAAAAAACTTAAAGTAATTATTAATTTTATAATTTAAGACGTTTCGGTAAATTAGTCAAAAAGTCGTCAAATTTATAAATTCCGCTTCCAAACTCGCTCAAATTTATATTATTTTTTGCATTTGGGTGCTAAATTTGAGCTCAAATTTGCCGTA
>NZ_AOTD01000265.1 GCF_000344295.2 Campylobacter showae CC57C | reverse complement strand
CTTGGCGTGGAGCTAGTTAGCATAGATGCGAGTAAAACTTTCCTAGAAAGGCTTGCGGGCGTAACCGATCCCGAGAAAAAACGTAAGATAATCGGCGAAACTTTCATCGAAATCTTTGAAAAAGAGGCCAAAAAGCACGATAACGTCAAATTTTTAGCCCAAGGCACGCTCTATACCGACATCATCGAAAGCTCGGTCGTGGGATCTAGCAAGACGATCAAAAGCCACCATAACGTGGGCGGACTGCCTGATTGGATGAGCTTTGAGCTGATCGAGCCGTTACGAGAAATCTTTAAAGACGAGGTGCGTCAGCTAGGCCTTGAGCTCGGTCTTTCGCGAGAGCTCGTGTTTCGTCATCCATTCCCTGGACCGGGCCTTGCGATCCGCATAATGGGCGAAGTAAATACGCCAAGCCTTGAGCTACTACGTAAAGCTGATGTGATCCTGCGAGACGAGCTAAAATCAAGCGGTTGGTACAACAAAACGTGGCAGGCATTTTGCGTGCTTTTAAACGTAAATTCAGTCGGTGTAATGGGCGACAATCGCACCTACGAAAATGCCGTGTGCATACGCGTAGTGGACGCCAGCGACGGTATGACGGCTAGCTTCTCACGCCTACCGTACGACCTGTTAGAAAACGTCTCTCGCCGCATCATAAACGAAGTAGACGGCATCAACCGCGTAGTTTACGACATCTCAAGCAAACCGCCTGCAACGATAGAGTGGGAGTAAAATTTAGGCGTTTTTGCGCCTAAATTTTATTTAAAACCGATTCAAAATTTACTAAAAAGAGATAATCCTTATCAATAAATCGTCCGAAAATTTTAGCTACAATGACACGTAAATTTACGAAAGGAAGAAAAATGAGTAAAATTTACAATCTAAACGCCGACACGAAAGTCATCGCAAAAAGCGTCGTTAGCAAGAGAATTTTTGATTGCGAGAATGCTCACGTCGACGTGTTTGCCTTTGATACGGGCGAGGAGCTGGATCACGAGATGCTATTTTGCGACAGCCTTGCATGGGTCGTAGAGGGCGGCGCGAGTTTGCACTACGGCGACAAGCAGATGTGCCTAGGCGGCGAAGAGGCCTGCCTGATAGAGAAAAAAGTGTGGCGAAAACTAGTTTTCAACGAACCGACGAAATACGTCTCAATCGATTTTAAGGAGGACTTAATGATAGATCATTTACCTAAGGCGGCTATTTTTAGCCTAGTGGATGCGGTCGAATACGAAGAAGGCAAAATCGTGAGCAAAACGCTCGTCAAAAACGAAAGCGGCTCGATGTCGCTACTGTCGTTTTCAAAGGACCAACAGCTCTCCACTCACGCGGCTCCGGGCGACGCTCTTTTGGTCGCGCTTGACGGCGAGATGAAGCTAACCATCGGCGACGAGCATTTTGATATCAAAAAAGGCGATACTATCGTGCTTCCGGGTAAAATCCCGCACGGGCTAAAGATTCCGGAAAAATTTAAAATGCTGCTTATCGTGACAAAAGATAAGATGTAGAGTTTCGGGGTGCTTGCCCCGACTCGTTTAGGAAATATATGGCAAGATTTATAATAGATGATGAAAACATAAGCGTAGATAATCTAGCGACGCTAAAAAAGCTAGACCGAAAAGATAAAATTTATATCGTAACTAACGATAGGCAAAAGCTAAGCATCTCCGTTTTGGCGTGGTTTCTGGCACGAAAAATCAAAATAAAAATCATACTTTTACAAAGCGCTCACAAGGATTACGCGGATAAAATAATTACGTTTTTGATGGGTAAACTCTCGCGCAAAAAAGATAAAATTTACATCGTCAGCAATGATAAATTTTACGACGACGTGATAGAGTTTTTTAATAAACAAGATAAAAACGGCGGCGAATTTCATAAACTCAAATTTGACTTCAATCGCTCGCATACGGCGCAGCTCATCGAAGAAAACCGAGACGAAATCGCGATCTTGATACGAAACTCGGGTAGCCTCAGCGAGCTTCATATGAAATTTATCTCAAAATTCGGCAGCAAAAACGGCGCCGGCGTGTATAACGCGCTCAAAGAAGACGCTAGGAAAATTTACAAAAAACCTCAGCTCGATAACCTGCAAAAAGGCGAAGTAAAGCGTATCGCAGCGCCAAATTCCGCAAAATCTAGGCCGGTGACGCAAGGCGATGAGCAAAAACTTGACGAGCGAGAAAAAACGCAAACAGAGTCAAATTTAAACGGCGAAATTTTGCACGCTCAAAGTGCCTCGGCAAAAGAGCAAAATTTAGAAGTTGGTTCGCAAATCGATCAAAATTTAGAAAATAGCTCGCAAAATGTTCAAAATTTAGAGCCAGAAAAACTGCAATCTTTAGAGAGAAAAAGCGGCGCTGCGACAGTCGAGGAAATTAAAGTCGCTGAGTCAAATTTGAGCGATAAACTCGCTTCTACCGAGCATTCAAAAGGTGCGGAGATCGAGGTTTCTAGCGAAAATCTAAATGCGAACGAAAAAGGGCAAAATTTA
>NZ_AOTD01000264.1 GCF_000344295.2 Campylobacter showae CC57C | reverse complement strand
CGGCCAGCACGAGCTTGGCGACTCCCGTGCGAGCTAGGCTTAGCGCGATGTTTGAGCCAAGGCCGCCAGGTCCCGCCACGCCCACGCAGCCGCTAGCTAGCGCCGCATTTAGCTCGGGGCTATTTCTGGAGGCGATCATGGCTTTTAGCACTTCGCGTCCAGGCATCGCGCCGCGTCTGATAAATACGACGTTTGCGCCCTCTTTTATCTCCAAATTTTCCTTTGTCGCAAAGCCATCTAGGATAAAGATATCAGGCTCGCTTGCGTTAAATTTAGCTAGAAATTTATACATCTGGCCGTTTTTATCGCCCAGAGCCTCGCTTTTTAGCTCATCCATCGTGTTTGCCGCGACCTTAAATTTCGCTCCGTTTAGCGTTATCTCTTTCATTTTTCTCCTTTAAATTTATAAAATCATTTGGCTAAATTTGACGCGCTCTAGCCCAAATCCCGCACGATCCTATACCACCCGTAAACATCTCCGCCAAGCTCGCCGTGAAATAGCGGCTTGAGTTTTAAATTTAACCTCACCGCTGGCGCGTCTAAAAACTCGCTCGAGCGGTAGAGTAGCAGCCATTTTACGCGTTCATCTAGGGCTTTTAGTGCGTTTTCGCCGCCCTCAAACATCGTTAAATGCGGTGCGAAAGCTTCGTTTATATCGCTCGTTACGCGCACGCTCCTGCCCTCCACGCCAAAAAGCGGTATAGACGCGTCAAGCTCCCGCTCGCGCGAATAGATCATCACGTTTGGATTTTTGCCGCGCTCTATAAGCCTGGCGTCAAGCCTCGGGCGGTCGGCGCGGACGGTAGCGCCGCCGATAACTAGCAGCTCGGCCACGCTACGCAGGCGGTGAGAGTGGGTGCGGCTGGCTAAATTTGAGATGATTTTGCTCTGCGCGGTGCCTACTGCGACGCCGTTAGCGCTAAGAGCGAGCTTGAAAAAGCTAAAATTTCCGCTCTGCCACGCTAGAAACGGCTCTATTAGCTCGTCCGCCTGCTGCCTTAGTGCGTCAAATTTGACCGCTACGCCGCCGCTTTGCAAGATATCCGCGCCGCCGCTTGCCACGGCGTTTTCGTCGCCTCTAGCGATAACGACTTCGGCAAATTTTAGCCGACTTAAAAGCCCGGCGCAAGGCGGAGTTTTGCCGCGGTGAGCGCAGGGCTCGAGCGTCACGTAGGCCTTGGCGCCTTTTAGCAGATCGCCGTGATTTTGAAGGATGTATTCATACGTGAAATTTGGCTCTAAGTCCGCATTTTCAAGCTCGGCCGCGTTTTCAAATTTGACGCCCAAAGCCGCGTTGTAGTCTCGTAAAAAATCCCTTAAAAACGCCTCGCACTTTTGGCAGAGCGCCAATAAAATCGCGCTTGGCTCGGCGTGCAAAAAGCCCGCTTTTTTATGCGCGGCGACCGAGAGCAGTCTACCGTCGGCGTCTAAAACCGCGCAGCCGACGGCTGGATTTGGGTAGGTTAAAATTTGAAACTCCCAAGCCTTTTTTATGGCTAGAGACATGTAAAATTCGTCGTTTATCATCGCTTTTGCCTAGTTAAATTTGGGATATTATACTAAAATTTGCGCGGCTAATTTTTAAATTTGATGCCCGTATTTTATTTGCTTGTTCGCCCAAACCCGTACCTTTACGACGTCAAATTTGTCTGGTTTGTATTATTAACGCTGCACGGATAAGAGCTTTATAAATTTAATATTTTGAGTAAGGGTAAAGCGATGCGGGTTTTGCCGATAAATTTAAATGTAAAGTAGTCGCACCGAAGCAAATTTAAACTCGCTTCGGCACGTAACCGCAAATTTAGCGGCGGGAAAGGTAGTTGGTATCGTAGTTGTTGTTGATGAAGTCTTGGTTCTCCATCATCGCGATATGAAAATCGCGCGTGGTCTTGATGCCGCCGATGATGAGCTGCTCGAGCGTCACCTTCATCTTGTGGATGGCTCTGTTTCTATCGGTGTCCCAGACGATGAGCTTGCCGATCATACTGTCGTAGTACGGCGGGATCGAGTAGTCCTGATAGATGTGGCTGTCCATACGCACGTTGCGGCCGCCCGGGCAGACGTATTTTGTTATCTTGCCTGGACTTGGCGTAAATGTGTTTGGATCCTCGGCCGTGATGCGGCACTCGATGGCGTGGCCTTTTAGCGTGATGCTTTCTTGCGGCGGTAGCGCCTCGCCCTGGGCTACTTTTATCATCAGTTCGATGATATCCAGGCCGCTCACCATCTCGCTCACGCAGTGCTCGACCTGCAGGCGGGTGTTCATCTCGATGAAGTAGAAATTTAGATCCTTATCGACCAAAAACTCAAACGTTCCCGCACCCTCGTAACCGATAGCTTTTGCCGCTTTTATCGCCGTTTCGTGTAGCCTCTCTCGCGTCGCTTCGTCTAGTAATATCGCGGGACTTTCTTCGATCAGCTTTTGGTGGCGGCGCTGCATAGAGCAGTCGCGTTCGCCGATATGCAGGACGTTGCCGTGGCTGTCGCCGATGATCTGAACCTCGATGTGGCGCGGGTTTAGGATGTATTTTTCCATATACATCGTTCCGTCGCCAAACGCACTCATCGCCTCGCTCTCAGCCGACCAAAACGCCTTTTCGATATCCTCTTCGCGCTCTACCACGCGCATACCGCGTCCGCCGCCGCCGGCTGCAGCTTTTAGGATGACCGGATAGCCGATTTTTTTAGCTAGCTCTTTGGCGGCCTTGGTGTCGGCTACGGCACCGTCAGATCCCGGGATCACGGGTACGCCCGCGCGCTGCATCATCTGCTTTGCCTTGCTTTTGTCGCTCATTAGCGCCATCGCGGCTACGCTAGGGCCGATAAATTTTAGCTTGTGATGCGAGCAAATTTCGACGAAATTTTGATTTTCGCTGAGAAATCCGTAGCCCGGAAATATCGCGTCGGCTTCGCTGATCTCGGCCGCGCTGATTATGGCCGGGATATTTAGGTAGCTGTCGCTTGAGCGCTCCTTGCCGATGCAGATCGCCACGTCGGCATATTTGACGTAGAGCGCGTCTTTATCGGCCGTGGAGTAGACCACGACGGCTTCTTTGCCCATTTCCTTTATCGTTCGCAAGGCTCGCAGCGCGATTTCGCCGCGATTTGCGATTAAAATTCTTTTTATTTCCATCAAATTTTCTCCACGCCAAATAGCGGCAAGCCAAACTCGACAGGCTGACCGTCGGAAACGAGCAGCTCGCTGATCTGGCAGTCAAATTCGGCCTCGATCTCGTTCATTATTTTCATCGCTTCTATGATGCCCACGACGTCGCCTTTTCTCACGCGCTGGCCTACTTTTACAAACGGCGCCGCGCCGGGGCTCGGAGCAGCGTAGAAAGTACCTACCATAGGCGATTTTATGCTGTCTTTTGGAGAATTAGCAGGAGCTTTGACCTCTGAGCTTACCACAACGTTTACCGGAGTCGGAGTCGGGGCGGGAGCTTGGACGACGGGCTTTGGCAGCTCGCAGCAGTCGGCGAATTTTTCTAGCTCGACCTCAAAATCCCCGCTTTTTACTTTTATGCGGTTCATATCCATCTCGTTAAAAAACTCGATCAGCTCTTTTATGTCTTCTTTTTTCATAGAAATTTCTCCTAAATAGTTAAAGTTCAAAACTTCTTATTGTAGCAAAAAAATAATGAATTTATGCTCGTAAAGGCGTATTTTGTTTTTACGCTCGGGGTAAATTCGGGGCATTCGCCGCTTTAAACGTTTAAAATGACAAATTTACGACGCTAGTCTATTTTTTAGCTCGCTCGAGAAAATTTATAAATCCGAAAAGCACCAAGCTAAGCACGACCAAAATCACGCTCAAAATGAGCGCGCGGCCGTTTTCGCCGTCGTAAACCGCATTATAGATCGCTAGCGAAACGGTGTCGGTTTTGCCCACGATATTTCCGCCTAGCATCAGCGTGATACCGACCTCGCCAAGGCCGCGAGCTAGGGCCAAAACCAGCGCCGAAACAACGCTTTTAAAGACGTTTGGGATGAGGATAAAAACGGCGATCTCAAAGCGATTTTTGCCTAGGCTTTGACCCGCTTCGATTAGACTTTTGGGCAGGCTTTCAAGCGCGCTTTGAACGGGCTTTACAAACAGCGGCAAACCCGCTAAAAACGAAGCTATAACAAGCGCTGAAAAGCTAAAAACGATCTGTAAATTTAGCGCCTTGCCGATCACGCCGTTTCGCCCCAAGATATAAAGCAGCAAAAATCCCGTAGCAATCGGCGGGAAAATGAGCGGGAAAATCACGGCCGCTTCCAAAAAAGCCTTAAAATTTCCGCGGGAAAACGCCAAAAAATAAGCCGCGCCAAGCCCTAAAAATAGAAGTAGCACAAAGGTCACGGCAAGCGTTTTGGCGCTTAAAAGCAGCGGATGGACGAGCCAGGTAAGTTCCTGCAAATTTTTCCTTTTTTCGTTAAATTTTGCTTTTCGTTTGAGTTAAATTTTACGTCAAATTTGAAGGTAATTCGGCCGAGCCAAAAGCCGGCGATTTAAATTATTTTAGCCCAAATTTAGCGAAAATTTCCTTCGAGCGAGAAGTTTTTATCTCGTCTATAAATTTAGCGCACGCCTCGCTACCTTAGCACGCCGGAAGCTTGGCCGCCGAAATGAAAACGGGGCTATAAAGCGCCTCGTCGATATATATCACGCTGCCAAACTCGCCCTCTCTAGCCACAGCCTCGGTCGAGTTGATAAAACCCGCGTCCACTTCGCCGTTCGTGACGTAGGCGACTACTTGCGGTACGCCCGCGACCGGTAGCATCTTAGGCGCTAGATCGGCCTCTAGTCCCGAGTTTTTCAAAAACTCCGTCGTCCTCACGCCGTAGATCGCTTTTTTGGCATCGGGCATCGCGATTTTGGCAAGATTTTTTAGCTCAGAGACGTCTTTTATCTGCTTGCCTTTTGGCGAGACTAGCACCAAAGCGCCCTTGCCGATGCGCTCGTAAGCTTTGATCTCAAGATCCGTTTTTTTCAAAAACGCCTCGTCGCCCACGATCGCAGCCATCTTGCCCTCTTTTGCTTGGATGGTTATCTGGCCCAAATTTGCAAACGCGCCCTCGATCTGCACGCCCTCTTTTTTGAGATTTTCTATCACTTCAGTGACCGGTTTTTTGTATCCGCCGCCAGCTCCTACGAGCAAATTTTCGCTGCCAAAGGCAACCGCGGCCGCGATAGAAATAAGTAGTAATTTTTTCATCAAATTCTCCTTTGAAATAAAATTTATCAATTTTATGAAATATATCATTATACATTGATAAATTTTGATATTTTCGGAGCTTTTTTAAAGAAGTATAAATAAAAATATTTTATATCGGCTCTAGTCCGCTTTTGGTTAGGCGGTACATCGCGCTCGCTACGTCGCTTATAAATTCCTTGTCGTGAGAGACGATTATCTGCGTGACGTCGAGCGATTTTAAGATAGCGGCTATCCTTCTTTGCATATCCGCATCAAGCGCAGTCGTAGGCTCGTCAAGTAGTAAAATTTTAGGCTCGGCCACCAGTATCCCAGCTAGCGCGACGAGCTTTTTCTCGCCTCCGGAAAGGTTAAACACTATCTCGTCTTTTAGATGCCAAATTTCAAGCTCACGTAAAATTTTCTCGGCTTTTGCGCGAGAGCCGTCTTTGTCCTTGCCGCGGCTAAGTAGCGAAAATATCACATCATCAAGTACGCTGGGGCAGATGAAACAATCGTTGCTTTCTTGAAAAAGATAGCCCACGTCGCGGCGAAACGGCTTATACTCATCAAGGTTTGAAATTTTATGATGAAACAGCTCGATATGTCCGCCACAAGGTGATTTAAGCCCCGCCATTATCTCTAGCAACGTGCTTTTACCGCAGCCGTTTGGGCCTATGAGCGCGATTTTGTCCTTGTGCGTCGCGTTTAAATTTAGATTTTCAAAAAGCGTTCTTTCGCCTATTTTTGCGCAGACGTTTTTTAGACTTATCGTGCAGCTCATATCGTGACTCCTAAACTAAAAATATAACAACACGCCGTCAAAGCGATTATAACGGCGTCTTTAACGCCTATTTTTAGGCTTTTATCCCCGTAAAGCTTGCCGTCAAATCCCCTGCAAACGAAGGTTTTTTCAAGAACGCTCGCCTTATAAAACGCCTCCAAAAAAAGCATAGCGACTAAATTTGCGTAAATTTTATAGGTAAAAAGCGAGGCTTTAGGCTCAAATCCCCGAACTTTTAGAGTCTTTTTTAGCCTTGCAAATATCGTTTTAAGATCGGCCGTAAATTTGGCGCTAAAATAAAAAATCGCCGTTAGCTTGTCGCCTAAATTTAGCGACGAAACCGCAAGCGCGATACTAAAATAATCGCTTCTATAAAAAGCCAGCCGTCCAAAAAGTATGATCAAATTTGACCTTATAAATATCAGCTTTGCAAGCGCGTATTCTCCGTAAAGAACGAGGCTTAAGACGACTAAAATTATAAAAATATTTAGTTTTAAAACGGATTTTAAAATTTCAAAAAGATTTTTAAAATTTAAAATCGCTAAAAATATTACGGGCGCGATGAAAACCACGTCCGTGCCGTTTGAAAGCGAGACTTTGAAACTAAAAAAAGTAAAGCAAACGAGTAAAACAGATATGTTCATTTGCCTCTTTTTAGTAGATAAATTCCGCCGAAAAACAGCCCGACTCCGGCAAATGCAAGGATAAATTTAAGCGCGTAAGCCCCAAAATCCTCCTCGCTTTCGTCAAATTTGACCTTTGATACATCGCTTGACGCGTTACTTTCGGCGCTTTTTAGCTCGTCTTTGTTTGCGGTAAATTTGATCCTTTTTTCGTGCGCCAGTCCGCCGTCGATCAGGATGTCAAATTCATCGGCAGGGATTTTAGCTCTGGCAAAGCCGTTTTCATCTGTTTGCGCGCCTGCTATCTGGGTGCCGTCTTTTATAAAAGCTACGGGGCAATTTTTACAAGGGGAATTTCCGTAAAAATAGCTTTTTATCTCGATAAATTCGCCATCTTGCTTTGCAAAGCCTTTTAGAGAGTGCGCGTTTAGGATGCTTGCAAAAAGCATGATTAAAAGTATTTTTAGCAAATCAAAAGATCCTTTTTAACCCTATAAATAAAAGAAAGCGCAAAAAGCGAGATGATCCCCTCAAGCGCCATAAGGGCTAAATTTGAAGTAAAAACGAGCGCGGCCACGGGCGCAAACTCTTTGCCGTTTAAAACAAGAACCGAGGATAGCAAAACCGAAGAGCAAAGTATAGGCAAAAACCCGATCAAAAACCAAAAAAACGATCTATATCGCTTAAAAGATAGCTTTAAAAGATATGGGCTAAGAAGCGCCGGAGAGGCGATGATCAGCAAATTTACGCCAAGCGCGCTAAGTCCGCCGTAACCAAACAGCAAGGCCTGAAAAAAGAGCGCGATAAAAATAGCCAAGACCGCATTTGCACCCAAAAACGCCCCCGCAAGGCCGCTTAGCACGAGATGTATCGACATGACGCCGATGGGCACGTGGATAAAAGACGCCATAAAAAACATCGCGCTGACGGCCGCTACTTTTGGTATCTCGCTCGTTTTTAGCTTGTAAATCAAGCTTGAGACCAAAACAACGCAAAGAGCCGAGCAAGGCACGATGATTTCGGGCTTTAAAACGCCTTCGCTGATGTGCATTTATTTATACTCTTTTGTTTGCACCCAGATGACGGCTCCAAGTTCCACTGGATACTCTTTGCCCTCGTGTTTTATCTTTTGATCGTCGTCTATCAGCGCGGCAAATCCCCACCAGCCCTCAAGCGGCATCGCAAAGCTAAATTCGCCATGCTCGTTCGTGTTTACGACCTGAGTTACGTGCGTATCGGACGGAGCTTTTAGTCCTTTGGTATTATAGTACTCTACCTCGACGGTTACGTTTTTAGCGGGTTTTCCTTTATAATAAACCACGCCCGAAAACAAATTTCCCTTATAAAGCCCATAAGGACGCGTTAGCGGCACTATCTCGGCTTTTAGCCCGGCTGGTTTATCCCAGCCCTCACCGTAGCCGTAGGCATCGACGACGGTTTTTGTTATATGCCTTATAAATTTATCCTCCGCAGGCTCGAAATAGGGCTTTGGATCCATATAAAACTGATAAATGCCGGGCTCTTTTACGTCGTAGCTAGCCGTAAAGTAGCTAAATTTATCCTCTTTTAGCTCTTTTAGGCCTTTTATCGCCTCTTTTTTGCCGTTTACGAAAACGCCCGCCTCGTTTGGAAGGGCCAGATTCATCATATCGCCCTCAAAAGGATGGGTAAATTTGTAAGTAATCTGTAAATTTGCCTCTTTCTCGTCGTCCACGGTCGAATTTGACGGTACGACCATACCAAAATGCGCATAAGCGCTAACGCCCAAAAACATAAGCGCCAAAGACTTGATTTTCATTTTTGCTCCTTTTGAAGGTATTTTGTTAAATGAAATTGTATCCCCGTAAAGCTTATTATTTATTAAATTTTTGAGATAAATCATATTTAAAGTATAAGAAAAATATTTTGGTATTATTTATAACTGTACAAAATAATAAACCGAGTTTTTTCAAATTTAAATTTAGCAAATAGCGAGAATGCATGCTCAAATTTTAGGTAAATTTAAATTATGTTATAATCGCGTAAATTTAAAATAAAGGTAAAAAATGGGGCTAAAATCTGACGCCTGGATACGCAAAATGTCGCACGAAAAGGCGATGATAGTGCCGTTTGCCGAGGAGCAAGTCGGACGCGGCGTGGTTAGCTACGGAGTGTCTAGCTACGGCTACGATATCCGCGTGGGCGACGAGTTTAAAATCTTTACAAATATCGGCGGTACCGTGGTCGATCCGAAAAATTTCGACGAGAAAAACGTTGTGGACTTTAAAGGCGATGTGTGCATCGTCCCGCCAAATTCATTCGCTCTAGCGCGCACAATCGAGTATTTTAACATGCCAGATAACGTGCTAGCCATATGCCTGGGCAAAAGCACCTACGCTCGTTGCGGTATCATCGTAAACGTCACGCCTTTTGAGCCTGGATTTAAGGGGCACATCACGATAGAAATTTCAAATACGACGCCGCTACCTGCTAAAATTTACGCAAATGAGGGCATCGCGCAGGTGCTATTTATCGAGGGCGACGAGCCGTGCGAAGTGACGTATGCGGACAAAAAGGGCAAATATCAGGCGCAGGAGGGTATTACTCTGCCTAGGATTTTGAAGTAGTTTAGGGGCTTGTCTTTTTTGCTTATGCTTCGTTGTATTTAAATTTTTAAGCCAGACAACCTTTTTGCGGTTAGCCTACGCTTAAAAATTTAAATTCGCCTCGCCTCCTCGTAGCAAAGTCTCATTACGAGCGCAAAGCGTGAAGTAAAAGCGAAAAATACTGCGCCCGCATTAAATTTATGGATAAAATTTTGAATCAAATTTAAGGCACGGTTTTTGCTCCGGCTGAATAAAATTTAAATAAGCGGCGAACCATTTTAGCTAGACGAAACAAATTTAAAATTTGCGACGTACGGCGAAAACCAAGCCGCGAAAGGCAAAAATAAATGTTTAACGGAAAATCCATTCTCATCACCGGCGGCACCGGGTCATTCGGCAAAAAGTATACCGAAATTTTACTCTCCAAATTTAAGCCAAAAAGGCTAGTCATCTACTCTCGCGACGAACTAAAACAGTACGAGATGGCGCAGGTTTTTAAAGACTCTGCGATGCGATTTTTCATCGGCGACGTACGCGACGAAAAGCGCCTGATGACCGCGATGAACGGCATCGACTACGTGATACACGCAGCGGCTATGAAGCACGTTCCTATCGCGGAATACAACCCAATGGAGTGCATAAAAACCAACATCAACGGTGCGCAAAACGTCATCGACGCGGCGCTAGAGTGCGGCGTGAGCAAGGTCATCGCGCTCTCGACCGATAAGGCGTGCAACCCGGTAAATTTATACGGCGCGACCAAGCTTGCTAGCGATAAACTTTTCGTAGCGGCAAACAACATCGCGGGCAGCAAAAAAACGCGCTTTAGCGTCGTTCGCTACGGCAACGTCGTGGGCTCGCGCGGCTCGGTAGTGCCGCTGTTTAAAAGGCTGATCGCAGAAGGCGCAAAAGAGCTGCCGATCACGCACGCGGATATGACGCGGTTTTGGATCACGCTTGAACAAGGCGTAAATTTCGTACTTAAAAACTTTGAGCGCATGAAAGGCGGCGAAATTTTCATCCCAAAAATCCCGTCGATGACGATGATAGAGCTTGCTCGCTCCATGGCGCCACGTCTTGGCGTAAAAATAATCGGCATCCGTCCGGGCGAAAAGATGCACGAGGTCATGGTCGGCAAGGACGACGCGCACCTCACATATGAGTTCGACGACCACTACGTGATCAGCCCGTCGATCAAATTTACGAGCAAAGACGACGACTTTAGCACAAACGCGCTAGGCGAAAAAGGGCATCTCGTGGAGGAAAATTTCGAGTACAGCTCGGATAAAAATAAAATTTGGCTAGGTAAAGACGGACTTTTAGAGATGATCGAGGCGAGTAAATAATTTGACCGAAATTTACAAAATTTGAGCCTAAGCCTTTAAATTTAGAAAAATAAGGCGAAGTATTTTTTCGCTAGACGAGGCAAATTTAAAATTTGCGAGGGAGCGTATATAAAATACGTAACCGAGAAAATTTTAAATTTAACGACGTATAGCGGAAAAAGACAAGCCGAAAAAGGATAAAAATGATACCCTACAGCAGACAACAAATCACCGACTCCGACATCGCTGCCGTCGTGAGCGCCATAAAAGACGATATCCTAACGGGCGGCGACAAGGTCGGCGAATTTGAGCAGGCTATCGCAAAATACGTCGGCGTAAAGCACGTCGTAGCGATGAACTCGGCGACGAGCGCGCTTCACGTTGCGTATCTAGCGCTAGGCGTGAGAGAAGGAGACGAGGTCGTAACTACGCCCATTACGTTTGCAGCAACGGCAAACGCAGCGCTAATGGCTGGAGCGGAGGTTAAATTTGCACCCGTCAGATTTGACGGAAATATCGATGAAAACGCGCTAGCAAGCCTCATCACGCCTAAAACCAAAGTCATAACGGCGGTTGATTTCGGCGGCAATCCAGTAAATTTAGACGCCATCCTAAAACTAGCCAAGCAGCGCGGCATAAAGGTGCTTGACGATGCGTCGCACGCGCTGGGTAGCTCGCAAGGCGGCGTAAAAGTCGGCGCAAAAGCGGACGTTAGCATTTTTAGCTTTCACCCCGTTAAGCCGCTAACGACCTTTGAGGGCGGCGCGCTAGCGACAAACGACGACGAGATAGCGCGCCTAGCACGCCTTTACCGCTCGCACGGCATAGCTAAAAAACGCCTCTGGGATAGCGACCAAAGCGTGCTCGGATACAACTACCGCCTACCCGACGTCGCCTGCGCGCTAGGGCTAAATCAGCTAAAAAGACTAGACGAAACTATCGCGGCACGTGAGAAAATCGCCAAATTTTACGACGAAAAATTTGAGAAAAATCCGTATTTTAGCACTGTGAAGCTACCTAGCGACGTCGTTAGCTCGCGCCACCTCTATCCGATTTTGCTCTTTCGCCAATTTTGGTGCGCCAAAGAGGACATCTTTGCCGCCCTTCACGAGCGCGGCATCGGCGTGCAGGTGCACTATAAGCCGACTTATAAATTTAGCTTTTACCGCGAACGCTACGGCGATATCTCGGTTCCTAGCGCCGAGGATTTTTACGCGGCCGAGCTTAGTATCCCGTGCCATCAGTGCATGAGCCTAGAGGACGCAAATTTCGTCGCGGACGCGCTTTTTGAGGTATTAAAGAGCTTTGATACGCCACAAGGCTGCAGGGTTTAGGGCGGTAAATTTGATGAGAGATAACCAAAACCGCGCCCTTTGCGTCATCCCGGCTCGCGGCGGTAGCAAGCGCATACCGCGCAAAAACGTTAAAGATTTTTTAGGCAAGCCACTGATAGCCTACAGCATCGAAGCTGCGCTAAATTCGGGCGTTTTTGAGCGAGTGATCGTTAGCACCGACAACGCCGAGATCGCGGACGTCGCAGTTAAATTTGGCGCTCAAGTTCCGTTTATGAGGGACGCCGCGCTGAGCGACGACTACACCACGAGTAGCGACGCCGTAGTGGACGCGGCGAGAAGGCTAGGCGGCGAATACTCCCACGTTTGCTGCCTTTACGCGACCGCGCCGCTCATCACGGGCGAAATTTTACGCGAGGCGTACGGCAAATTTGAGGAAGCCGGGTGCGAGTTTTTATTTTCCGCTTGCGAATTTAGCTTCCCGATCCAGCGCGCGATCAGGCTTGGCGAGGATGGTGCCGTAAATATGTTTTACCCGCAGTTTGCGTTAACTCGCTCGCAGGATTTAGGGCGAGCCTATCACGACGCTGGCGCGTTTTATTTCGGCAAGCGCGAGGCGTGGCTGGAGAAAAAACCGATCTTTGCGCCGCATTCCAGGGCATTTTTGCTACCGCGAAATTTGGTCTGCGACATCGACACGCCGGAGGATTTCGAGTTTGCGCAAAAGCTTTACCAGATAAATTACAGCTGAGGAAAAATGCAAAAAGATTACATAAAGGCCAAAATATCGGTAGCCAGAGCGCTCATGCAGATCTTTGCGGTTGCGGGGATCTTGCACATCTTTTATCTGGCGGCCAGCTACCGTGGCTTAAACGAGGTTCAGATCCTGTTTTTCGCCTCGGCGGGTGCGGTTTACCTCATCGCCGCCGTGTGTTTGACGCTTAGGATTTTAAATTTAGCGGAAAAGCTCGATGAATTTTGACAAAATCTCAAATCTAAAAACCCTCATCCGCGCAGATAGCGGCTCAAAAATCGGGCACGGACATATTAGGCGCGACCTTATCTTGGCGCAAAAATTTAAAGACGTTAGCTTTGCTTGTATAGATCTACCAGGTAGTCTCATAGGCGAGATACCCTACCCCGTTTTTACGCTAAAAAGCATGGGCGTAAGCGAGCTAGTAAATTTGATAAAAGAGCATAAATTTGAGCTTCTGGTGATCGATCATTACGGCGTTAGCGCGGCGGATGAAAAGCTAATCAAAGAGCAAACGAGCGTCCAAATTTTAAGCTTTGACGACAACTACAAAGAGCATTTTTGCGACTACTTGCTAAACGTAAATATCTACGCCCAGCCCCAAAAATACGCAAATCTAGTGCCCGCAAACTGTGAGCTGATACTTTCGCCGCTAGTTAGGAGCGAGTTTTATGGCGAAGCAAAAATCAAACGCGAGAAAAAATTTAACTATCTCATCGCGCTAGGCGGCACTGACGCGCTAAATTTGACCGCCAAAATCGCCTCAAATTTGCTCGCGAAAAACAAAAAAGTAGCCGCCCTCACGACGAGCGCGAACGTGAATTTAGCAAATTTCCAAATTTTAGCGGATAGCGAGCCAAATTTTAGCCTTTTTATAAACTCAAACGAGGTCGCGCGACTTATGAACGAGAGCGAAATTTTGGTGATTTCAGCTAGCTCGCTTGTAAACGAAGCGCTGGTTTTAGGCGCCAAATTTAAAGCCGTGCGCGTCGCGGACAATCAAAACGAGATGGCGCAGTGGCTAGCGGCAAACAGGCGCGAGATCTACGAGGCGGACGAGATATGCTTGAGCTTATAAATTTTACCGATCTAACGGACGAGCAAATTTTGATGATTTTGCGTTGGCGAAACGACGAGCGAGTCGCAAAATACATGAAAAACAAAAGCGTGAGCGAGCAAGAACACAGAAAATTTATCTCAAATTTGAAAAACGACGAAACGAAAAGATATTTTTTGGTAAAAGATGATAGCGACTACATCGGCGTGATTGATTTCGTGGATATCGAGGCGAATTCTTGCGAATTTGGCATTTACGCAAATCCGGGACTAAAAGGCAAAGGCAAAATCCTAATGCAAACCATCGTAGAATACGCCGCCAAAACGCTTAAAGTCGGCGAGCTAAAATCGTGCGCCTACAACGAAAACGAAAAAGCGATCGCGCTATACGGCAAATTCGGCTTTGAAATTTACGAGCGCGACGAGCGAATGAGCTATATGTCGTTATCTTTACGCAAACTTGATATAATGGCTAAAAGTTAGGAAAATTTATGAAAATAGCAAATTTCAACACGGACGAAAAGGTATTTATCATCGCCGAACTCTCGGCAAATCACTCGGGCAGCCTGCAAACGGCGCTTGATACGATAAGAGCAGCTAAGCGCGCGGGCGCAGACGCCATAAAACTGCAAACATACACGCCAGATGGCCTCACGCTAGATTCGCGCAGCGAGGATTTCATGATAAAAGGCGGACTGTGGGACGGGGCGAATTTATATGAGCTCTACAAGCAAGCTCTGACACCGCGAGAGTGGCACGAGCAGCTTTTTGCTGCGGCACGGGACGAAGGGCTCATCTGCTTTTCAAGCCCGTTTTGCAGAGACGACGCGGACTTTTTAGAGAAATTTAACCCGCCCGCTTACAAGATAGCGAGCTTTGAGGTCACGGACTATGATTTCGTGAAATACGTCGCGCTCAAGGGCAAACCGATCATCATCTCCACAGGCATCGCGACCGAGCAAGAAATCGCCGACGTCGTACAAATTTGCAAAGATGTGGGAAACGAGCGGATCGCGCTTTTAAAATGCACGTCTAGCTACCCTGCTCCGCTTGATGAGATGAATCTACGCACGATTGCCGATATGAAACGAAAATTTGGCGTAGAAGTCGGCTTTTCAGACCATACGCTAGGTATCGTAGCACCAGTGGTCGCCGTGAGCCTAGGCGCTCGCGTCATAGAAAAGCACTTTATCCTAGATAAAAGCGTTCGCAGCGTCGATGAGGCTTTTAGCTTGGACGAGCAGGAGTTTGGCGAGATGGTAAAAGCCGTGCGAGACGCCGAAGCGCTGCTTGGCAAAGTAAACTACGAACTAGACGATAAGGCCGTGCAAAATCGCCGATTTTCCCGCTCGCTTTATGCCTGCGCGGATATCAAAGAGGGCGAAATCTTTAGCGAAAAAAACATAAAAAGCGTACGCCCCGGATACGGCTTGCACCCTAAATTTTTACCGGGGCTACTGGGTAAAAAAGCAAAAAGAGAGATAAAATTTAGCGAGAGAATTAAAAAAGAAGATCTATAAAAAGGAGAGAAAATGGCAAAAGAGATAGATAAAGAGATAAATTTAAACCATCAAAACGCAAAAAAACAAGAGATGACAAACGCCGAGGGCCCACAAAATCCGGTATTTCAACGCAACCTTAATGCCCTCTTTCAGCAAGATGAAATTTTAGCCGCTCGTCTTTGGGGAATGGAAGAAATGAAGGATTACGACATTTTTATCGGCAAAGATCCTATTGATATAAATATCATAAACAACAAAACCCTAAAATACATCTATGATAATCCGATTAAAGACGTACAAGAAGCACTAGACTCCATCGAAAAAGAGTATAAACGCTATCCGATTATGTATTTTTACGGGTTAGGTAACGGAATACTTTATAAAGCCCTCTTAAAAAACGAAACTCACCAAAAAATCGTAGTCATAGAGCCTGAAATAGAAATCATTTACGCAACGCTAAATTTAGTTGATTTGTCGCAAGAACTCGCGAGCGAGCGATTAACGCTCTTTTTCTCTGAATTTGCCACATATACACAGTTTTATTATCTAATCTGCAATCATAAATTCGCATCATACGCTAAAATTTACGACCTTCATATACACTCGCGTTTTTACGACGATTTTAGCGAAGACTACATGAAAATAAATCAAGAATTTACAAAGGCTATATCTCAAATGGTCGCAGGTCACGGCAACAGCATCGACGATAATCTAATCGGCGTTAGGCAGCATATAGAAAATTTGCCGACGATGATAAAAAACTATCCGTATGTAGATCTTGTGAAAAAACGCTATAAATCAATGGATACGGCAGTAATAGTCTCAACAGGCCCTAGCCTAGATAAGCAGCTTAGTACGCTCAAAAAATTTGCTCATTATGTTACCATTATCAGTCTTGATGCCTCTTATCCGATACTATTCAAACACGGAATTAAGCCAGACTATGTAACTTCGATTGAGCGAGTAGAGGCGACGTCTAGCTTTTTTAAGCATAAAAATAAAAAATTTGACGAAGATATTTATTTTATAGTCGCTTCATTGACTCACAAACAAACGATAAAAAATATCCTACCGCGCCGTCTAGCTCTCACTATGAGACCTCAGCAAAACGAAACGGCGTTTAAGCTAAGAAAATACGGCTACTTAGGGCTTGGACATTCTACAGCAAATCAAGCCTACCAACTAGCCTACGTATTAGGGCATAAAAACATCATTTTGATCGGACAAGACCTAGCCTTTGCCCCAGACGGCAAGTCTCACGCAACAGGACACGCATTTGCCCAAGCAGACGAGTACCTCTATGTAAAAGCTTACGGTGGCGAGGGCGAAGTGCGAACAACATATATTTGGGATAAATTTAGAAATCAGTTTGAAGCCGATATCGAGCAATCAAATAAAAAGGATATAACGACATACAACTGCACCGAAGGCGGTGCAAGAATAGAAGGCAGCATAGAAAAGCCGTTTTTAGAAACCCTAAAAAAGCTTTGCAAAAATAAAAAACCAAAAAATCTGCCGCATATTAAACCTACAAAAGATGAGGATGTCGACAAAAATCTACTAAAAGCATATAAATTTATAGTAAAAAAGCTCAGTATCGAGAGCGAGGCTAAGCGAATAATTGAAACAGTATTCCTAGATATCGTGCCTAAAATAGACGAGATAATAAAGCTAAGAGACGAAAATAAAATAACCAAGGAACTTTTCCCGCAATTAGTTGAAATTTCTAACAAAATAGATAAGACAAAAGAAATCATCTCTAGGGCGAAATTTAAGCCTTTTATTGAAAATATCGTGTCTATATCGATTTATCACCAAGAGCTTGAGCTTGCTAAAATTTCTGTAGCCCCAAGCGATACGGTAATGCAAAAAGTAAATAAATTGATCGAGTGGATAGAAATGCATAAATACTGGCTATTTTCAGCTGCAGGCGGACTAAATGCCGAAATAGAAGTCACAAAAAAAGCATCTAAAAATTTGGTTAGGGAATTAAAAAAACGAAATCTCATAACTAAAAATGAGATCGGGGAAGCCAAAGAAGATTTTAAATTGTCTTTTTAGGCTTTTAAAAAGGCTAGACCTTTGTGATTAATATTTTTTAGTAGCGACTTCCTTGGCAAACTGGATTGCTGCGTAAAACAGATACAAATTTAGATTTTCTGGGTGCGGCAATCCGCATGCCGTGCTTATTTGTTTTACTACTTTTCAGAAAGGTAAGGGAATTTTGTAGTCAAATTTGTCTATATCTTTGTTTAATTGCCTACTTTGAAGCACTTAAAATACCGAGTCAGTCAAGTTATTTTTTGAAATAATCAAATGAATATAATAAAAGCAGAATAAGTCCTAGATCAATAAACAGATCTAGGACTTTAATTCGCGTATTATAAACACACTCGCCAAATACTAGTTTAGTAAAGCCTAAAACGACCTTACTTCACTAGAAGAGTTTAATACTACTGAAGTAGTCTCAAGACATTTTGCTGAACAGAGTTAGCTTGGCTCATAGCGTAACTTCCTGACTGAGCAAGGATGTTAAACTTAGAGAAGTTTGCTGATTCGCTAGCGAAATCAACATCTCTGATTTGAGATTCAGCTGATTTTACGTTTACTTGAGTAACTGTGATATTGTTTACAGTTGCAACAAGCTGATTTTGAACAGAACCTAGGTCTGAGCGGATCTGATCAAGAGTTTTTTGAGCTGACTCAGCGATATCCATAACAGCCATCGCGCCGCGTAGAGTCATAACGCCTGCTGATTGGTTTGACGATATGTTAAGACTCATTCTTTGAAAGCCCATAGCGGTAGCCAAGTTTTTATCTATTTGACCTCTTACGTCTCTTAATGATACAGATTGTTGCGCACCGCCTTTATCACTAAATGCCTTAGAAAGAAGCGCACCACTCATCTTAATATCGCGTCCGTCTAGACGAACCAAATTTAATCTACCGACGAAGCCAGCAGTTAAAGAAGAGCCGTTAGCCTTAACGCCTTTTCCGCCAAGACCAGCACTAATATCTTTACCTTTGATCTCAATAGCACGACCCTGTCTGCTTGTTAAAACCATTTTGCCTTCAGTATTTACTGATGCTTCAACTCCGGTTTGATCTTTCACGGCATTGATAGCGTTTACCAAAGCGCCGTTCGCATCGTTTGCTTTTACGTCTAGGTCTCCTATTTTAACGCCGTTGATTGTAAGAGATTTAATTAGGCCGCCGCTTATTGATTTAGATGCTATCCAAGTAACATCAAATGTAGCTCTAACGCCAGTCTTATCTGAAACCTTGTTGATGTTTTCTGCCAAAGCGCCTATTCCGTTGCCAAGACCAGATGAAACGACCGCTCGCGCTACTTTAACATCGTTAACTCCGTCAACATTTAGGAACTTAAGATCAACTTTGGCAAATCCAGTTAAAAGTTTTGAGCTCTCAAATCTTGTTAGACCGATCTTATCTGACGTTGTAGCGCCGATAGAAGCCTTAACTGTTTGGTTTGAGTAAGCACCGATTTGGAACTCTTTATTAGAGAATGTTCCGTTTAGTAGCTGCTGACCGTTGAAAGACGTCGTGTTGCCGATGTTGTCTAGCTCCTCCATTAGGCGAACGATGTCTGCCTGAAGCGCTTGACGAGACTGAGTAGTTTGACCGTCTTGAGCTGATTGAGTAGCTTTTACTTTGATAGTATCAAGAATTTTTAGCTGCTCGTCCATAGCCTTATCCGCTACCTGGATGATACCGATAGCGTCGTTACCGTTAGCGATAGCTTGGCCAAGAGCAGAAGCCTGAGAGCGAAGGCTATCGGCAATCGATAGACCAGAAGCGTCGTCCGCTGCTGTTTGGATTCTCAAACCTGAGCTTAATCTGCCAAGAGAGTTAGATAACATTCTGTTGTTACCGACTGCGTTTGCGTGTGTGTTGAGTGCGTTTACGTTAGTGTTAATACGAAAACTCATTGTAAATCCTTTTAAAGTTTAGTTACGACTTCTTGTCGCACGAAAACTATATCGGACGAAATCAAAAAAACTTTAGAGGTAAATGAAAAAATTTTCAAATTTCTTTTTCGGCCAAAATTTTTGCTACAATTACCGCAAAAAAATAAAAAGGCTATATTAATGAAAAGCTTAATCATCGTGGAGTCCCCCGCGAAAGCCAAAACGATAAAAAATTTCCTCGGAAGCAACTACGACGTCATCGCATCAAAAGGCCATATCAGAGATCTGCCAAAGACGGCATTTGGCATCAAGATCGAGGGCGAAAAATTTACGCCCGAGTACAAAATAAGCGCCGATCACTCCGCAATAGTAAAAGAGATAAAAGAACTCGCTAAAAACGCCGATCAAATCTACCTCGCAACCGATGAGGACCGCGAAGGAGAAGCTATCGCCTACCACATCGCCGCAGCCATCGGCAAAAAGCCCGAAAGCCTGCCTCGTATCGTATTTCACGAGATCACAAAAAGCGCCATCGAGGCCGCTCTAAAAAATCCGCGCACGATAAATATGGATAGCGTAAATGCACAACAAGCCCGCCGCCTGCTAGACCGAATCGTAGGCTACAAACTCTCGCCGCTGTTAAATTTAAAAATACAAAAGGGACTAAGTGCGGGACGAGTGCAAAGCGCCGCGCTAAAAATCATCGTAGATAGAGAGCGCGAGATACGCGACTTTAAGCCGGTCGAGTACCACAGTATCGACGCGGTTTTCAAAAAAGACCTCGACGCCGAGCTAGTTAAATTTGAAGCGCAAAAGATAGAAAAGCTAACGATAACAAACGGCGATAGAGCCAAATTTATAGTAGAAAATCTAAAAAGCGATAAATTTAGCGTCCGCGAGATCGAGGCCAAAGAGCGCAAAACAGAGCCCGCGCCGCCTTTTATGACCTCGACGCTACAACAAAGCGCGAGCAACCGCCTAGGTTTTAGCCCGAAAAAAACGATGATGATCGCGCAAAATTTATACGAAGGCGTGCAGACGCATCAGGGCTTCATGGGTGCGATAACCTATATGAGAACGGACAGCCTAAATCTCGCCAAAGAGGCCGTCACGGCTGCGCGCGAGATGATCGAGAAAGAGTACGGCGAACGCTACCTGCCGGCGAAGGCTAAATTTTACGCCACCAAAAGCAAAGGTGCACAAGAAGCCCACGAGGCGATCCGCCCGACGAACCTCAGCTTCACGCCCGCTATCGCCGCGCAGTACCTCGAAAAAGACGCGCTACGCCTCTACACGCTCATCTATAACCGCTTTTTAGCGTGTCAAATGAGCGCGAGCGTGAGCCAGACGCAAAACGTATTCGTCGCGGGCGCAAAGGGCGAGTTCAAAATAAGCGGCCGCAAGGTGCTATTTGACGGCTTTTACCGCGTTTACGGCGATATGGATAAGGATAAAATTTTACCCGACCTAAAAATCGGCGACGAAATGAGCCTGCAAAGCATCAAAAGCTCGCAGCACTTCACCGAACCGCCGTCTCGCTACTCAGAGGCCGGACTCGTTAAAAAGCTAGAGAGCCTAGGCATCGGGCGCCCTAGCACCTACGCGCCGACCATCTCGCTGCTAACCTCTCGCGACTACGTCAAGGTCGAGAAAAAACAGCTCGTGCCAAATGAGATCGCCTTTACGATGATGGGCGTTTTGGAGGAGCATTTTAGCGATATCGTAGATAGCGAATTTACGTCGAATATGGAAGAAAAGCTCGACCACGTCGCCGAAGACAAAGCCGACTGGCAAAAGCTTTTGAGTGATTTTTATCATCCGTTTATGGATAAAATTTCGGCGGGCAAAACCGGCATAAAAAGCCAAAAAGTAGCCACCCCTATCGGCGAAAAGTGCCCGGAGTGCGGCGGCGAAATGCTACTGCGAAAGGGACGCTACGGCGAGTTTATCGCGTGCGGAAATTTCCCAAAATGCAAATACTCGCGCAATATCGCCAAAGCTGAGCAAGGCGCACAGGAAGGCGAAGTGCCCGCAAAACCGAAAAAAGAGCTAAAAAAGATCGACGTACCGTGTCCAAAATGCGGCGGCGACATCGTCGAACGCATCAGCCGCAGAGGTAAATTTTACGGCTGCGCAAACTATCCAAAATGCGACTTCGTCTCAAACTACGAGCCAGTCGCCGAAAAATGCGACGAATGCGGCGGCGATATGATCAAAAAAGAGCTCAAAAAAGGGACGTTTCACGAGTGCGTGAAGTGTAAGAAAAAGGTGCAAATCGCGGAGCAATAACGGCGGCTTGTCTTTTTGGTTTATACTTCGTT
>NZ_AOTD01000263.1 GCF_000344295.2 Campylobacter showae CC57C | reverse complement strand
AGTATCGGTAGCGTCGCAGCCGAGATAAACACCTCGTCGGCATCGTAAACGTCTTGCATCGTAAACGGTCGCTGCCTGATCTCGAGCCCCGCCTTTTCGGCAAAACCTAAAATCACCTTGCGGCGGATACCAGGCAAAATCTCGTTTGATAGCGGCTTAGTTATCAGGACGTTATCTTTTATGATAAAAGCAGACGAGCTAGTCGCCTCGGTCACAAAGCCGTTTTCGACCATAAAGCCCTCGTAGGCGCCGGCTTTTACGGCCTGTTCTTTGGCGTAGCACTGCGCCAAAAGCGAGATGGACTTGATATCGCGGCGCTTCCAGCGGATATCCTCGACGCTAACGACCTCGATACCGGTCGCGGCGTCGGGGTTTGCGACGATATCTTTTTCATAGCAAAACACGAAACAAGTCGGTTTTAAGCCTTTTATAAATTTAAAATCCCTGTCGGCGACGCCGCGAGTGATCTGCATGTAAACGCCCCCTTCTTTTAGGTTATTTCGCCAGACTACTTCCTCTAAAACGCCCCCAAAATCGCTCTTTGAAAGCGGCAAGCTTAGCTCGATCGCAGCCAGGCTTCTCTCAAATCTCTCCCAAAAATCCTCCCTATCTACGAGCCGTCCATTTAGCACAGGCACGACCTCGTAGATGCCGTCGCCAAAGATAAATCCGCGGTCAAATGCGCTAACCTTAGCCGCCGCTGCGTCTATAAACTCGCCGTTTAGATATACTATTCCGTTCATTTTTTCTCCTTAAATTTTAAGTAATTTTAGCTCAAATACTCTTAAAAAAGCGTTGCTTTAAGGCCAAATTTTAGCTTGGATTACGAAGTTTTTGCTATAATTGAGGCTAAATTTAAGGATAATCATAAATATGAAAAATAACGCGTTTAAAAATTTAATCCTAGAAAATATCTTTGTTATCTCGAAGCAACCCGTGCTGTTTCGCGATCTACTCGAAGCAAACTGCCTTTTTAACGAAGGCATGTTAGTGGATCCGGCCAAGCTAAATTTTAAATTTCGTTACGCAAGAACTTACCTGGTTTACGGGCTTTTGTGCTTCGTCGTATTTTTTATTTTACTGCTTTTGACGCACCACCTTTTTACCAAACTCGATTTTCACCTCTCGATTGTTAGCGCCGTGGCGGGCACATCGGCTGTTTTTATGGGGTTGGTATGTTTAAAATTTGGGGAGAAAAGCCGTGAGTAAAGAGCTCATAAAAAAGGCTTGGAGTGTGCATTTTCCGTATTTTAGCTACGAAAAATACTCCACAAAAGTCGAGATGATCTACAACGAAGCGGTAAAAAACGAAATCCCGCGCAAGGACTTGGAGCAATACGTCCTAGAGCGCCTAGTCGCGCAGTCTGAGGCTGGGATTTAGTTATTGCAAAATAAGCGGATCTAAAATTTGATTTTTGTATTTCATTCGCTCAAGTTTTAGGCGAAGCTCTCTGTTTTCTTCTAGCAAGACGTCGCGTTTACCGCTTAGATCGCCGATTTCGCGACTGATGTAATAAATTTGATTCGTGATGTAAATTTTAGGCAAAAACAAAGCAAGCGCGATAAAAAGCCCCAGATACGCCGTCACTAGCGTTTTATAGTCTAAATTTCGTTCCTTTTTTTGCTCACCGCCGCTAAACTCTAAAACCTCGTTTTTATCTTGCATTTTTACCTCTTGAAATTTTAAAAATCCTCATTTTCGCGCAGCTTGAGCGCGGATTTGCCTTGACTTCGGTAGCGCTTGGCGTTATTGCCTTTTTACTGACTATTTTACCTAGCGCATTACCCCCTCCGCACGTGCACCTAAGGGCCTGCGGCGGACAAATGCAGCTTTGCGCCCACTGCCTAAATTTATTTTTTACGATACGATCTTCTAGCGAATGAAAGCTGATTATCGCCACGATACACTCGTCGATCTGCGAATCCTCGATGCTTTGTAGCAAATTTTGCAGTTCACCTAGCTCGTTGTTGACTTCTATTCTGATCGCTTGAAAAGCTAACGTCGCCGCGCTAACGCTGCGCCCGTTTACGCCCTTTAGCCCGATTATTTGCGCGAGACGTTCGGCGCTTTTTATCTCGCCGCTTTGCCTGGCTTCTATGATTTTGGCGGTAAATTTGGCCGGACTAGGTAGCTCGCCGTAGTCAGCAAATATACGCTCTAGCTCTTTTGCGCTATAAAAATTTACAACCTCGTAAGCTGAAAATTTAGCCTGCGCGTCCATGCGCATATCTAAATTTTCGCTTTTTAAGCCAAACCCTCGATCGTTTTTATCTAGCTGTAACGACGAAACGCCGATATCGGCCAGGATACCGCGAATTTGACTTTGCTCTACTTTGCTCAAAATTTCTGAAAATTTACTCTTAAAAATTTGCGCTCTTTGACCGAATTTTTTAAGTCTTTCGGAGCTAAATTTGATCGCTTCTTCATCTTGATCGCAGGCTATCAAATTTACGTTTTGATTTTGCTCTAAAATCGCGCTAGAATGCCCGCCGTATCCGAGCGTACAATCGACAATCACACCGCTTCTTGTATCCGAAAAAGCTTGCAAAACTTCATCAAGTAGCACGGGAACGTGTGGGGAGTTCAAATTTAGCCTTTATTTTTTGTGTATAATAACAAAAAAAGTTTATAAAAGGTTAAAATGGACTTAAAATACTGCGCAAGCGAGATCAGTAATATCGCTCTTTCGATGTTTAGAAAAAACTTTTTCGGTGTCTTTCACGGCTCTATTTCGGCTAGAATTCAGCATGATTCTTTTTTGATAAATAAAAGGACGACGATTTTTGACAATCTTAAAGAAGGAGATCTCATAATGCTAAACTCAAAAAGGGATTATCGCTGGAACGATGCGAGCATAGACGCGGACATCCACCTAAATATATACAAAAATATAAATGAAGCCAAATATATCTGCTACGCCATGCCGCCATACCTAACGGCTTATACTTTGGGGCATTCTTTTATACGACCGAGGGATTATTTCGGCTATATCAAACATCACGAGATCCCGATCTATGATCCAAAACAGTTTGACGATTGGTATGAGCGCGCGGATACGGAAATTTATCGCTATATGTTAGAGAATAAAACTAACATAATGGTCATCAAAGGATACGGAGTATACGTGCATAGCAGGACCTCGTATCAGCTGGCAAAAGACGTTGCGATCCTTGAAAATACGTGCAAATTGCTAAGCGTAGCTCACCTCTACGAGTAGGAGCGTAACTAACGTTTTTAAAAATGTTAGTAAATTTTTTGAAATTTTATCGATAAAAAGCACGTTTTTAAGGTGATATTTACGAAATTTCAGTAAAATAATGCATAAAATTTTTATAAATTTGAAGGAACTAGATGATAACTTGGATGCAAAAGCATAGAAAATACCTCGTCGTGACGATCTGGGTGAGCACGATAGCCTTCGTCGGAGCGGGCTTCGTCGGATGGGGAGCATACGATTTAAATGCGAGCAGAGCTAGCTCGGTAGCTAAGGTCGGGCACAGAAATATAAGCATCCAAGAGTTTCAAAACAGATACGGTCAGCTTCGTGCGTACTATAGCCAGCTTTTTGATGGACAGTTAAGCGACGAAAAGGCAAGCGAGCTAGGCATCGAAAATTTAGCTTTAGAGGCGTTAGTAAACGATGCTATGCTTTTAAATTTCGCAGATGACTTAGGGCTTGGTGTAAACGACGAAGATATAGTAAAATACATCATCGCCGATCAAAACTTCCACTCAAACGGTAAATTTGACAAAGAATTCTACAAAAATACACTAAAAAGAGCTAGAACCACCGAAAGCGAATACGAAGAAAGCTTAAAAAACGTGATACTTTTAGATAAGCTAAGACATGCTCTAAATTTGCCTGCAAATGCTCAAGATATAGATATGCTAACAGCTAGCTTCTTGATGCAGGATAAAATTTCAATGCAAGTTGTGGAAGCTGGTGCCGATGAGATAAAAATAGATGAAGACGCAGTAAAAAAACTCTGGGAAGAGCACAAAAACGAATACAAAACCATGACCGAATTTAAACTTGATACCAAATTTATCCCAGCTATATCAAGCGATGCAAATACTAACGAACTAACAGAATTTTACAACGAAAATAAAAACGAATATAAAGGTAGCGACGATAAGATAAAAGAATTTGAGGCTGTCAAAGACGAGGTCCTAAAAGACTACAATCTAAAGCAAACCAAAAAAGTCGCGCTTGAAGAGTATCTAAAAATCAAAAAAGATGAAAAACAAGCGGACGTATCGATAGCTACATTTGAGGATAATGCAAGTTTGCCGATGGATGAGCTAAAGCTAGCCAAAAAGGGCGACACGTTAAAGCCGTTTGAATACGAAGACGGCTATATGATAGTAAAAGTAAAAGAGATCGTAGCGCCGAGAGTAATGACTTTTGACGAGGCGAAGGATCAAATTTTAGAACTTTACAAAGAACAAAAAACTAAAGAAATCGTAGAAGCAAAGGCAAAAGAATTGCTTGAAAAAGGATTTCAGGGTACCGATATAGGATTTGTTAGTAGAGATACTGTAAAAGCTGAAGGCGGACTAAGCGAGGGCGAGTTTAATATCTTCGTCAATCGCCTTTTTGAAAAAGGCGGCAAAAAGGGCTATGTATTGCTTGGCGACAAGGCTGTAGTTTACGAGATAGCGGAACAAAAACTAACAAACACCGAAAAAGAGAAAGAATATAAAGAGATAATAACTCAAAATGTAGGTTTCTTAAAAAATAACGAGCTTATTAGGGATTTGAGCGGTGCGCTTTCTAAGCGTTATAAAGTAGAATATTACGTTAGTAAAAAGTAAAATATTTTAAAAAGGTATTGAATTGGGTACTAAAATTTTAGGCATCGACGTAGGTTCCGTTCAAATTTGCGCAGTCATAGGGCAGCACGATGAGACAGGGCTTAAAATAATCGGAATAGGAACCGCAAAAACTCAGGGTATAAAAAAAGGCGTCATAACAAACATCGAACTAGCTTCAAAATCAATAAAAAGCGCCTTAATAGACGCTCAAAGGATAGCCGGTACTCGCTACGAAAAAGTAGTGGTGTCGATCTCTGGAGCTTACACAAAAAGCGTCGAGAGTAACGGCGTAGTCAATGTACCGACATACGAAATAGGCATAAAAGAGATCCACCGCTCAATGTCCGAGTCCGAGCGAAGGGCGCAAATCCACAGCGACTACGAGAAGCTACACATACTTCCTTATAATTTCAAAGTGGATGACCAAGAGCATATAGAAGATCCTTTGGGTATGAACGGAAGCAGACTCGAGGTACAAACCCATATCATAATGGCACAAAAATCATCTCTGAGCAATCTCAGAAAAGCGTTAAATTTGGCTGGAGTCGAGCCTGACAACATCGTACTTTCCAGCTACGCTTCAGCTATTGCCACACTAAATCAAGATGAAAAGGATTTAGGCGTAGCATTTATAGACATGGGCGGCGCCACGTGCAATATGCTGGTTCATTCTGGCAATTCGATAAGATATACAATTTCTAGGTATGGCTCGGCAAATATCACAAACGACCTTTCTGCCGCACTTCATACGCCTATTTTAAAGGCTGAGGAAATAAAGCTAAGCTACGGTTCCCTTATAAATAAAGCAAATGAACTAGTCGAAATACCTCCAATAAATGACGACGGAAAGACGCAGGAAGTATCTCTTGATGTCATCTCAAATGTTATCTATGCAAGAGCTGAAGAGACTCTCATGATACTAGCCAAGATGCTTGAAGATAGCGGATATAAAGCCTCTATAGCGGCAGGCGTGGTGCTCACAGGCGGTATGACTAAGCTTGAGGGCATCAGAGAGCTTGCATCGGTTATATTTGACAACATGCCGGTTCGTATAGCAAGGCCGAAAGAAATGGAAGGTCTTTACGAAATTTTAAGAGATCCGGCAAATTCTTGCGCGATCGGACTTTGTATGTACGGCGCAGGCTACTTTACGCCTTACGAGATCGACTCTGAAAAGAAAATGCGCTTTAAAGACGAAGCGATTTTAAGAAATAAAAATTTAAAAAATATAGTAGACGATTCAAAATCCAAAAATAAAGATGATGCCAAAAAGTCCGACGAAAACGGAGAGAAAATTTTTAACGGAACGGTTTTAGACGACAACTATATAGATGATTTAAGAATAGACGACGAAAGAACTTTACAGGACGAACTAAACGAAGATGAGAGCAAAAAAGAGAAAAAACCAAACGTATTTTCTCAAATTTGGAACAAACTAACACAACTATTTTAAAAGGAGACTGAGTTAAGATGGGTAACTTTATGGTAGAAGAGAAAAAACCTTCATACGGTGCTAAGATCAAAGTAGTAGGCGTAGGCGGCGGCGGCGGCAATATGATAAATCATATCATAAGAGAAAAAGGTGGCGAGATGGACATCGAGCTAATAGTCGCCAACACTGACGTAAAGGCGCTTGATAGCTCTTTGGCCTTTACAAAGCTTCAGCTCGGAGAAAAGATCACAAAAGGCCTTGGTGCAGGCATGAATCCAGATATAGGAAGCAAGGCTGCCCAAGAAAGCTACGAGGAGATCAAAACTGCTCTTGAGTATTCAGATATCGTATTTGTAGCTTCTGGTCTTGGCGGCGGTACAGGTACGGGCGCAGCTCCTATCGTAGCACAAGCTGCGAAAGAGATAGGCGCTCTAACTATAGCAGTCGTAACTATGCCGTTTGATTTCGAGGGCAAAAAGCGCTACAACCTGGCTCTAAAAGGTCTTGACGAGCTCAAAAAAGAGTCTGACTCAATAGTAGTGATACCAAACCAAAGACTCAAAGCACTTATAGATAAAAAAGCAGGCATCAAAGAAAGTTTTAAAATAGTTGATAATGTTTTAGCTCGTGCTGTTAGTGGCATGTGTACCATCGTACTTGACTCGGGAAATAGCGATATAAACTCTGACTTTGCAGATGTCAAAAAAGTAATGGAGCATCGCGGTATGGCGCTACTTGGCATAGGCGAATCAGAGGGCGAAGGCGCAGCGCAAGAAGCCATCAAAAATGCAATCCAGTCTCCGCTTCTAAGCGACATCACGATAAACGGTGCCGTCGGCGTTCTAGTTCACTTTAAATACCATCCGGATTCTCCTTTCAGCGATATCGAAGAGGCAATGTGCTTGATACAAAATTCAGTCGACGACGATGCCGATATCATATGGGGCACCACAAGCGACGAAAGCTTTGAAAATAACAAAGTTCAAGTTACTATCATCGCAACCGGCTTTCAAGGCAGAGAGGATGAAAACCCTACTGTAGCCGCTCCTGCTCCTGCTACGATAAATTCTAAGAACTCGTTTCTAGATCAAAGAATAAGCAGACTAAAAGTTAGCGGTGGATACAACAGTGAGGAAGCATCGATAGTTCTTGAAACACCATCTTACATCAGAAACCAAATGGATTAATAAAAGGATTGGGCTTCCAATCCTTTTTAAATTTGACTGTATTGGTTTTTTAATATCTACAAGACTGTAGAAATTTACCAAGATTGCTACTAAATTTTAATAACAATCAAAATTCAAATAGACGTAGGGCAAATTTATATCAAAAAAGCATCACTCCAAAGTTCATATTGTACTTAACTATAAAACCGCTTGATATCGATATGCCGTAAAAGCAATAAATTTTAGAGAGTACTTAGTAAGATTTTTATACTCAAATCGAATAGTACTGGTATCGCATAGTCTTTCGGTGCACCATATGTGGCGCATCTGGCGAAACTCCATCCGACCTGGCGGCTTGATGGCGGCAAGGCAGGCTATAAGCTCGGCGGGGTCTTGGATGAGCCGGGCGGCGATGCGCAAAACCCGCTATTTCATCTCATCACGCTTGACCCACTACCTCGCGACTTACCCGTACGATCGCTGCCGCGCCTAATCCTCGCCGCTCACGTTAGAGAGGTAAACGAAGGCGAGATAGTCTTTTACGAGCACGACGCGCAGGGTATGCCGCGGCGTATCGGCGAAAGGACGCAAGTCGAATACGTGCAGGACGAGCCGATAAAAGAGTGCGAAGTAACACTTGCGCCCACGCCGGCGCGCTGGGCGGCTCAGGACTGGGGGATGTCAAACAGCAGGCAAAATCTATCTCGCATAGGCGGCGAGCCGTCGTGGATACAGGATGCCTTGGTGCCGACGTGTCCGATATGCGGTGAGAAAATGGAGTTTTTGATGCAGCTAGATAGCGGGCTTCCTAGCGGCGAGGACGGGGAACTACTTCTTGGCAGCGGCTGGATTTTGTATGTGTTTTGGTGCGATAGGACGCGGGTAAGCGGGTTTTTTATGCAGTGTACGTGAGTAATTTTGCTTTTTATAAATTAACCAATAAATTTGAGCGCATTTGCGTATAACCAAAAATCAGCTAAATATGTTGCTACAAATCCAATCATTTCGTGTTTGTGCAAGATGAGATTTTTAGACAAAGCTAAGTCGGTTAAATTTTACTGATTTTTATGAGAAATCGGATATATAAATTAGAAATTAATAGCAAAAGAGATAAAAATAGCCGGCAAGAGCTAGCAAATTTTCGGCCATTACTTACTGCCAAGGCTAAATTTGCCTTGCCGATCTAATTGCAATTAAATCAAGCGTATTCTTTCGTTCGCTTTAAATCGGTGATTAGTAAAGGATTATCCTCACGCATCATGTTTATAAGTCTCTCTACGCACTGAGTAGTCGGGTCCTCGCGCAGCCAGCCTAGCTCGCGCTTTGTGATACCGACCATCTGGAGGAACTCGACTCTGCCGTTTGGCGTATCTATGCCGCCCAGTATCGGGTCTGGCGCGAAGGCGACGCCTGCGAGTTTCGTGTCCGTGTTAAGGCGCAGGGGAGAATTGGTCGGTATAAAATGATAAGCCTCGAACCATTTTTGTTTTTATGGACGTATTTAGCGAGATTTTGCATGAGGGATATCGCCCAAAAAGGCTCGTTTGGGACTACCTTGCTGCCAAAGGACTCTGAGTTAGGATCGTCCGCAAACGGCGCGATATGTATACTAAACTCAAAGCCCCAACCGCTAAATTCCCCGTGCGCGCTTTGCGGATCGTAGTAAAGCTCGCTCATGCCAAAGCTTACGAAATGACGGTGCGGAGCGCCTTTGATGGAGTCAAATATACTAACGCCCTCTAGATAATCCTCGCCGCCCAAGCTCGCATGCAGCCGCGACGGGTAGTGGCGTTCGTTTGCGGGATCGTAGATATTTTCTAGTGCGCGTGCTATCGGAGTCCCAGCCGGGCGCGTCGTCCTCGCTAAATTTAGCCTCGTACTCTTGCGTCGTCATTTTTATGCCTTTTAGCGAGTTGCGTTAAGCGCGGGTACTATAATATAAAATTTGCAAATTTAAGGGAATGGGGATAAATTTAAAAAGCTAAAATTTACGCCCGATATTTAGGCGTAAATTTCATCCACGATAGTATCTACGAAATCGTGCGGGTCAAATTTGACTAGATCGTTCATCGTCTCGCCGGTGCCGATGTAGAGTATCGGTAGCTCCAGCTCGCGCGCGACGCCAAAAAGCGCTCCGCCCTTTGGCGTACCGTCAAGCTTGGTGATGATGACGCCGTCAAGGCTCACGATGTCGTTAAAGGCCTTTACCTGCGCTAGACCGGCGTTGCCCTGAGTGCCGTCTAGGATAAGGATCTTGCGGTGCGGCGCGCCTGCGTAGGCTCTGTCTGCGATGCGGACGATCTTGCTTAGCTCGTTGGCTAAATTTGTTTGATTTTGCAGGCGACCGGCGGTGTCGAGGATGACGTTGTCGAGATTTTTAGCGACGGCCGAGCTGATCGTGTCAAAGGCGACCGCAGACGGATCGTGGCCCTGCTGTGTAGCGACGATAGGCACGTCGGCTCGCTGAGCCCACTGACGTAGCTGCTCGATAGCTCCTGCTCTAAACGTATCGCAAGCGCCCAAAATAACGCTTTTGCCTTCGTTTTTATATAAAATCGCAAGCTTTGCGATCGTGGTCGTCTTGCCCGCTCCGTTTACGCCCAAAATAAGCTCTACAAAAGGCCTTCCGCTTTTTGCTTCGCGCTCGTTTTCGTATATGAAATAGGTATTTAAAAGCCGCTTTAGGTCGTCTTTTTTAACCTCGTTTTGCGGCGGCAGGTAGTAGAGGACCTCCTCGACTATTTCATAGGCGATGTCGGCTTCGAGCAGGATCTCTTCTAAAATTTCCTTTGAGATTTTTTTGTCGGCCGGTTTTGACGAGCGGATCGCCGCTAGCGTCTTATCAAGCCCCTTTTTTAAAAAGCCAAGCATTAGTTTATTACCTTATTTATATCGCTTTCTAGCATCTCTTCCGGCACGAGCCCGACGTAGTGCGTGGCGTATTCGCCGTTTGGCTTATAAAGCACCATGTACGGGATGCCTACGACGCCGCCTAGAGCTTTTGCGAAGAGGAAGTTGTTTTCGCCGTAGCTAATGCCGAAATTTATTTTAAATTTCTTCATAAACGCGTCTATTTCGTCTTTTGACTTATCTTCCATAAGTACGCTTACGATTTTTAGCTTGCCTTTAAATTTATCGCTTAGGTTGTTTAGGTGCGGGATTTCTGCTTTGCACGGCGGACACCAAGTGGCAAAAAAGTTAAACAAAATTGCCTCGTCGTTACCCTCGACTTTAAAGCCTTTGTCGAATTTTTGCAGCGTCATCTTGCTCTCGTCCATTAGCGTTAGTTCAAACGGCGCCTCTAGGCTCGCGCTTTGGTTTTGGCTCGGAGCGGAAGAAGTCGGCGCGGCGTCGCCCGTCTTGGTCTGATTTACGTCGCTTTTGTTTTCATCGCCGCAGCCGCTCAAAAGTAGCGCCAAAAATGGTATAATCAAAAGGTTTATTTTCATTTAATAATTCCTGTCTAAGATTGATTTTAGGCTTGAATTATACATAAAATTTATGAAACGAGCGTTAAATTTGATAAAAGAAGAGTTTAGGCGTGACGCGAAACGGATTTTGAAAAAAGAGGTTCAAATTTCGGCGCGGGCAAAACACTATAAGATGTTTAAGCCGCTTTTAAATTTGCTAACCGAGCTTAAAGCGAAACGGATTTTGATATTTAATCCACTTTCGTATGAGCCAAATTTCTACATTTTGAGGCGCGAACTAGCCAAAAAGTATGAGATTTTCGTTCCGTTTATGCTTGGTATTAGTTTAGAAATGGTAAAATCCAGGCTACCGCTTGTATCTCGGACGAAATTTGGCGTAAAAGAGCCGCTAAGTACCAAGATATTTAAAAAGCGTATAGACATGGCTATAGTTCCGACTCTCGGGGTGGACGGAAATATGGCGCGAATAGGTCACGGTAAAGGTTTTTACGATAGATTTTTTGCAAATTTGCCTTACCGACCTACCTTGATATTCGTTGAAATTTTAGATAATTTTACTAATGAAATCATATCTGAAGATCACGACGTTGTTTGTGATTTTTACCTGACCCCGAGCAAAATTTACGTAAAAAGAGGAATCTATGATAGAGATTTTAATCGGCTTAGGAGCAGGTGCGGTGGGCGTTGGTGCAGGATATCTCATCGCTAAAAAAATCAACGACGCTAACTACAATATATTTTTAGAGCAGGCTAAAGCAAAGGCTAAAGCGATAGAATTTGAGGCCGAGCGCACGCTAAAAGACGCTAAAATCCAAGTCCAAGAGGCTGAATTTGAAGCCAAGAAAAAATACGACGACAAAACCGTAAAACTACAAAAAGAGTACACTCAAAAATTCGAAGAAATTGGTAAAAAAGAGCAAACTCTGCTAAACGAGCAAGAAATTTTAAATGAAAGCAAGGCTGAACTAGAAAAATCCCGAAATGAAGCAAAAAGCGTCTACGAAGAGGGTCTTGGGCTAAAGGCAAGCTACCAAGCTAAGCTACAAGAGGCGTTAAAAGTACTAGAACACGCTGCCGGTCTCACGCAAGAAGAGGCGCGCGAAGAGGTGCTAAAAAAAGTAGAAGAAAAAAGCCGCGCCGAGATCGCTCACATCGTGCGAAAACACGAAGAGGAGGCCAAACGCGAGGCTAAAAAGCGCGTGAATTATATTTTGGCGCAGGCTACGTCGAGGTTTGCTGGGGAATTTGCCGCTGAGCGCCTGATAAACGTCGTAGATATCAAGAACGATGAGCTAAAAGGACGCATAATCGGCAAAGAGGGGCGCAATATCAAGACTCTAGAAATGGTTCTTGGCGTAGATATCATCATCGACGATATGCCTCACGCTATCACGTTAAGCAGCTTTAACCTCTACCGAAGAGCGATTGCTACGCGCGTGATAGAGCTTTTGGTGCAAGACGGCCGCATACAGCCAGCAAGGATAGAGGATCTACACAAAAAAGTGTGCGAAGAATTTGAAGCCTCGATCCTAGAGGAGGGCGAAAATATCGTCATCGACCTAGGCCTTAGCAAAATTCATCCCGAGATAATGAAACTAATCGGCAAGCTAAAATTTAGAGCCAGCTACGGACAAAATGCCCTAGCGCACAGCCTCGAGGTAGCCCATCTAGCCGGCATCATCGCAGCTGAAACTGGCGGAGATGAAAAGCTAGCCAAAAGAGCGGGTCTGCTGCACGACATCGGTAAGGCTTTGACGCACGAATTTGAAGGCAGTCACGTCGATCTAGGCGCTGAAATTTGTAAACGCTACAAAGAACATCCTGTCGTCATAAATGCTATCTATGCCCACCACGGACACGAGGAGGCCACTAGCGTAGAAAGCGCCGCCGTTTGCGCTGCGGACGCTCTAAGCGCAGCTCGCCCTGGAGCGCGTAGAGAGGTGCTCGAGAGCTTCCTAAAACGCGTCGAAGAGATAGAAAACATCGCAAAAAGCAAAGAGGGTATCAAGCAAGCCTACGCGATAAACGCGGGCCGCGAGATCCGCGTTATCGCAAACGCCAAGCTTATAAACGACGACGAAGCAGTGCTCGTAGCCAAAGAGATCGCCGCCGAGATCGAGAGCAAGGTGCAGTATCCGGGCGAGATCAAGGTAAACGTGATCCGAGAAACTAGAGCCATAGAAATGGCGAAATAGGTCAAATTTAGGTAGAAAATGAGAAAAATTTTACTAGCGATTTTTTGCGTTTTAGCGCTCGTGGCAAACGACGAACTCGTGCTAAACGCGTCAAATTCTTTTACGACGACGATGCGTAAAAACTCGGACGCACCGGTTAAGGCTTTGCTCCAAAATGCAAAAGCGGTCGTCGTTTTTCCAAGTATCACCAAGGTGGGCTTTGTACTGGGCGGTATGCGCGGCAAGGGCGTGATGCTCGTGGGAAATCCGTATGCGCCAAGTGAAATGATGGTCGTGGACATTAGCGGCGGCAGTATCGGGCTGCAGGTTGGTTACGAAAATAGTTCGCTAGTGCTTTTTATCCTAAAAGATAGCCTCGTAGCCGATATAAAAGACGCTAAAATCACGATAAACGCCGACGCGTCGTTTGCATTTGCTGATACGGGTAAATTTTACGGAAAAGTGAGCGATTTTAGCTTTACGAGCGATATCTACGCATATACGGACAACGACGGGTTTTTTGCGGGGGCGAGCTTTGGCGGAGCGGTGCTAGCTAAAACTAACGACGCGCCTCTAAGGATGGATAGCTATGGATATAACGCGCTAATGGGCGCTATCTCAAAATACTAAAGGCCAAATTTGCAAGAGATGCTAACCTCGCTATCGACCTACGGGTACGTGATAGTGTTTTTATATTCGCTTGGAGGAGGCATGGTTGCTATCATCGCAGCTGGCGTGCTAGCTCATCTAGGCAAGATGGACATAACCGTGAGTATCGTACTGGCGGCGGTCGCTAACGCTATCGGCGATACGCTGCTTTTTTACGTCAGCAGGTATAACCGCGCTGCCGTGATGCCGTATCTGGCTAGACATAAACGCAAGCTTGCCTTCTCTCAAATTTTATTCAAGCAGCACGGAAATAAAATAATATTTTTCAAAAAATTTATCTACGGACTAAAGACTCTTATCCCGCTTGCTATCGGGCTTACGAAGTATTCGTTTGCTAAATTTAGCGTCATAAACGTTGTTAGCGCGGTAGCTTGGGCGATTTTGCTCGGGCTAGGCAGCTTTTGGGCGGGCGAGGCGTTTGAGCGGGCGTGGGATTTTATGGGCGAAAACGGCTGGCTGATGCCGGTTGCGATGCTTTCGCTACTGACTCTCATCTGGGTATATCTACAACAAGCAACAAAAAAGAAAGGAAGGTCGGAATGAAAAAGTTACTCATTGTATTGGTGATTATAGCCGGCGTGGTTTTTGGCGGGCTAAAATTTAACGCAAACAAGGTGGAGGAAAAATATAACGAGGCTTTGAATCTAATCAAAGCAAACGGTATGGAGGTCAAAAATAGCGTATTTGAGGGCGGTCTGCTAAAGTCGCACGCAAACTATGACGTAGTTTTGTCTAAAGGTTACATAAACGAGATCATTTCTCTTGGCGAAGAGTACGGCGCGCCCGAGGATCTGGCGATAAAAATCGACATGAATATATCGCACGGCTTTGACAGTTTGCTAGGTAAATTTGAGGTTGCGGGCGATGCCGAGTTTTTAAACGATCCGTATAAAAATTTCATTAAAGAGATATTTGATACGACAAGACCTATCAAATTTCACGCCGACGGCGCTTCGGGCGGAGATAAAAAATTTGTCTTTGAACTAGTCGGAGTGCAAAAAGAACAAGATGGCAATAAGCTAAATCTCGCTAAATCGTTTTTAAATTTTGATTTAAACGGCGAAAAGAAAATAACCGGAGCCACTTTTGTAAACGACTTTATCGATTTTGCTAGCAAACAAGGCGTCGCTATAAAGATAAAAAATATCGACTATGACGTGAAGTACGAAACTCCGATCGAGCCAAAAATGATCTCTAAAGCGCTCGTAAATAGCACTTATAAATTTGAGCTTGGTGGCATAGACGTGATTTCGGGTGCCGAGGCTCTGCAAATCGGAAAGATAACGAGCAACTCCAAGCTAACCGTGCTAAGCGATACTCTAACGCAGGATGATACGAGCACGATAGAGAAGATAAAATATGGAAAATATGAATTTAAAGACTTTTTGATCAAAACGAAATTTGCAAATTTAGATAAAGGTGCGTTTGAGGATATTATTAACGCCAAGGGAGAGCCTGAGGCTCAGCTTGCGGCTATAATGCAAGCGCTTGATAAATTTATAAAAAGAGCGCCAAAGCTTACCTTTGAAAATTTTAATTTTAAAAATGCGGCCGGCAAGAGTTATATCTCAAATTTTGAGATTTCTATCGACCCGGACGGGATAGATACTCAAAATCTGCTCGAAAATATCCCGACTGCTATAAATTTTAGCGGCAAAATCGAGCTTGATACGACGCCGGGAGAGTTTATATTCGGTAGCGGCGAGGAAAAAGAGGGGATAAATGCCATGCTCGTAAACGGCGGACTATTTAAAGAAAACGGCGGCAAATACGTAACTATCTTTAAGTATAATAAAAGAACGCAGGATTTGATCTTTAACGAAAATTTATCTCTAAAATCTCTTTTTCAATAAAATTTAGCATGCTTAGACAAATTTTATGTTTGTTTAAGCATGTTTTCTATATACTTCACTTTCCGCTTCACAGAAAGCGAGTTTTTTAATTTAACACTGTTAAACTAATTAGTCAATCTT
>NZ_AOTD01000262.1 GCF_000344295.2 Campylobacter showae CC57C | reverse complement strand
CAGGCTGGCGTATCTATCGGGGCTTGGAGGCATAAGCGAAAGCGCTAGGGCGTCGAGTCCGCTGACGGGATTTTTGGAGTAAATTTGGCTTTAAATTTAGCGGCATGAAAAACGGCGTCAAATTTAAAGCGGGCGAGGATGAAATTTGCCTCGTTAAACCCTGCGAATTTTAAATTTGACGATTTCGTGCGGTTTTTAATTTTAGCGCCGTAAAGGCGCGGGTCTGGGCGCGTAAAATTTATGGCTCCGAGCCTTTAAAAAACGATCAAATTTAACGCCCGAAATTTAGACGAAAAACGGAGAAATATTTGAAAAATATAGACGTGATGGAGTATGTTGACGGCGCGCAGCGCATAGACGAAACGCTGATGCGGCGGGTGCTAGCCGCGCGAGAGGACTACGACTACGAGAAATTTGATGCGCTTGGCGTAAAGCGCGCTCTTGGCGAAGAAAATCTAAGCATAGAGGGGTTAAAAGCGCTTCTAAGCCCGGCTGCCGGCGCTTTTTTGGACGAGATGGCACAGGCGGCGCGAGATAGGACGCGCAGGCAGTTTGGCAACTCGGTGCAGTTTTTTACGCCGCTTTATATCTCAAATTTTTGCGACAGCGACTGTGTTTACTGCGGCTTTAGCTCGCGAAACAAGATCTCTCGCGTAAGGCTAAAGGCGGACGAGGCGGCGACGGAGCTGGCAAATATCGCAAAAAGCGGGCTAAAAGACGTGCTGATCCTAACCGGCGAAAGCGCGAAAAAAAGCGACCTAGGCTATATCGGCGAGGTTTGCAAGGAGGCGTCTAGGCTTTTTAGCAACGTCGGCGTCGAGATCTATCCGCTAAATGCCGACGAATATGCGTTTTTGCACGGTTGCGGCGCGGACTACGTCGTGGTTTTTCAGGAGACTTACGACCCGGCGGCGTATGCGAGATTTCACCTCGGCGGCGTCAAGCGCTCGTTTGCCTACCGCTTTCACGCACAGGAGCGCGCTCTCATGGGCGGTATGCGCAGCGTCGGATTTGCTGCGCTTTTGGGGCTTGACGACTTTAGAAAGGACGCGCTAGCCACCGCGCTACACGCGCATTTAAGGCAGCAAAAGTACCCGCACGCCGAGATCGCGCTATCTTGCCCGCGCCTGCGCCCCGCGATAAACAAGGCTCACGTCGGCCCGCGAGACGTCGATGAGAGAGCGCTGTTTCAGGTCATCTGCGCGTACCGACTCTTTTTACCGTACGCAAATATCACGATCTCCACGCGCGAGTCGGCGCGCTTTCGTGACGGCGTTATCGCAGTCGCCGCGAACAAAATCTCGGCCGGCGTTAGCACGGGCGTGGGGACGCACTCGGATAAGGCCAAAAAGGGCGACGAGCAGTTTGAGATCAGCGATGCGCGCTCGGTCGAGGAGATACTAGGCACCGTGCGAGGGCTAAATTTACAGCCCGTGATGAGCGAGCATATTTACGTTTAGGACTTTGCGCTTTTGCGGGCGTAAAATTTAGCTTTTGGGGTAAATGGCGATGGGTTTTAGTAAATTTGAGCTCGTTTGGGTGACGAACCGCCGCTTAAGCGAGGATTTTTTCGCGGACGTTAGGCGCGTAGCGCAAAGCGGCAAGGCGGATAAAATTTTGCTCAGGGAGAGCGATTTGCCAGGGGACGAATACGAAAAATTGGCCCGTAAAACGCTTGAGATCATCGCTGAGTGCGGCTCTAACACGCAGCTTATTTTACATACTCACGCAAACGCCGCAAGCAGGCTTGGTGCGAGTGAGCTACATCTACCTTTTGCTAAATTTATGGCGTCAGGCGGCGAGTCTGCTATAAATTTGAGAGATTTGGTTAAATTTGACGGTGTTTGCCCAGATAAAGAGGGAGGCGGCGGCATTTGCGCGTCAAGTTTGACGCAAAATCTCAAAATCGGCGTTTCGGTACACTCTTTAGACCAGGCTCTAGCGGCGCAGGAGCTAGGCGCTGATTACGTCGTGGCGGGGG
>NZ_AOTD01000261.1 GCF_000344295.2 Campylobacter showae CC57C | reverse complement strand
CGTTGCCGGTTCCTCCGTCTATAGTATCGTCACCTTCTCCGCCGTATACGGTATCATTTAGCTCTCCGCCTTGAATATTATCGTTTCCGCCATTGCCTTTAATGATATTGCTAAAACCGTCATAGCCTCGCATATTATCATTTTCTTCGGTGCCTATTATGTTTAACTTAATGTCTTCAATCTTTAACTTTTCGCCGTTGGCAAATTCAAGGGCTTCTATTTTATTGGCGTTATTGATTTCTCCGGCTAAAATTATATTTTTTATGGTTATAGAGTCGTTTTGCGAATTAGCAAAAGTTAATACAATGTCTCCATAATAACCTTTGCCGATTTTAGTGGCAATCAAATCTTCTTTATTAATGCCTTGCCCGAATTTTATAACGTCCGTTCCACCCCCGTCTATTATCGTATCTTTGCCGTCGCCTTTATTATAGATATATACGTCGTCGCCTATGCCTCCGTTTAGAGTATCGTTACCCGCTCCTCCTATTAAAGTATCGTTACCGCTACCGCTTTCTATTATATCATCTCCTTCTCCGCCGTCCATAGTATCGTTCCAGCCTTGACCGTAGAGCTTATCGTTTCCTTCGTTGCCGCTCATTATATTATGGAAATGAACGTAGCCTATCAAGGTATCGCTCTCATTTGAACCCACTAAAGATAGCTTTTTAATATCTTCAAAGCTTAGCTTTTCACCGTTTTCAAACTCAAAGGTTTCTATTTTATTTTCTTCGGTTACTTTATTGCTAGCGATTATGTCTTTTATGGTTATGGAATCATTTGGGGAGTTTTTAAAGGATATCTTTATATCGCTATACTCTTTGCGGCCGTCAGCATTTACTCGTTCGCTTCGTTTGACAATTAAGTCTTGTTTAGAGATACCTTGACCGAATTTGATAGTATCTGCTCCTCCGGTATCATAGATAGTATCGCTTCCGTCGCCTTTATTGTATACGTAAATGTCGTTTCCGTTTCCTCCATCTAGGTAGTCGTTTCCTTTGCCTCCGGTTAGGGTGTCGTCTCCATCATTGGCGTATACGATATTATTCTGATCGTTTCCTATTATGGTGTCTGAGTATACGGAACTGTTTGTTCGTTCTTGATCAGCTCTATTTATCACAAGAGGAGTATTTTTGTATATATCGTCGGTACTCATAAAAGAGCCGTCCGCAAACTCTATTTTATCTATGCCTCTTGAACTTACGCTATCGCTAAACATATCTTTTACGGTAATAGAATCGTCGGTATCTTTTATTTTTATTAAAAGATCATGCCTATTAGCGCCCGCTCTTTCAAAGATTAGGTCGTTTTTAGTTATGCCTTCTTTAAATTTAATGATATCTGTGCCTTTGGAGTTTTGTTGATTGTAGTAGTATGAAATATTATAATTTCCTTTATCGTCTATATTAAATCGTCCGTAATCGGCGTCTAGCGCATAGATAACGTCTTGTCCGTCCCCTCTTCCAAATACGTAAGTATCTCCTCCCGTATTGCCTACTAAGATATCATTTCCTTTACCGCCTTCTAGAGTATCGCTACCTCCTCCGCCGTAAAGCGTATCGTTTCCGTCGTTACCTTTTAGTATATCGTCGGAATAGTATCCTTGGATTATATTATCCTTATCGTCGCCTATCAGGGCAGCTGCCTTTGCTGCGTTTTTGTCCAAAGTAGTTCCGTCGGCAAACCCGAAACTCATACTAGACGACTCAGAGTTAAAAAAATTCATAATAGTTATTTGTTCATTAGTATCCCTTATCGTTACCAATAGACTGCCGCGGCTTTCCGTAAAAGCCACTTCATCTCTATTAATATCCTTAAACTCTACTATATTGCTACCTTGCAAATCATATATAATGTCATTGCCGTCGCCTTTATGGTAGATATATGTATCGTTGCCGGCCCCGCCGTAGATAGTATCGTTTCCTTTTTTGCCGTATATGGTATCGCTAGTAGTGTAACCCCTTAAAACATTATTCTCGTCGTCTCCGGTTAAAGAAAATTGTACGTCATGGATGTTCATAATACTTTCATCCATAAATTTAAAAGCAAAATTAACGTAATCTCTTTGGTAGCTATGCAATACATCTTTTATGGTTATAGTCTCATTGCTCTCTTTTATTTTAATAATTAGGTCATCATTATTTTTTAAGAACTCAATCCCGTCTCGTCCGATATCTTTAAAATATATTATATTATTGCCGTTAAGATCTCGTATAATATCGTTTCCATCTCCTTTTTTGTAAATATAAGTATCGTCGCCTTCTCCTCCCATAAGAGTATCATTGCCTTTTCCGCCTATTAATGTATCATTGCCTTTGTTTGTAATAATAGTATCATTCCCACCCTTTCCATCGATAGTATAGTTGGCGTCAAAAGCCCCCACCAGTTTATCATCGTTATCGGTTGGATTGATTAATAGCGGATCTATAAAGTCTTTTTCCAAGATTTCGCTACCATCCGCAAATACTATCTTGGATATTTTTGAATTTAATTGTGCATAATCGTAAGATAGATAAAAAACATCTTTTACGCATATAGAATTAGCGCCGGCTTTATCGGAAATAATCAAATCACGGTCATTTCTGTTAAATACCAAATCGTTTTTGGTAATATTGTCAGTAAATTTAATTATATTATTGCGGTCATAGTAGTTTTCTATTATAGTATCGTTTCCCCAATTTCTGCCGAATATATAGGTATCATTGCCACTTTCTCCGTATAGTTGATCGTTTCCTCGTCCTCCTATTAGCGTATCGTTGCCTAGATCCGCATGCAAGACGTCATTGCCTTCGTTTCCGTAAATCGTATCATTACCGTTATTTCCATAAAGAATATCATCGCCTCTGCCACCACTTAATGTATCATCTCCGTTACCACCCCAAATTTCATCATTTCCTGGTCCCGCATCAAAGGTGTCGTTATCGTCCGTTAGATAAAGCTTGTCGTCTTTATCGGTAGAATTTAGCGGAGTCAGCTCAAGAATTTTATTGAAATCATAAACGGTTCCATCAGCAAACGTTATCGTTCTAACGGTGTTATTTCCTATCGCAGGGTTTACGGAGAAGAAATTTTGGACGGTTATGCTGTCACCGTCTGCTTCGCTACCACTCTTTATTGATATTATGAGTTTGTCTAACTCTCTTTTAAAGCTCACATCGCCAGGAGCTATGCCTTCTTAAAATTTTTTTTTATCGTTACCTGCCGTATCATAGATAGTATCTTTACCGTCGCCTTTAGCAAATGCATATATATCATTTCCGCCTCCACCATAAAGAATATCATTCCCTTTGCCGCCTACTATAAAATTGTTTTCAAAACTTCCATTGATCGTATTGTCATCGTCGGTTCCTTGAATATAGGTATTTAAGCATAGAGATAAGAATTTATTATCACTGCTGCAAAGACTTATCAAGTTTGTTTTTAGAGTTTCCTGAAACACAGGCTTATATGCGCCGGCCTCTCTGACTATATCCATTAAGTTTTTGATTTCGTCATGCCGATTGTCTTTATATAGTTGAGTAAGCTTAGAATTTAAAGCGTCGAATTTATAGCTTGGTTTTACATTATTTTCCAAGCTCATAGTTTCCGTATCCAAATCAATATCGGCATATGTAGTTTGAAGCTCTATCGTTGCGTAGACGTAGTGTTTAAAGACGTCAAATCTTTCTTTGATGATATTGGCAGATATTCTGATATTTTCATCATTAAAGTTTCCGTGCCAAGTAAACGGTTTCCCCGTAATCTTTTCATAAACATTTACCATCCTGCTATCGATGGATATAGTTCTGGAGTTTGGGTCCATATCATTTACCCCAGCCCATTCATAGACTATATCGTTTATGTGTTTCTTTCTATCTTCAGGGTTTAGCATAAGATATAGATTTATCATAGCGGCTAAAGTATCACTCTTGCTTGCCGCTATCTGAAGTGAATTTAGATTTCCGAATGCTTTGACCTGAGGAAGAGATCTTATTTCAAGCGGGATATTTATATCTTCTTCTTTTGTCTTATCCAAATTTACTTTAAACCATACGTCATTGGCATTCAAAACGGAGCCGTCTTTAAGAGTAACTTTAGAGCTTTGCTTTACCGTATTTGAATTTTCATCCATAGCTATCTCTTTATAGTTTAAATCTATGCTTTTGATATTGTTATGGGTAAGTGAGCTAAGCTCTCCTTCGTCTGTTATACCGTTTGAATTTGCATCCTTCCAAATTTTAAGCTTACTAAATATCTCATCCTTTTCATCTATGACATTGTCATTATTTAGATCATAAGCCTTTAAAGCTTCATATCCGTTGGTAGCTTTTTTATCCGTATATCTGTATATGGTATTTGAGATGGTATGATTTCCAAACAGTTCATTTCCGTTATCTATCTTACCGTTACCGTTTTTATCCAGTACCAGTAGTCCGTCATCCTTTTCTATCCAAGCCGTAGCTTCTTTAAAACCATTATTATCATGATCGAAATGCACCGTGTTATTGAGTTTGGTAGATGTTATACCGTTTTTATTGAAATCTATTACTATAGGATCGTAGGTTTCAGGAAGATCCTCTTTTGGGTCACGGTCATCGTCCTTTATGGTTACTCCCAACGGAGTTATGGACTTTACCTTTATATTATCCGAGTGGGCATATACGCTCACGCTAACGGCGACATTTATGTCTTCATTGGACGTAGTATTTCCGTTCCAGCTCAGATATGTAGTATCGCCATATACTTTCTTTGAAAAAAGCGCATCATAATACTCCTTCGGGACATCCCCGTAAAACACATATCTCTCTTCGCCGCTATCGTTTAGGACTTTTACTATCATCCATTCATTTTTTTTCCAAGCTTCTATTCAGCTCTATCTTATAACCTTCACTATGTTTTCCGTTACCTTGCTCAGACAAGACCGTTTTACCCTTTATGCTTATTGCTATATCGTCGGCCTCTAGTAGCGTTATTCCCAGATCGTTGTTGTCTTTATTAAATCCTTTTACGGTGATCTTATTATTTATTATCAGATCGTTTCCTTCTATTTTATACCAACCGTTCTCCCCGATATAGTATCCCGATTTTTTATCAAACATTCCTCCGGTATATTGTTTTTGGGTTGCGCTATCAAATATCCTTCCTCTTTTATCGCTATCGTCTATTATATCGCCGTTATTTACGAAATAATCATCTGCTCCTACTCCTCCTATTAAAAGATCTCCTCCCCCGTGTCCTATTAGGATGTCTTTGTTGGCACCTCCGAAGAGGACGTCGTTTTTATCTGAGCCCGATATAAAATGCATTCCGTTTTCGGTTAGAGATCTTGCGTATATAGTACCGTCGCGCATAGTTAGATACATCATACCGTTTTTTATTTCAGGCAGGTCGGTCGTTACACCTCGAAGTTCTTCTATCCTTTCTTTAAGCCATTTATTGATATCTAGCTCTGGAGAGCCGGTTGCTTTGTTTATTAGATTTCCGATGCCTATGCCAGTAGTAAATAAACCAATTGCCCCAGATAATGGCTTATTGAAAAACCCTATAGCCAATTCTACACCAAAATCTAATCCAACATCTACTAATGCACCAATCATCATTGAATCAAGACCATCTTTCAGTCCGTCTTGCACGGCAGTAAAACCTATGCCCACACCCTTAAAGGAATTATTCAATTTCCTTATTCCTTCCTTAAGCGCATCTCCTCCTTCTAGTGGGGCTGCTGTTAAAGATGTCAAAATATCATAAACTTTAGCTACATCTTTCATTTTACCAAACTCTTCTATTATCAGCTTGGTTAAACCCGCATTTTTCAAAAGCCTCTCATAAGCTTTATCAAGCTCATGCTTTGCTTTGGCCTCTCTACTGCTTACATCGTTACTCATTGTTAATCCTTTCTATTAAAAATAAACTTTATCTATCTCATCGATATTTATGCCGTGTTTGGATAAAAAATATCCTTTTACTTCCTTATACGCCTCTTTATCGACTATCGTGATCGTGTAGTAGCTGCTATATGAAACACCCCAAAAACTACCGGGTTTGTGATAAGGCTTGTCTATGCGGATAATCGGAAAAGATGAAAATTTTATACCCTTTCCTTCGCTCAAGACAAGGCACATAAAAAACTTAGTCAGTAAATTCCCGACAATATTAAATACAACAAAACCAAGAGCAAAATATGCAACATATGAAGATAGCGTAATGACGTAAATAGCTATAGGCGCTACGGCTAGCCAATAAAGCCAATCCGTAGGTTTTTCACTGCCGATAAAAAACGGTTTATAAATAAACTTCCTTAAATCATCGCGTTTTGAGACGAATACTCTTTTGCCTTTTTCATAAAATTCTATACTGCCGTTTTTTATCTTTAAAACGGGTTGCTCTTTTTTATATCTATAAAATTCGCCTAGCGCAAAAATTAGTATCAATAAAAATACAGGCAGACAACTTATTAAAGCGTCTATGATGTCGGTATAATCGTCATAACTATTTAAAACTACTGCACCGCATAGTCCGATCATCAATTGCGCCATTTTTAACAAAATCTGATATGATTTTTCATAGTTTTTTACTATTATCGGCTCTTTATTGTAGTCTCTTGCAAATTTCTTTGAGCTGGAATTTGTCAAATTTGAGTTTTGAGGATTGTTGGTTAAATTTGGAGTTTGTTCGTTTGCCGTATTCAAATTTTACTCCTTTGAGTTGTTGTATTGACCTAGTTAGTCACTGTTTTTATACACCTAAAACATAATGCTATCTCTAAAAATACAAAAATATTTTTTGATAATGATATTCTACTATTGTGTATTTTAAGTTATCATTAAAATTTGATATAAATCTGCTTATTTAAATTCGTATGAAATTTAGGGGCAAGCCTTAATATTTTAGACCCGTTATTGTATGCTTTGGCGGTATCGGTTATAGTTCCAAAAGTGCCATATGAGTTTAAATTTGTATATTAAAACTTAAAGTTCTTAAAAACAATAATGTCTAAATGCTCCGCTCTACAAGGCTTAATGTTTCTAAATCGGTTTTTCAAAAATCCGGACCGTAGCGGCTTGGAGCGCTCGGCTCATGTTCGAGCAAATAGTCGGTCTCGTTCATTTTACTATCTTGTGCAAAAAGAATACCATTTAGTTTTTCCATCTTTTCGCCGTCGAATTTTAAATCCCTATCGTATTAAAAACTCTCGCCGTCAACGGGGCGCTAGTCGTCGCTACGGTACTCGGCCTCTGTCTGGCATAAACCCTACATACTAAGCCGCCTCTCCGCTCAACCAGAATCTATATCGACTGCCACTCGATGGGTACGTTTTGTCCTCTTGGTAACGCAGTGCGCATGGGGCAAAACACCACCTGTCTTAGCTACCCATGTGTCACACGATTTCATCGGAAAGTATAAGAGACGGCTTGCATCGCATTTATATGTTTACTTCTGATAGATAAGGCGACGCGGTTAAAATTAACGATGGCTCTTGGATGCTAGCCTACTTGAAGCGCTAAGGCCGTATGCTGGCAAGATAGAGCTGACAATCGACGGCAAAACGGAGCTTGATATCTGTTTTTACGCAGGATTTTAACATTGTCGTAAGCGATATAAATTTACCCAAAATTTCGGACTTTAGCCTGGTGCGCCCTATTGAAGAGGTGGGCAAAAGCGCGCCGATCATCTTTATCACGACCTTTAATAGCAGGTACAACGTAGAAGCAACGATCAATCTCGGCGCAGAGACGTTTTTGCACAGGCCTTTTAGTTTACAGCGGCTCTACGGCGCACTTTTAATGACCCTGGGTAAGGCCCGTAGCGGACGCATGAGCCTTGGGCGTGGGTACTTTTACGATACAGACGCAAAGAAGCTGTTCGCGGCGCGAAGAGGCGGTGCGCCTGACTAAAACCGAAGCCACGCGCTTGAAATTTTGGTCGCGAACGCCGGCAACGTCGTGAGCTTTGAGAGATTAGAACCAAGCGCGTGGCGCTACAAACAGACCACGCCAAATACGATGCGGATGTACGTCAACAAACTGTGCGCCAAAACCTACCGTGAGCTCATCATAAACATGCAAAGATACAGCTATAAGCTCGGAATCCCGCAAAGAGAAGGCTAAATTTGTTAAATTTAACTCATTCAGACGCCATGCCCAAACTGCAAAATTTTATTTTTTAAGGTCAAAGACGCAACAACTATACAGTGTATTTCTAAAAATAGACGATGGTGTTAAGAACTGGATTTAACCGACGACAAAAATAACGGAATATCTCTACGAACGGATAAGGTTCTCAATATAACGAGCCCAAACAAAATTCTGAAGATACTAGGCGGCACCAGAAACAGACTAAATCTTGATGGTCATGAATATACCTCTCCATGGGGGGGGGTGCTACACGACCAATGAAAAAGGTATTACATATGATATATACCAAGACAACGACAACGGAACGACCTTGCAAGTTCAACAACGGCTTGATATAAAATAACGATATTTGTACAAATAAAAATTTATCTATTAAAATCCGCCCAACAATACGACAAACGGGCACTTTGCTCTAAAACGGTTATATCATATAAAATAATCCAAAACCGTTAACCCTACAAAACCAAACCATATCTGTACAAGATATTTTAGCTTAAATTTGTAACCCCATAAAATACGGCATTTCGCTCTTTAAGCTTCGCCGTGTCTTATCGCCTATAAACCTTAAACTAAAAACACGCTTTTTTAACAGCCATGATTTAGGGCTTTCCTTTCTTTTGCTATTGAAAATTGAGCTTTCATAAACAACGGCAAGATTTTTCGACATTTAGCGGCTTATTTCATAATTTTGCGATCTTTGCGGCGTATTGTATTGAACCGTTTCGACAGTCGGGTCTATTTTGACGTTTTTCCCCGACTTTTCCAATTCTGCGTCTTGATATGCTTCCGCAACGCTTCTCCAGTGCTCTACCGCTTCTCTAGCTTTTTCAAGCATCACCGTTGCTTTGCGTAGCTCTCCTTTGACTTCGTCGCGTTCTTTTATTGCGTCGTCTCTTTCTTTTTTGATTTTTTCGAGTTCCGCGACTCTTAAATTTTGACCGTAATTCATAGCTATAGACATTTGATTGGCAACGATTTTCATAACGTCGTATGTGCCGTTATTTAGTGCTTGCGAATACTTTCCTACTATAGTATGCCCGCCGTCTTGTTTTTTATCGCATTTAAGCGTATTAATAGAATTTATTATCGCTCCTTCCGTAGCACTTTTGATTTCGTTTTTGAAAGCCTCTAAGAACTCTGAGAATTGTCGATCGACGTTTTCAAATGTCAAAGGCTCTTTGGCTTTGAGTTTTTGCTCTACAGCCTTTTTAATCGCTTCTAATTCGGCATAGTCTTCTCTTGAAGCTCCGAGTTTTTTAAGTTCGTCCCTAACCTCTTGATTCATTTCTTTTAACTTTTTTAAGGTCAGTTTCTTGACGACTTTTTCGATGATTTCTGGTTTTTCTAAAGCCATTTTTTCGGCGATATCTGGACGAGCTAACATTTTTTTATACTCATACGCCGATAAATGTTTTCTACCGGTTATCTCTTTTGAAATTCCGCGTTCCATCCCGAGAATTTGCGCGACGTCCGTTTGAAATTGCGATATTTTCTTTTTTCGCTCCGCTAAAGTGTACCCCTCTGTTGTTCGCATCTCTTTGCGATACAGACTCGTCCCATCTAGCGGGTCCAGAATGCAAAAGCGGACATGACCGTGTACGTTCGCGATGAAATCGCCAGTTTGTGGATCATAGTGTCCTTCGTCTCCGTGAATCGTCAGCAAAGTAGGCGTATATCCAAATGTTTTTTCCGTAAGTTTTGCAATGCGTTCAAGATCGGCCAATGTATGATGCTCGCGCATATTAACGACGAGTTCAATGAAAGCGGTCTTGCATTGAAATTTTTGATTATGTGTTTCCATGTATTTTTGACTGCGCTCCTCGAGCAGTCTCGCCTCTATTTCCTTTGCCGCTTCGAAACCCATGTTTGCAACATTACGGTGCTCGTGCTCAGGAAAACTTGAAAGTGGCTTGTTTCCATATCTTGTATTATGCCAAATACCGGCAGCAAACGCCTTGTAAAAATTTGCGCTGGATTTTGCCCGATTATCTCTATACATTGCTACCTCTTTTTTCGTATGGCCTTGCGCCTAGAAAAAAGCTCACGGCATCGCACTCCGTAAGGGGTGCATAGTGAGTTCACTATACGGCTGGCGCCGCTCGTTCGCAAAATGGACCCGCAAGGGGTCTCATTTTGAAAAGACGCCAAAAAGAAAATACTACTGCGCCGATGTAGTATTTTGCTGTTTTGGCGTAGTCGGCGTAGCTACGAAAGCAGGCTCTACTCTGACGTTCGCAACGCCTAAACGCTCATTGATTATCGCATTTACGTCGTTTTGATATTTCTCGCTTGCCGCAAGCGCTTCATCAACCTCTTTTTTCTCTTTTTCGAGTGCCTCGATAGCCTTTTTTAAAGACAACTGCTTAGATTTCCATCGGATTTCTGCTTGTTTTAGCTTCTGAAATTTCGTTTGGAAATCCGTATCTTTGCTATTTACGATTTCTTGAACTTGTTCAAGCCGTGTTTTTCGTTTTGTACTCATTTGGTCTCCTTTTATTTTTATTCAATCCTATCATGATCATTAGAAAAATGGAAGATAAAAGAGCAGTTAGCGATTGGAATTTTAAAGAGATATAGTATTTTAGGGGGTTTTAAAAGAAATTATTTTTTAAAAGTATTTGCAGGCAAGGAAATTTTAGAAAAGATTCAGATTTTTCCCGTTTTTGCTACGAATATATGCAGCATAAAACTTAATAACAATAGGATGCGCTAAACCTACGCCGGTCGGTTAATAATCCGGCAGATTATGTTTATATATGGATAGAATTTTAATGTAGTCCGGTTTAATACGAAAAACTATTACGTAGCCTTTAAAAATTAAGTCTCTCGTATCCTCTCGTTTAAGTAGCTTGTTCTTGCGAAAACTATAAGGCCTGCTTGGAATTTCCAGGATTTTGTCATACAAGGCATCGTTAAATTCGGTCGCTCTGTTAAGGCTATCTTGAGCGATAAAATTTAGTATTCCATCCAGCCCATTACCGAATTTATCCGAAAGAACTATTTTCATAAAGATGTGCCGAGCTTTCGTAAATGCTCTTTAGAGCGCTCTCTCATTTCATCAAAGCTATAGTATTTTACCTCGCCCCTATCGTCTGCGTCAGAAATTTCTTGCAAATGCTTCGCATCCGCAAGGCTTAGCTCTCCAAGGTCATCGTCATAGGTTATTTTAGCTTTTGGATCTAGCCGTAAAATAGCCCTTATAGCCTCTATTAGGTTGCTATTATCGGTTCGTATGTTAATCGAGGTCATCTTATCTCCTCAAATTGATTTTAAAGTATTATACCACATCCCCTAAAAAGAAGTCGCCTTGCCGTACGCACAAGCGCGCAAGCAAAGCAACGAGGGGCAAGGGAGTAAAATGCGTATCGCGGCACTTCTTAATTTATCAAACGATTACGTTTGTGCTTGCCATAGCTTTTAAAAACGCAAAAATTTCGCTTCTTACGCAAAGAACTAGGTTGCGTCCTTCGACTTTAAGGGCATTACTCGTTTTGTTCCCATTCCTCATTAACTTCTGTAAAATTTATCTTTTCGACTAAGCTTTTTAAAATTTTCATATTGACGGGTTCGCCGTAAGTATTTATGGTGATCTTATATTGTTGCTCGTGACCCACTAGAGCCGCTATATGCTCTATCCTCTCGCCGCCTTGAATTAGCTTGTTTATAAAAGTATGCCTAAGAGAATGAAACGTCCTTGTTTTATCGTCTTTTATTACCCTTACGTTGATCTTTTTTCTAAAATATTCCGAAAAGTCTTTATTGTCGCAATTAAATAGTCTTACGGGCTTACCGTTTTTAGCGCCAGATTTCTTTTTACTATCTATTAGTTCAAAAAGTCCGATATCTTTTAATTTAGGGTGAGCAGGTACGTTTCTTATAGAGTTTTTAGTTTTTAAAGTTTTGCTTCTATCGGTATTTACGTCAATCTCCATATTTAAGCTAAAACAAACTACGCCGTCTTTGGTTATTATATCGTCGGTATTTAGCTGTATTATTTCTTTTAGCCTCATTCCAGAATACGCTGCGATATGGGTTACGAAAAACAGTTCGTCTTTATTTACTCTTTGACTTTTCGTATCGCCGTTTTCCTTGATATCGCCGACGATGGCTAAAAGAGCGTTTACGTCGCTATCTCGGTATGGCTTTTTATTTATAACGTCATCGGCGGTTAAGGTTATTTGAATATCCGTGGCGGGATTTTTAGCGAAGTAATCGCTGTCGTAGCAATATTTAAAAAATTCGCAGATTCTAACTATATATTTTTTGATAGTAGACTTGGAAATTTTCGGCTTATCCTTTGCTATAGCTATGATCTCGTCTAAGTTCTTGTTTTTATAGAGATTGTTTTGAGAGAGTTTGGTCGGGAGTATAAGCAAGGTATTTCTAAATTTGAGCAAATCGTCTCTTTTTATGCTTTTAATATCTAAGTCGCCGCTAAAGTACATAAACATAAGCTTTCCTACGTGATTAACTAGCCCTAGGGTGCTATCGCTCCAGCTACTAGATACGCTAGTGTTAGATACGTAATTATTAAAAGCCGTTTTAAGAGTAATTACGTCCGTTCCGGCTTCATGCTCGTTTACTACGGTAGCTAGGGTTTTACTAGATTTTAGCCGTTCGCTCAGTGCTTTGGCTCTATCTGCGATAATGCCTTGAGATAATTTAATAGCTTGATTTAACGTAATGTCGTTAATATATTCAGTATCGTCGGCATTGGTAAGCTCTGGCGCCACATCCAAGTCGCTCTCTTCCAGGTCTTTTAAAATTATGCCTTTATCCTCATAATCGCTCGCCTTATACACTTTAACGCAACCTCCTAAAGTAGAGTCGCCTAGATTGCCGTATCCGAATTTTAAATCTCCGCTTGGTTTATCGTCCCCATCCGGCAGCAATTTATGTCCGAACAGCCTAAAGATATCGTTCGTCGTCAATGCTCCTTTTTGCCTAGCCAGGGCATTTATCGAATCGGTTAGTTCCGAAACGCTGTTTTTTAATGACTTTTTAGTAAAAGGAAGCACCAGATCGCTATCTTTTAAAAGATCTATATCGTCTTGGTAGGTGCTTATATCTATATTTTCGGTAACTTTGGCTATCTCGTTTTTAACGTCGTCGTTTAAATTTATATTTTTACGTTTTTTATTGAGCGGTACGAAGGCTTGTTGTTTATCGTTTAACAGTTTTTGATTTTTAGACATTTTATAAGATATATGATTTATGTTGTCGATAGTAGCTTCTAGTAGTCTTTTACCTAGAGCCTTCTTGGTTGAGATATCGGCGCAAGATAGCTTCTTGCATATCTCGTCGACCTCTCTTGATATCGTGCCGGGCAAGCTGTTTTCCTTAAGGCTTTGTTTTAGATATAAATTAAGCGACAATAATCCGTCTATACTTATATATCTGCCGAGCAAATCATGCTCTTTGACGCTTTTGATTTCCTTGGCTTCCAAAAGCGTAAACACTAAATGCTCTATAAATTCGCTACCCAAATTCATCTTAGCCGCCTTTTTAATCATATTAAAAATTCTAGAGTAAATCTTAGCATGATTCATCGCTAAAGTGAAGCGTTTTGTGCGGGTAGAGTTTGTATATTCGGTTTTATTGCCAAAATACGGCTTTAAATATAGCGGAATGGCTATTCTAAAGTGGTATATGCCGTTTCGTTTTACGAGATATTGCATTGTCGTCGTTATGCGATAAAAATTGTAGCAAACTGTAGCAGATATTTAAAGAAATACTGGCTGTATACCGTTTTTTAGGCAATTTGGCGCGAATTTCAATAATCCCTCATAAGCCGGAGGTCGGGAGTTCAAGT
>NZ_AOTD01000260.1 GCF_000344295.2 Campylobacter showae CC57C | reverse complement strand
TTTTTTGCTTGTTTTGAGAATTTCAATCTCCGTAAAATCGCACTTTAAGCAAAAAATTTTTATTTCAAAAAATTTTAACCTTAAAGGCGGCGACTTTTCGCTTACTTTTAATTAAATTTTGATAAAGTTACTCGTATGAAAAATTTAGAAAAAAATAAAAATATCTACGTGCAACACGGACGTTTTTATATCGATTGTCAAAGGGACGGCGTTAGAATTCGCCGTGCTACGGGTCTTAAAAAGTCACCTTTGGCGTTTGATTTCGTTCGTAAAAATTACGATTTATTTCTCGGCTCTAAATCCGATATCGCGGAGGCTAAACGCCGGTATCGCGAACTCGAGGACTTACAAACCGACAGGCTCCTTAGAAAAGGGGAGAAAGACGCCGGCGCTATTAAAAATTCTAGTGAGTTTAGCTTTGATAGCGTGATCGATCGTCTCCTTGCCGAGAAGTCGTTTTTAAAGGATAAAACTAGGCGGCTTTACGTGATTATGAGCCATACGATCACGGAATTTTTAAACACTAATGGTATCTTCTACCTAGCCGATTTTGAGAGGTATCACAGCGTAGAATTCGTTAAATTTTGTAAGAATAAAGGATTAAAGGATAGCTCTATTAGCGGCTATTGCTCCTTTTTTAAGATGATTTTTCGATATGCCGTAAGTAATGACATAATCTCCAAAAATCCGTTTTTTATCCCTAGATTTAAGCAACACCTCGATGAATTGGAGGATGAAAAATTTCCGCCGTTTAGCCTTGATGAAATTTTGAAACTCATTAAAAACGCCGACGACGAGCTGCGGCTGTTTTTGGTCGTGGCGTTCTTTACTGGCGCTCGAACCGGTGAAATTTTAGCTCTTACTTTCGGCGATCTAGACTTTGAAAATAGGCAAATCCGGATAAATAAAACGCTTTCGGACGTCGGCATCGTGGATTCGCCGAAAACTAAATCCAGCAACCGCACGATCGATATGCTGCAAATCGTCTATAATGAACTCATAAAGCTTGATAGCGGCGACAAAAGCCAGCGGATTTTTAGGCTTTCTCGGTCTATGATGCGGCTTAAATTTAATGATTTGCAAGTAAAACTTGGTTACAATACTCGCAGGCTTTATGATACTAGACACTCCTTTGCTTCCGTCATGCTGAGCCGCGGCGAGGAACCTATGTGGGTGGGCTGTAAAATGATGGGGCATAAGGACTTGAACGAGACTTATCGCTCCTATGCGAAGTATCTGCCGAAAGAAGTTAAACAAAGGGCGGTTTTTTTAAATGATATCGTCATTTAAAATTTAATATTAGACATCTTATTTTAAAAAATATGTTATAATAAGATTAAATTTTACTAAAAATAGATTAAAATTTTACTTCTTTTAATGGGTAAAAATGCCGTTTTTACGGCACTGCGACTTATAAATTTAAATATCGAAGGCAGCGGCACGAGCCAGATGGAGCTAGACGCGGGCGTTAGCTGCGCAAAGGGCAATAATCTTTTAGTAGAAAAAAACCGCTTTAAAGACGTGCTGTTCGGTATCGAGTTATCAGAATGCAACCAAGCCGTGATAAGAGATAACAATATCACATCAAAAGAGGGCTTTGACGTGCCTAGACGCGGAGACGCAGTGCGCGCATGGTATTCGCACGAAAATTTGATCGAGCGAAACTACGTCTATAACAGCCGCGATATCGTGGCGTGGTTTTCCAGCAACAACATAATCCGCAAAAATTTCGGCAAAAATAACCGCTACGCCGTGCATACGATGTACTCGGCGGACAACCTCATCGAGGATAACGAATTTAGCGGCGGTGCAGTGGGGATGTATTTTATGTTTTCAACAAATTCTCTCGTTCGCCGAAACGTGATAATCAACTCAAACGGAGCGTTTGGCGTGGGTATCGCGCTAAAAGACGTCTCGGGATTTAACATCAGAGAAAATACCTTTTTGTATAACTCGCGCGGCATCTACTCCGACCGCTCTCCGCTAAATCCGGGCACCGTAAATACCCTCGAAAACAATCAAATTTTATACAACGTCATCGGGCTGCAAATGCACGCGACGCAGGAAAAAAGCGTGTTTAAGGGCAATGATTTTATTGGAAACATGGAAACGGCTATCAACGACACACCCGGCTCAAAGATCGAGCTAAACGAGTGGAGCGGTAATTATTTCGACGAATACGAAGGCTTAGACGTCGATAGAGACGGTATCGGCGATACGCCCTACTCGCACTTCGTTTACGCCGATAAGCTTTGGCAGTACTATCCGACTCTGCGCTTTTTCTACGGTTCGACCGTGATTAGCGGGCTAAATTTCCTAGCTAAGCTTGCGCCATTTTCCGAGCCACTCAAGCTTTTAGAGGACGGCTCTCCTAAAATGCGCCCAAACAACGCTCAAAAGGCAACGCTATGAATAGACGAAATTTTATCGCACTAACGGCAGGCGCGGCGGCCGCAGGCTACGGCATCGGATATTTTTTACCCAAAACGCGCGCGGACTTGCTTTTTTTAAGGCCTCCCGGAGCGGTTAAAAATTTCGAATCGCTCTGCATAAAATGCGGCCAGTGCGTGCAAGTCTGCCCGTATCACAGCATCGGGCTACTAGATATAACGCAGGGCTACTCAAACGGCACGTCCTATATCGACGCGCATAAGCGAGGCTGCTATCTGTGCGACCTTTTTCCTTGCGTTTTAGCCTGTCCCAGCGGCGCGCTGGATCACGCCACGACGCAGATCAGCGACGTAAAGATGGGCGTGGGCGTACTGCGAGGACGCGAGGCCTGTCTTGCTTATAAAAACGAAAACGTAAATTTAAGCGGCGTTACGAAAATGCTTGAGCGTAAAATTTACAACGACCGCGAGCAAGCCGTAAAAGACGCCGTCCAAAATAGCGTGGATAAGCCCTGCGATCTATGCGTGAGCCTCTGCCCGGTCGGAGACGCCGCCATAGCGATGGCTAAAAGCGACGGGCGAAATTTGCCCGAATTTAAACAAGGCTGCGTCGGATGCGGAGTGTGCGCCGAGGTTTGCCCGGCACAAATCATCGATATAGCGCCAAACCGCGGCTATGATGAAATTTACAAAGGATAAAAATGAGAAATAAAATTTTAGGCTGTCTCGTCGCCCTCGCCGCCGCTATGCTGATAACTGGCTGCGAGAGCAAGGATGATAAAAAACCGGTGACGCAAGCGGCAAAAACACAAGCGACGCCCGCCGCCGCAGGCATGATAGAGACGCAAAAAGCAGACTCAAACGCAACCGCGCAAAAAGACTACGATCAGTTTATGACTTACGATATAAACGGCAAAAAGAGAGTCAAATTTGGCCTGGACGACGAGGAGAGCGAGACTAGCCGCTCAGTCGGCGCGCTAGCGATGGTGCGAAGCCCGCTGCAAAGCATAAATTTAAAACTCATCAAAGGGCGGCTTAGCAAGGACTTTATCGTAAAATGCTCCGCCTGCCACGACGACTACGCCAACGGTATCATCGGCCCGTCGCTGCTAAACAAAACCTCGGATCAAATTTACGACATGATCATCGCATATAAGAGCAAGCAAAAGGCAAACCCGCTGATGAAAGACCTAGTCCAAACCCTAGACGAGGCGCAAATCCGCGCCCTAGCAAACGAAATCAGCGAATTTAACGAGCAGTTTAGAAAAAAATAGGAGGCTAAAATGGGAAAGAAAATAGCGATAATCTTTGGAGTTTTGGTACTTGCGCTCATGGTTTTTATGCTGACTAGCCAGCCCTCAGCACCCGTAAAGGACGCTAGCAGGCCCGAGCTAAAGCCGGCGCAGCAAACGCAGCCAAAGGTCGTAAATGAAGAGCTAAATTTGCAAGATAGCGAAGAGATCAAAAAGATCAAACAGCTACAAAACAGCGTCGCAAATCAGCCTAGCGAGGGCGTTAGCAAACGATACCTGACTTCCTGCGCGCCTTGTCACGGAGCAAACGGCAAGGGCGTGATGGCACCTAGCATCGCGGGTAAAAGCAAGGACGAAATCCTAGCTTCGCTAAAAAACTACAAAGAGGGCAAGGTGCCAAACAGCCTGATGAAGGGGCTTCTCACGAACGTATCAGACGAGGATCTAGGCGCGCTAGCTGATGAAATTTCAAAATTTAAAGAGTAGAAAATGGATAAATATAGCACTCGTTGTACGGTCTCAAAGGTCGATTTTTTCGATACGCTGACGATAAAAAACGGCGAGGGCAAAAAAAGCCTCAGCTGGCGAGGACGCCGCCTCGTCGTGATCGCGCTAGTGCATATTTTGTTCGTGCTTTCTTACCGCGCGGATATTCAAATTTTAGAAGGCGACATCAGCGGATCAAGGATTTTAGGCTTTCATTTGACCGACGCTTTTATGAGTTTTCAGGTATTTGCCGCGACGCACGAGTTTCCGATAAATTTGATCATAGGCACGGCTACGATTTTGCTTTTTTACGCGCTCGTGGGCGGGAGGGCGTTTTGCGGCTGGGTGTGCCCTTATACTTTTTTGGGCGAGATCGGCGAGAAAATCCACGAAAATTTAGCTGCTAAAAAAATCATCAAACGCCGTGAGTTCGATCCCAAATGGCGCTACGTCTTTACTGCGCTTTTTATCGCGATGAGTTTTGCTAGCTCGCAGCTCGTGTTTGAGATATTTAGCGTGACGGGCATCGTGTCTAGGTTCGTCATCTACGGCTATTTTCACGCGATTTGGTTTGCCCTCTTCGTGCTTTTAGTCGAGATTTTCTACTCCCGCAGAGGCTGGTGCCGCTACGTCTGCCCCATCGGCGCGACGTACTCGCTACTAACCCGCACCAACGCCGTTAAAGTTAGCTGGAACAAAGATCGCTGCGACCACTGTTTGGTCTGCATCGATACCTGTCTCGTGCCGCACGTGCTAGAGATCACGAAGAAAAACGCTAAAACGGGCGGCGACGAAAATAAAAAAGAATTTCGTCTCGTGGGTGGCGACTGCACGCTTTGCGGGCGCTGTATCGACGTGTGTCACCACGACGCGCTGAAATTTGACAACGGCTTTAAAAAGCTCATCTAAAAGGATAAATTTGATAATCTTAAAAGACATCACAAAGGCTTTTGGCTCGCAAAAGATACTGCAAAACGTAAATTTAAGCATAGAGAAGGGGCAAAAAACGGTCGTGCTTGGGCAAAACGGCGCCGGCAAAAGCTCGCTGATGCGTATAATACTGGGCGAATTTAAACCAAACAGCGGCGAGGTGCGAGTAAACGGCTTTGACCCATTTACCGCGCGCAAAGAAGCCCTTAGCGTGATATCTTTCGTCCCGCAAACGCCGCCGCCGCTTAAATTTAACCTAAAAGAGCTTTGCGAGTTCGTCTGCAAAAGCTCGGGCGTTGCGCAGGAAAATATAGAGAAATTTTGCGAAAAAATGGAGCTTGATCTAAAAGGAAACTTTCACAAGCCCTTTTACAAACTCTCGGGCGGTATGAAGCAAAAAATGCTAATCGCAATCGCCTTTGCTAAAAACACCGAAGCCATGATGTTTGACGAGCCGACGGCAAATTTAGACCCGAAAGCCAGGCGAAATTTTATGGATCTACTAGGTGAGTTCGCGTGCGAAAAGACGCTGGTTTTCATCTCGCACAGGCTTGATGAGGTGCAGAATATGTCAAACCGCTACGTCGAGATGGATCTAGGCCGCATCATCAAAGACGAGCCGATCGCGCAAGGAGGCGACCGTGAATAACCTCCTACTCATCGCCAAACTAGACGTCGCCGAGTCGCTGCGCTCGCGCTGGTTTCTCATCTATATGCTAGTTTTTATGGGGCTTATCGTTACTTTTATCTTTAGCGGCGTGACGGACTCGCGGGTGCTGGGCTTTAGCGGGCTTACGCGCCTTTTGCTGCTTTTTATCCAAATTTGCATTATCATCGTGCCTATTTTTATCCTCATCTCGACCGTGCGCAGTATCAGCGCCGACCGCGATACGAACCTGCTTGAGTATATGCTTAGCTTTCCCGTTAGCCTGGGCGAATACTATTTCGGCAAGGCTTTAGGGCGCATTTTCGTTATTTTCGTGCCGCTTTTGCTCTCTTTTGCGATTGCGGTAATTGCGGGTCTGGTTAAAAAAATCGAAATCCCGTGGAACATCCTAACCCTCTACACCGCCCTACTTTTCGCGCTTAGCTTCGTGTTTTTGTCGTTTGGATTTCTCATCTCATCAATGATCAAAAATCAAGAAATGGGTCAAGGCGTCGCGTTTTTACTCTGGCTTATCTTGCTGGCGTTTTTAGATCTTGCGCTGATCGGCTTTTTGATGAAGAGTAACGTGCGAGAGGATATCATCTTTTTTATCGCGCTCATTAACCCGATCGAGGTCTTTAGGATCGCGGCGATTAGCCTGTTTGATCCAAATTTAGCCGTGATCGGCGTGGCGTCGAATTTTGTACTAAACAACTTTAGCGCGTTTGGATTTGTTATTTACTCGATTTTTTATCCGCTGATTTTGGGCGCGATTATGCTTGTTGGCGGATATTTTATCTTTAGCAGCAGGGATTTGGTGTAAATTTAGCTATTCTGCGGTAGCCGTTTGGCGTTTAGGCAGGCTAGCTAGTCGTTTTATCAAGTAAATTTGACCGCCAGTACGGCTAAACCGCGATGAAACGACGCTATTTTCTACGCTATCCATAACCGCTAAAAACCAAAATTTATCATCGTTATGGGGCGTATAAATTTAAGTTCAAAATTCGCCTTTTATTTTATCGCGGCGATATATTTACCCCATATATAGTAGCCTAACACCTATTTAAATAGTCGCCGTTTAAATTTAGATTAAATACAGCCACTACTTGTCCTTTGTATTGAAATTTTATTTTTTGATTTGAAATTTGATTGGTAAATTTCAAATGATTAGGCTTTTCAGCCGCCTTTTGCTTCCCTACTGCGTAAATAATATTCTTCCAATGGATAGTTTAGATTTCCGCAGTTATCCAGCTCAAAACCTTGTTTTATATCAAACGACGCGTTGTTTCTCTCCTGGTAATATTCTTTGATTTTTTCGGAAAAATTTATTCTATCAAATAGGTATTCAAAATGATTGCGTTGTATATATTTTTCATAGATTAAAACAAATTTATCTAATAATAAATAGGCTATAACTGTTTTGTCATCGCCATCAACACGAACTATCGGCCTATCAAATCCGAAACCTGCGCCATCTGAAGATATTTTTAGATATTTTTTCGGATCGGTTTTTTTAGCCTTTAACTCTTTTATCAGTATCTCTTCAGTTGTTTTTCCATCCTTATAATACTTTTGCAATACCTCAAACCAATTAGATAAATTTATATTTTCCAATTCATAATATGCAATTTCATATGCGCTGCGTCAGGAACTACCGTAATTGTAAGTCCTATAATCGTCAATCATTTGATCTAGTTTTAGCTCATAATCTAAAAACTGCCCTATTGCTCTTTTATACATCTCCTCTTTAGGTAAAATTCTATCCTCTTTGAGGCAGTATCCTTGCTTGTATTTGTCGTAGTCGGAGAGAGAAACTATCACAAAGCCTCGTGAAGTGGAATAATCGGGGATTATACGGATAAATGCGGCGCCAAGTATCGCCGTAAAAAACACGACCGACCAAACTATCTTTTTAAGTTTGCTACCGAAGAGTTTTTGTTTTAAATTTAAGTTCAAAATTTGCCTTGTTGTTTTATTTTAATTATGATTATATTGTGATTAAACTTAGGTGTTTATAAGCGGGTATCGCTGTTTTAAAATTTAATTTTGCAGGGCCCTTTTGCTAGAGCTTAGACGATAGGCAAATTTGACGACCTAGCCACCAAATTTGCCTTTCATAGCGTAAATTTAAGCTTCCTCCGCGCCTAAATTTCCCTCGCCAGCGACAAGCTCGGCCGCTAGCTTTTTACTTGATTTAAAGTCAACTTTACCCGTTCCCAGCACCGGTACGGCCTCGACTTTATAAATCTTTGAAGGTTGCATGATGGACGGTATCGCAGAAGCCCTGATACGCGCGGCCACGTCCTCCTCGCTCATCTCGCCGCTAAAGAGCATGACGACTTGCTCGCCCTTTTTCTCGTCGGCGACGTTGGTGCAGACAAAGGTAACCTCATCGCCCAGCACGCCTGAAATTTGAGCCTCGACCGCGCCCAGGCTTATCATCTCGCCGCCGATTTTAGCAAAGCGAGAGAGCCTATCCGTGATCGTTAGGAAGCCCGCCTCGTCCAAAAAGCCAATGTCGCCGCTATTATAGTAGCGCACGCCATCTAGCTCGACGATAGCCTCTTTCGTGCGCTCCTCATCCAGATAGTAGCCCTTCATTACCTGATGGCCGCCGATTAGTATGAGGCCGGCTTGCCCGTTTTCTAGCTTTGCTAGGCTCGCTGGGTCGCAGATTCTTATTATCGTGCCGGCCGTCGGTAGCCCCACGCTACCCTCTTTTGAAAAAATGAGCTCTTTAAAGAACTCGGGCTCTAGCACGTTTGCGGTATTTACGCTGACAACTGGCGAGGTCTCGGTCGTGCCGTAGCCTTCGTAAATTTCGACGCCGAATTTCATCTTAAACTCGCGCTTTACCACCGCATTTAATTTTTCTGCGCCAGCGATCGCGTAGCGGATCGTAGAAAACATCAGCGGATTTAGCTTTTTGTTTTTGGTATAGAGCCTAAAAAACGTCGACGTGCCAAACATTATCGTCGCGTGGTATTTAGCAACCATCTTACCCACGGCAAAGGCGTCTGTGGGATCTGGCACGTGGGCGGAGGCGATACCTTCGCTAAGCGGGAAAAACGTCGCCGCAGTAAGCCCAAACGAGTGAAATATCGGTAGCGACGCTAAGATCACGTCGTTGCCGTCCGTGTTTACGATCTCTGAAATTTGCTTGATGTTTGCCATTATGTTTTTATGCGTTAGCACTATGCCTTTTGGCGTACCTTCGCTGCCGCTGCTAAAGAGTATCGCCGCCTCGTCGTCGATGCGAACGTCGCGAAAATATATAAGCTCAAGCAGCCAGCGCGGCATCAAAATCGCCTTTAGCATCGCGCAAATTTTATCGGCCTTGCTTATGCCTTGTGCGACGTCTTCAAGGTAGACGAGCCTGCCTTTTAGAGATTCTTCTAACTCAAAGCCGCGAGCCTTTAGCTTGGCGATAAACTGGCGCGACGTGATTATGCTTCTTAACCCAGCCTTGTCCGCGCAGCCGATCAAATTTTGCTCGCTGAGCGTGTAGTTTAGATTTACGCTTATCTTGCCTCTGATAAATAGCATTAAATTTATAATGCTACCCATCACCGAGGAAGGCAGTATCACGCCGACGTTTCGCTCTTTTAAAAACGAGAATTTAAATTTAGACAAAAACACAAGCACCGTAGCGATAACCTTGAGATTGTTTAGATCAGCGCCCGTGCTATCTACCATCGAGCGTTTAAACAGATTTGCTTTAGCGTGTTTTAGCCAGCTAAACTGCATAGGCTCTAGGGTTTTTAGATACTCGGCCCAGCTAAAAAACGACAGCTCGACGACCTTTTCGCGCACCTGCGGGGCTTTGGTTTCAGGTGCCAAAGGCGCGCCGAAGCTCACCCTGATAGCGCGCTTGCCGTCTATTTTGCGGCTGATTTTTTGGTAGTATTTTTGAGCGCGCGAGAAGCTCGAACCCCAAAGACCGCGCAGATAAAACGGCACGATGACGGAGTTCGTATCGCTTGCGGCTATCTCGTAACCGTGCGCAAACTCGTCTATCTGGCCGTTATAGCTGATATGTCCCTCAGGAAACAGCGCCACCACGTCGCCGGCATCCAGGCACTCGCGGATCTTTTCTAGCGCGCTTTTGCTAGCTCCCGCGCCGATAGGGATCACGTCAAATAAATTTAACAGCCATTTTAGGTACCAAATTTCATAAAAGCTCTTATGCATCGCAAATCTGATCGGACGCGGAGAGGCCATCTGTAGTACCGCCCAGTCTATCCAGCTCATGTGGTTGCCAAGCAGCAACACGCCGCCTTTTTGCGGGATATTTTCGACGCCGTCGACGTTTATCGTATAACCTATCCTAAAAAACGGCATGATAAGCAAACGCGCGAAAAGATGCGGCAGGTACTTTATCGCTACCAGCGCGCAGATAAGCACGCTAAAAGAAGTAATGACGAAAATTTCGGGCGTACTAACGGCAAATATACTAAACGCCATCGCAAGCAGCAAAAACGTCGCCATAAAGATGTTTTGGATAAAGTTGCTGCCCGCTAGCGTGCGGCCCATCTGCTCTTCGGACGTGAAAAACTGGATATTTGCGTTTAGCGGCACGATGAAAATACCGCCGCTAAAACCGAACAAAAACGACGCCAGCGTCATAAACGCCGCGCTAGAGCCCTGCGCAAACATAAGTAGCGAAACAAAAAGCCCAAGTGCCCCAAAAGGCACGATACCCATCTCGATGTGATTTTTCGAGTAGCTGCCAGCTAGCGCCGAGCCCACGACTAGACCGATGGTGCTAACGGCTAAAATCGCCTGCACGATCATGACGTTATTATCCGCGCTCATAGCCTTGTAGTGAGCGGGGAAAACGGCGATAACCAGCTGCGCCACCGCCCAGAAAACCGAAAGTCCCAGCGTACATAAAAAGGCATTTTTGTTGTTAAAGATGTGCTTAGTGTTTTCTTTTAAGTAGCCTAGTTTAAAGTACTTTTTCGCGTCAAATTTAAGCTCTGCATCGGTTGCTTCAAAAAACGGAATCTTAAACGTAAAAATAGTCTCGGCTACCGAGCAAACAAAAAGTATCGCTCCGATAAACCAGACCGATTTTATCATCTCACCGGCATCCGTGCTAGTAGCGGCGTAGCTCTCGAAAATCGCCGAGAAAACAAACGAACCAAGCAAAATCGCCACGATAGTAAAGGCCTGCACGATACCGTTTGCAGCGCCAAGCTTTTCTGCGCCCACGATTTTTTTGATTAGTCCGTATTTTGCCGGGCTATATACCGCGCTTTGCACCGCTAGCAGCAGCGTCGTACCAAACGCCACGTAAAACCAGCCGCAAAGGTAGCTTATAGTGATAAAAAGCGTGAGTAAAATTTCGCTCGCCGCCGCGTATCTAGTGATGCGGGTGCGCGAAAATTTGTCGTTTAAAAAGCCCGAAACGCTAAAAAGCATGATGTATGGCAACAGGATTAGCAAATTTACGAGCGAGGTCAGGATGATCTGTAAATTTTCATCCTCGATGCTCTTAAAAAGTATGTTTTGGATCGTGATTTTGTGGCCAAGATCGACGACCGCGTTGATAAACATAACGATCAAAAAGGGCAAAAAGCCCCTAACCGAAAAAACGCCTTTCATTTGTTCTCCTTTTTGTAGGCATCGAAGGTGTGAAAATTTAAGATGTAGGGTTTTAGGATCAAGATATTGTCGAAAACGAGCTTTAAAGCCGCGTTTTTGTCCTTTGCTTTCGCGTAAATTTCGCACGCACACTCGGCTTCGATTTTGGCCGTTTGCTTGGCTAAATTTATATAAGTCCGTAAAATTTCCCGCCCGCGCTCGCTCTTTTGAGTTTCTAGCACGATTTGCAGGATCTCGACCTCTTTTTCGGTTAGCTTGCCCCCTCGCATAAAGATAAATCCGTCCTTTATAAATTTATCTAGCTCAGCCTCCGTGATACCCAGCCTCTCGCACGCCTGCTCGGCGCTTAGCGTCTGGGCGAAATTTGACCCCATAAAGGTATCGAGCGAATCAAAAAGCGCCTCGTAGCAGCGCTTAAAGCTAAATCCCTTTTGCTGCGTGAGCGCCTTGACCTCCTTAAGGCTTAGGTGGAAGTTACTCTGGACGTATTTGATGAAATTTAGCATCAAAAGCGTGTCCTCGCCGTACTGATGGACGTTGTCTTTTACCTTCACGGGCTCGGGCAAAAGTCCCTCTTTTACGTAAAAGAGTATCGTTGATTTTGGCGTTTGCGATAGTTCGCAAAGCTCGCTCATCTTGTAGCTCATCTCTTTCCTTTCGTTAAATTTGACGAAATCTTACGCAAATTTAGCTTAGAAAATCATAAAGTGTAAAGCACCACTTGACACTTCCTAAAATTTAGGCTATGATTTCGTCAAATTTTAAAAAGGAGAAACGATGTTTCGAGATGATTTTTACCGCGCAAATGAGCGCTTGGAAGCTTTGGGTTTTAGTACAAATTTGATAGACGGAAAAACGGCGGCAAACTCGGCCCGAGCAAACGCTGCAAGCCTTGACTTAGTAGCTCGCAAAACGGAGACAAATTTAACTCGCGCAAATTTAGCAAACCTCGCCGAGCCGTCAAAACAGAACGCGCGGATAAATTTGAGCTCAAATTTGAGAGTGAGCGAGACGGCCGCGCCAAAAGCGCTCGGGTTTTGCCAAAATGCGGCAAGTCAAATTTGCGTCAAAGACAAATTTGACCAAACGAGCGTAAATTTGACGGCAAGCGATGCAAATTTAAACTGGTTTTCATCGGGCAAATTTAACGAAAGCGACTTGGGAAGCCTACAAAACTCAAATTTAACGCAGATAAAAACCGTCGATATCCACTCGCACTTGCTTAGCGCGGACGTGAAATTCGACCGATTTTACGACAAACTAGCGCTTGCGTTTTTTGCCAAAAAATTCGACATAAACAGGAGCGAGCTTATAAAAAACGGTTTTGAAGGCTACAAAAGCAACTTCGCGCGGCTGATTAAAAGCTCAAATTTCGTCCAAAAGTCCGTGGTTTTCGGCGTCGATGCGAAATTTGACGAGAGCGGAAACCTCGTACACAAGGACAAAACCGTCTGCGCCACAAATGAGGATGTTTTTGCCTTTTACGAGCAAAATCCAAACGAGGTCGTGCCGTTTTTTAGTGTAAATCCAAACCGCAAAGACGCGCTAAATTTGATCGAAAAGTACCACAAAATGGGCTTTAAGGGCGGCAAGCTGCTGCACTCGTACTGGGAGACGGATCTAAACGACAAGCGATATGAGCCATATTTTAGGCTGCTTAGCGAGCTTGGGCTGCCGCTGATGATCCACGTGGGCGACGAAAACTCGCTCGCGTCAAACAAGGCGCTTGAGAGCATCGAGCAGCTAAAATCCCCGCTAAATCTGGGCTGCCGCATCGTCTGCGCTCACATGGGCGCCTCGAGCGACGGCGTTTTATCTATGTTTTCGTGCGATCCGGAGAAACTGGGCGCCAACTACTTCACGCTGCTTGGTTGGCTGCGCGAATTTGACGGGCTTTATGCCGACGTTTCGGCGCTGCTTTGCATAAACAAGGCCCGCATACTGCCGCATCTAAAAACCCAAACGCAAATCCACGACAAAATCCTTTTTGGTACCGATTTTCCCGTGCCTTTTAGCGTGATTTTAAGTAGCTACGACCTGCCGTTTCGCGACCGTCTCACGCTAAATCGCATCCAAAATCCGCTCGATCGCTACGTGCGCGCGATGAGTTTGTATTTTGGCGAGGATTCGCCGATTTTTAGTAACTATAAAAAGATTTTGGGGGAGATTTGAGCTTGGATTTGGGTGCAAATTTAATAGTGGCGTGCAAAATTTGACTCACAAATTTAAAGGCAAATTTGAGCGCGGCGGGTAAAATTTGCGCGTATTTTTGACGGCGGTAGATTATAAGGTCAAATTTATGCGCCTTATCTACTGCGCCTAAAAAGCTGCAAATTTGACGACAACTAAATTTAGCAAAGCGAGCGAATTTTACGGCATCTCGGGCCAAATTTAACTACCGACTCGCGGTTTTTAATCAAATTTACAAAGAAAAAAGCGTCAAATTTAGCAAGCTCTCCAAATTTGACGCCAAATTTAAGCCTCGCGACTCTACCACCTGCCGCTAGCTCCGCCGCCGCCAAA
>NZ_AOTD01000259.1 GCF_000344295.2 Campylobacter showae CC57C | reverse complement strand
GGTATGCGCCCGCCAGCCCTAATCTCGTCAAATATCGTGTTTGGCGCAAGCGTAAAACGAGCGACGAGTTTGCCTCTAGGCTCGGCGTTTGCGTCTAAATCTTCGTCGCCGTTTGTAAATTTACCACCGTTTTCGCCGCAAATTTCTACTCCGTCAAATTTACCCTCGGCGCCCAAATTTACACGCCCGACGAGAAAAATCTCGCCCGCGTACGGGTAGATATCGACGACGTCGCCCGTCTCTAGCGCGCTCGCGTCGGCCACTATCGGTAGCGCGCCGCTATCCTCGGCGGTGTTAAAAAATATCGGCGCGATCGCCGTTCCTATCACGATACCGCCCGTTTTTTTGTTCGGCACGCCCTCTATCTCGCGCCCGAGGTGCCACTGGATGGAGTTTATGCCGCTCTTTCGGCTGCTGCCCGTACCCACGACGTCGCCCGCGTAGACGACCTCGAGCCCACTTTTTTTTAGCTCATTGATCATTTCTAGGCTGCCTGGCTGACGCTTAACTAGCATCGCATTTGCGTGCAGCGGGATATCCGAGCGCGTATAGGCCTCGCTAGCGGGGCTTAGATCGTCGGTGTTGGTTTCGCCAGCGACTTTAAAGATAACCGCTCTGATACGCCTAGGCAGGCTCTCACGCGCCTTAAACCACTCGGCTTCCGCCCACGAGCGCAGAACTTCAAGCGCAAATTTGTTGGTTTTTGCAAGCTCTGCTACGTCGTTAAAATAATCATGCACGAAAATCGTCTCTTTTAGCACGTTACAGGCAGCTTGCGCTACGGCCTCGTCGGCGTTTTTTAGGCTCTCAAGCAGTACAATGACACTGTATCCGCCAAGCATCGGCCGCAGCAAATTTACGGCGGCGATTTTATCAAGGCCGCTTATCTCAAGCCCGTGGTTTATAATCTCGTTTAAAAACTCCGCCTTTACCTTCGCCGCGTCGTCCACGCCCGGATTTACGCGATTTGCGAGTAAATTTACGAGCCACTTTACTATCTTTTGATTTTCATCTAGCCTTGCGGCGATAATCGCTTCGCCTTCACCGCCAGGCTCCATCGGCGGCATGCGTCTTGAAAGTAAGCCTAGATACTCCCTCTCGTGCGCGCTTTCGAGCTTTAAAAGCTCGCAAACCTCTCTCGTCTGCTCCTCGTTTAGCGGTAGCGGCGGCACGCCTAGGGCCTCGCGCTCTTTTACGTGTTTTTCGTACTGCGTGAAAAAGTCCATCTTTTATCCTTATTAAAATTTACGTAATTTTAGCAAAACAAAGCGAAATTTGGCTAAATTTAAGCACTTGATTTTAAGGAATTACGATGCAAAAAGCGTATTTTGACTCGCCTATAGGCGTTTTGGAGATTTGCGGCGACGAGAGCGGAGTTTGCGAGCTAAATTTCGTGCAAGAATTCGTCCGCACGGACGTAACGGACGCAAATTTAAAGCTCTGTTTAAGCGAGCTTGAAAGCTATTTTAAAGGCGAGCTTAAAACCTTCAAAACGCGGCTAAATATCGGCGGCACGGCATTTCAGAGATGCGTTTACGAAAATCTGCAAAAGATCGCTTACGGGCAGCGCGTCACGTACGCACAGCTCGCAGCGATGACCGGGCGACCGAGGGCGTTTCGCGCGGCAGGCTCGGCAAATGCGAAAAACAAAATCCCAATCATCGTGCCCTGCCACAGAGTCGTCGCCTCAAACGGCCTTGGCGGATACAGCGGCGGCGAAGGGTTAGCGACTAAAATTTGGCTTTTGGAGCATGAAGCAAAATTTAAGGGCTAAATTTGATAGCTTGTATTTTTGCGGTTGAAATTTGACAATGTGCATATATCAAATTTGTGATTGATGGGTACAAATTTGACGCGAAATTTTGCTAGCAAACCGCGCTTTTACGCTCGCCAAATTTGGTAAATTTAACTCAAATCAAATTTATTCGTAAGCTATCTATTTGCAAAAACCAGCGTAAACACGCCGCTAGCTATCAGTGCGATACCGATCCACTCTCTAAAGCTCGGGCGTTCGCCTAAAAATATAACCGCAAAAACAACAACCAAAACGACGCTAAGCTTATCTATGGGCGCTACCTGCGACGCGGAGCCTATCTGAAGCGCTTTAAAATACGCCAGCCACGATGCGCCAGTCGCAAGTCCACTAAGCGTCAAAAACAGCCAGTTTCGCGCACTTAGCTCGCCAAGCGGCTGCCACTTTTTAGCATATGTGAGAAACAAAACCAAAGCCGCTGCGATAACGAGCGTCCTGATAAAAGTCGCAAAATTTGAGTCTATACCCTCAAGCCCAACCTTGGCAAAAATCGCCGTAAGCGCGGCAAAAACTGCCGAAGCTAGCGCCCATAAAGCCCACTCTTGCATGATTTGTCCTTTGCGAAATTATAGTCAAAATTTACAGCAAATTTAGCTTAAAAGGATACAAAATTTAAAATGAAAAAATAAGAAAAAGCTGAAAAGCGATTAAATTTACTACGCCTCGCAACCAAAATAAAAGGAGTCAAATCAAAACGGCAGGCCAAATTTATTCAAACCTGCCGTTTTGACGGGGTTGATTAAAATTTCTTTTTCCTAACGTCTGCTACGATAGCTTTTGCCATGTCGTCCACCTCGCTAGTTACCATGCTTGTAGCGTTAGCTATATTGACGTTTTGTTTAGTGAGCTCATCGACCTGGGCGATACTTTGATTTATCATGTTGATAGCTTCACTTTGCTCTTTGATGTTTTCGCTCATCTCGTTAATTCCTTGAGCTAGGACGTTTGTGTTGGCTTCAATCTCGCCGAGGCTCTTTTGGGTGCGTTCGGCTAGTTTTCTAACCTCATCGGCCACGACCGCAAAGCCGCGTCCATGCTCGCCTGCGCGTGCCGCCTCGATAGCAGCGTTAAGCGCTAGCAAATTCGTCTGATCGGCGATATCGCGGATGATCACGATGATGTTTTTGATC
>NZ_AOTD01000258.1 GCF_000344295.2 Campylobacter showae CC57C | reverse complement strand
GCCGTAGTCGTACCGTCGCCCGCCTCGTCGTTTGTTTTGCTGGCGACCTCTTTTACTAGGCCTGCACCCATGTTTTCTAGAGCGTCTTTTAGCTCTACTTCTTTAGCTACGCTCACGCCGTCTTTGGTGATCGCAGGAGCGCCGAAGCTCTTTTGCACTAGTACGTTTCTGCCGCGAGGTCCCATCGTTACTTTTACCGCGTCGTTTAGTTTTCTAACGCCTTCGTATAGTCTATTTCTAGCCTCGTCTGAAAAAAATATCTCTTTTGCCATCTTTTTTCCTTTAAATTTAGATTATTTTAAAACGCCCAAAACGTCTTCGATTTTTAGAACCAAGTACGTCTTGCCATCAAGCACAACCTCGGTGCCGCCGTATTTTGCGAAAACTACGCTATCGCCCACGCTCACGCCTTCTACCTCGCTTGATACCGCCAAAACCTTGCCGCTTAAAGGTTTTTCTTTTGCATTATCGGGTATAATGATGCCCGAAGCGGTCGTTTTGACGTCCTCGAGACGCTCGACTAAGACTCGTTTGCCTAACGGTTGAAAATTCATGATTCATCCTTTATGGTTTGATTTTACTTTTTTTAGCACTCTTTTGTTTTGAGTGATGAAATTATAGTCAAATTTTTAGAATTTGTCAATGAATTAGCTAAAATTCTTAACAAGTCTTAGTATAATCGGCTCAAGTTTCATAATAAAATTAAACTAAATATAAAGGATAAACGATGAAAATTTTAGGCGCCCTGCTCGGACTGGTTTTTGCTTTGCTTATCGCGGCTTACGTCGCGGCCTTTACGGATTTTGGCAACGGTTTTATTAAACCGTATGCCCAAAATTTGATTAAAGAAAAAAGCGGATTTGACGTCAAATTTGACAAATTTCAGATCCGTCCGACGAGCGTAGATATCGTAGCGAACGTAAACGGCGAGATCGCGGCGAACGTAAACGGCGGGCTTTCTATTTTCTCGCAAAGCCTCGATCTAAAATACGACGTCGCCGTTAGCGATCTAAAAAGCCTGGGCGTCAAACTAAACGAAGCGATGAAAATCTCAGGCATCGCAAAGGGCAAATTTAGCGATTTCACCGCTAGCGGAGTAGGCCAAATGCTAGGCTCAAACGTTAGCTTTGATGCAAATTTAAAAGACTACAAGCCGCTTTCTTTAAAGCTCGACGCTAAAAATTTACAGGTCGAAAAAGCTCTAGCGCTAGCGGGTCAGCCTATATACGCGCGCGGTAAAATCTCTACCGTCGCAAATATCGTAGAAAGCGGCGGCAAACCAAACGGCACCGCAAATGTCGATATCATTGACGTAAAAACCGATAACGCGTTAATCATAAAGGATTTTAACGTCACGTTGCCGTCAAATTTCGCCGCAAACGGCAAAATCGTAGCCGATGTCAAAGACGGCATAATTAGCGCCAAAAGCGCCGTGATCACGCCGCTAGCCACGATCGGCAGCGACAAGACGATCTACGATCCAAACTCAAACACCCTAAGCAGCGACGTAAAACTAATCGTGGACGATCTGGCTAAATTTGAGCCCGTCGTGGGGCAAAAGCTTAGCGGCGCGTTTAAAGCAAACGGCAACGTCATCGCTACGGCAGGCGAGCTAAAAAACTTCGACGTCAAGGTTGAAGGCTTTGGCGGTAACGTCGATGCGGTGCTAAACGGCGGCAAACTCATCACCAAAATCAGCTCGCTAAAGCTTGACGAACTCGTTAAGATCGCCGCTTTCCCGGCATTTGTCGGCGGAACGATCAGCGGCGAAGCGGTGCTAAACGACGTGCACAACACGCAAAATATCTCTGGCTCGGTTAAGCTCGCCACCAAAAACGCACGGCTAAATCCGGCCGAGTTAAAACAGGTCGCAAAGGAGATAAATTTGAGCAAGCCTCTAGCCTTTGAACTAAACGCAAACGCCGACGTAGCAAGCTCAAAAGCCAAATTTGACGCCTCGCTAAACTCCGAACTTCTAAAACTAAAGAGCCTAAGCGGCGTTTACGGACTGGATGATAAAAACGCGGATGTCAAATTTGACGCGGGTATCGATGATCTGGGTAAATTTGAAGAGCTAATCGGCAAAAAACTATCGGGCAAAGTGGACGTCAAAGGCGCAGCAAAACTCGCAAAGGGCGCGCTTAGCGAACTAGATCTAAACGCAAACGCTCTGGGCGGTAAGATAGACGCGAGCCTCAAAAACGAAAAACTCGCGGCAAATTTAAGCGCGCTTTCGCTTAAAGACGCATTTACGCTGGCTGCGCTGCCAAACTACGCCGACGCCGTGATCGACGGAACGGTAAACCTAAGCGGGCTCGATCCGAAAAATCTCAGCGGTACGGCTAAATTTAACGTCAAAAACGGTATAGTAAATAGCGCGGTCGTAGCAAAAGAGCTAGATAAGCGCTTCCCAAACGGCACGAAATTTGACGCTAACGTGGATGTCGCTATAAACGCCGGCAAGGCTAAATTTGACGCGGTAGCAAATCTCGTCTCAAACGCAAACAAGAACCTAATCGCGCTAAAAAATCTAAAAGGCGACTACGAGCTTGAAAGCGGCTCGGCGAAGGCGGACTTTGAGCTTAGCATAAAAGAGTTAAAAGAGATCGAGTTTTTGGTCGGACGACCGCTTTACGGGCCTTTGCTGATTATCGGCGACGCGACAAAAACGGGCGAAAAGCTAAGCGCAAACGTAAATTCGCGACTCTTTAACGGCGATCTTAAGGCGGTCTTAAAAGACGATATCCTAAACGCAAATTTAAAGAGCTTCACCGCCAAAGGCCTCACCGACTTTTTGGGCCTCTCGCACGTCTATGACGGCACCGGCGATATGACGATGGACTACAACCTCGCCTCGCAAAAAGGTAAATTTGATGTCACAGTAAATGAGGGCAAGCTTGCAAAGACCGATTTTACCGAGCAGGTAAGAACCTTCACGGGGCGCGACATAACAAGCGAAATCTATAAAAACAGCAAAATAAAAGGCACTATAAACAAAAACCTCATCGACTTTAACGCCGATATGAACGCAACTAGAAGCCGAGTCTGGGTAGCTAGTGGCAAATACGACATGGCGACCAAGGCCGTAAACGTACCGATAAAGATGAACTACGAAAAAACCGACATCGACATCACGGTTACGGGCACTAGCGACAACCCGAAATACACGATCGGCTCAGACTACCTAAAAGGCAAGGCGGTCAAAGAGCTGGATAGATTTTTAGATAAAAAATTCGGCAAAGACGACGAAAACGGCACCACGGGCGACGCTAAAAAAGATGCGATAAAAGGGCTTCTCAAGGGGCTATTTTAAGTAAATTTGAGCTAAGTGCGACGGCGAATCTGACGCCGAATTTGAGCAAAATAAGTTCGCAAATTTAAAGCCAAAGCCCGCTGCTCGGCGCGTCAAATTTTGGCTACTCGGCTACATTTGACCTCTCGGCTCGGCGGTCAAATTTAAAGGCGGCTTTGCAGTCGCCAAATTTGACGACATCGTTGTCTGATTTGATTTTGGACTTTGTTGCTTAAATTTACGGCTTGGATTTAGAGGCTGAAAAATTTAGCTTAACGTCAAATTTGACACACTATTTCGCCGTTAAATTTAAACTGCGGAGAGTTAAATCAGATCAAATTTGATTTTACCGAGCGAAACGGCGGCAAATTTAACCAAGACAGATTCAAGGGAGATATTTTGGCGGCAGATACGCGGTATCCTTTAAAAGACGCCCAAGCAAAGCCGGAATAGTAAATTTTAAATGATAGAAGTTTTAGAAGCGGGCGCTCCGCAAAGCCTGGAGCCAAATCAAGCTCGCCCATAAATCAAAAACAACGGTGAGCAGAGCTCACTCGCCGCATTTACGCCCCGCCAGACAATCAAAATCTAGCGAGGCGCAGATTTTATTTCGTTTTTTTAACGAGTTCTCTAAATTTAACGCAGCCTTCCGTATATCCGTAGTCGCAAGAGGTCCCGTAAATATCCATCGCTTTTTTCATATCCTGTTCGCTCTTTTCGTATCCTTGCGCGAGCATATAGCAGCCTTGCGAGTCTTTGTGGTCGCAGGCTAGCGAGTAGTATTTGCGGACTTTTTGCGGGTCTTTAGTGCTGCCGTATTCGCCGCTGTGATGAGCAGCCGCCCTATAGCACGCCTCGCCGACTCCGCCCTCGCAGGCTTTTTCATAAAGCGCCACCGCCTTTTCGTAGTCTACCTGAGAGATTTGCCACAGTATGGTGCCCTCGTACACCGCGGCTACGGCCGTGCAGCCGTCCATGTCGCCCATATCGCAGGCCTTTTTATATAGTGCGAAGGTCTTTTTGCCGCCGTCATCGTCGTTATATGAGAGCCCCTGCTCGCCCAAAAACGCCGCCATATAGCAGCCGGCGGCATTTTTATCGTCGTTGCAAGATTTTTCAAACAGTTGCGCGCTGTTTTCGAAGTCCGATTTTTTTAGATAAATTTTCGTAGCTTGTTCAAAATTCCCGCCAAAGGCCGCCGCCGCTAAAAATGCAGCTAGAATAATCTTTTTCAACGTATCCTCCTATTTGCTAAATTTTTTAGATTTGGCGCAGCCGCGACCAAGGCCGTTTTCGCAAGCAAGGCCGTAATATTTCGCCGCCTCGGCGCTATTTTTAGGCGTTCCGTCGCCTGACTCGTAGATATCGGCCGCGTTGTAGCAGCCCTCGGCCTCTCTCGCTTCGCAGGCTAGTTTATAGTATTTTAGCGCATCGGCGAATTTTGAGGCGCTATCGTGCTTCTTAGCTATCATTAGGCAAGCCTCCCCGTCTTTGCTCTCGCATGCTTTTTCGTAAAATTCGGCTGATTTTTCCGTATCGTCCTGCTCTACGACAAAATTATCATTTGACGGCGTAGAGTCGTAAAAATCGCCCGCCGCCAAGCAAGCTTTAGCGTAGCCAAGATCGCAAGCGCTTTTATAAAGCTCAAAAACTTCGCTGTTTATTCGCATATGCTCCTCATCGTCTTTTAGGTCGTATGTTTGATAGGCTTTTAGCTGCGCGGCTATGTAGCAACCTACGGCATTTTTATCCTCGCGGCACGATTTTTCGTAGAGTTTGGGTGCGTTTTTGTCGCCCATATCTTGTAGGTATTTTTTAGTAGCGATTTCAAAATTCGTCTGCGCGGCCGCCAATCCGGCTAAAATCAAAACGAGATAAATTTTCCTAAACATAGCGGCTCCTTATTTTTTGTTTTTATAAAGTTTTCTAAAATCAGCGCAAGCTCCCCTAGAGCCGTAGTCGCAAGCTAACCCGTAAAAATCCATCGCCTTTGTCGCGTCTTTCTTTACGCCCTCGCCTTTTTCGTACATATCCGCTAGCGCGTGGCAGCCGCTCGCGTCCTCGTACTTGCATGCCGTTTCGTAAAATTTAGACGCTTTGGCCAAATTTTGCTCGGTACCCCTGCCCTCGTCGTAGTATCCGGCCACTCTCGCGCACGCGGCGCCTACTTTGCCCTCGCAAGCTTTTTCGTGAAATTTCATCGCTTTTTTATAGTCGGTTTCCTGTCCAGCCAGTCCGTTTTCGTAGATGTCGCCCATAGATTTACATCCGTCCATATCTCCAGCATCGCAAGCCTTTGAAAACTGCTCGAAGCCTTTTGCCTCGCTAGAGTTTTGCGAATAGGCATTCATGTTTATAAAGCCCGCAGCATAGCAGCCTACGATGTTTTTCTCCTCGTAGCAAGACTTTTCAAAAAGCTTTAAGGCGTTGTCGTAGTTGTTTTGAGCTAGCTCCGCGCTCGCCTCCTCGAAAGTAGGCACGGCGGCAAAGGCCGCGGACGCCAAAAAAGCGGCGCAAACGATTTTCTTTAGCATTTGTTTTCCTTAAATTTGATTATTTTTAGTGAAATCTAAAATTTGACGCAAACTATCTGCCCATTCTATCGAAAAACCACATAAAAGCAAACATCAGCCCCGTGGCCTTGGTTTTGGTTTCGTCAAACATAAACTCCCGCGCACGATCAAGCGGAACATAAACCGGCTCGATATTTTCGCCGTCTATGCCGCCGCCCTCGCCGATCTTCATCGCGTCGTTTATCGCGGCAAAAAACATCGTCTGCTTTGCTCCGCCAAAACCCAGCGCGCCGCGAGTGGATGTTATGCGCTCGACCTTACTCACGGCAAAACCAGTCTCCTCGGCGATCTCCTCGATGACGGTCTGCTCCTCGCTCTTGCCTTTATCCATCAGACCCGCGCAAAGCTCGTAGGTGTAGCCCTCGTCGCCCTTTTGCGTCAAATTTAGCTCGCGTCCTTCTTGCAGGTTAAACCAAACGGCGGGGCGAAACTGCTTAACTAGCAAAAACGCGTCCTTATCCTCGTGATAAAGCAGTACCGAGACGCTGTCGTGGGCCTTGATACACTCCCATCTGACAGATTTTTCGCACAGATCAAAGTAAATTTGATACGGCTTTACGTAGCGTGGGGAGGTTAAATTTTCTATTTTGATATTTTTTACAGAAGTATCCATTTTGCCAGTCCTAAAAAGCTAAAAAAGCCAACCGTGTCGGTAACGGTGGTAAGCAGTACGGCCGAGCCGACGGCGGGATCGATATCAAATTTCTTTAAGCTTAGCGGTATCAAAGTACCGAAAAATCCGGCGAAAAACAAATTTATCAACATCGAAGCACCGATAACGACGCCAAGCATTGGACGGTTAAACCACAGCGCAGCAATAACGCCCATCAAAAACGCAAAGGTTAGTCCGTTTATAAGCGCAATACCGACCTCGCGTTTTAGCGCATTTGCGGCGTTTTTAAACTCGATCTCTCCCAGAGTTAGTCGGCGCACGGTAACCGTAAGCGCCTGCGTGCCGGTGTTTCCGCCCATAGATGCGACGATTGGCATCAGTACCGCGAGCGCTACGTAGCTAGCTATCGTCTCGTCAAAAAGCCCGATGATCGATGAGCTAATAAGCGCGGTAAATAAATTTATAAGCAGCCAAACGGCGCGCGCGCGAGTGGCCTTAACCAGGCTCGTATCCTCTTCCTCAGCCTCGTCGTCGACGCCGGCTAGGTTATAAATTTGCTCCGTGGCGCTTTCTTTTATAAAATCGTGGATGTCGTCAGTGGTGATACGACCGAGCAAATATCCCTTGCTATCGACGACCGCGATCGAGTTCATATCGTAGTTTTCGACCGTTTCTACGACCGTCTCGATAGGCTCGTTATCTACGGCTACGTTGGGTTTGTATTTGTCCTCTTCGCTCTTTGCGATGATCTCTCTTAAGGTTTGGTTAAAGTCAAATAGTATCAGATCCTCAAGCGGCACCGCATGGAGCAAAACGCCCTTTTTATCGGTGATAAAAAGCTGCGAGACGTTTTCTAGTTTGCCCTCTTCCTTCTCGCGTCTTAACCGCTCGACCGCCGTTTTTAGCTGCTCGTCTATATGCGCGCTAAAAAGCTCCGTCTGCATGAACGCGCCCGCTTCGCCCTCGTCGTAGCTGCGGATACGTAAAATCTCCTCCTGATCGTCCTTATCAAGGCCGTCAAAGAGCTCCTTCGCCTTTTGTTCGTCGATCTCCTCGATATACTCCAAAAGCTCGGCTGCGTCGTCGCTCTCTAGCTCTTCGATCGCCTCGATGATCTTGTCGCTGGGTATCTGCTCGATCACGTCCTTTAGCATGTGATCGGGCATCTCGATCGCTACGTCGCCCAGGATCTCGGGGTCTAGCTTTTCGAGATATTCGCCAAAAAGCTCCTCATCGTGCTTTTTAAGCGTTTTTAGGTGCTGGGCGAGGTCGGCGGGGCTTAGCTCCTTATCGATCGTCTCGTTTAGGTGCGAGTCTAGCAGCTCTTTGGCTTCGTTTAATTGCTCGTTTTCTTCCATCATTTACTTCTTTTTGTCGCTTGACTCGGCGGTTTTATCTTTTGATTTAGCCTTTTTATCGGCGGTCTCTTTTTGTTTTTTAGACTTATCTTTGCTGGCGTTTACGTCCTTTTTCTTTTTGGACTCGGTTTTGGTTTCTTTATTTGTTTTGTCCTTTTTCTTATCCGCCTGCTTTGGTTTGTCTTTGTTATTTTTAGCGGACGAATTTGACTCTGATTTTTTCGCCTCTTTGCTTGATTTTTTAGGCTCAGTTTTGCTTGCCGCCTTGTTTGACGCTTTTGTGGAGGTTAAATTTGACTCCGGTTTTGCAGATTTTGCCGCGGCTAAGGTTGCCGTTTCGTTCGCATCCGTTTTGATCTCGGACGAATTGCTTTCGGATTTAGGCTGCGCGGTCAAATTTGACTCAGGCGTAGTTAAATTTGAGTCCGTCAAATTTGCATCATCTTGCTTCTGGGTCTTTATCTCGCTCGTCAAATTTGCGTCTACTGCCGTTAAATTTACATCCGCGGCACTCGGTTGCGCTGTTAAATTTAAATCATCGTTTGCAAAAGTCGCATTTACATCGCTTTTTGGCTCTGCGATCGGGTGCCCCCAGTCCATCGTCGCGTCAAATCTATACTCTTTTTCAGGGATCCTATCTTTGCCAAGAGCCCTTTTTATCTCAGGCTCTAGCCGCTCTACGCGGTTTTTAAACTCCTTCTCCTCTTTTGAGAAAAATACGCTTTTAGCCACCTTTATCTCGGTCTCGGGATTTACCGCAGTGCCGTTTTTATAAACGCCAAAGTGCAGGTGCGAGCCCGTACTCATGCCGGTATTTCCTACATACGCGATGAGCTGGCCTTGCTTGACATTGACGCCGGTTTTTATACCTTTAGCAAAGCCGTTCGTGTGCGCATACAGCGTCTCGTAGGCGCCGGCATGCTTTAGGATCACAACCTTGCCGTAGCCGCTTTTGGTACCGACAAATTTGACCGTGCCCTCGCCCGCAGCCTTTATCGGAGTGCCCTTAGGAGCGCCGTAGTCAACGCCCAAGTGCGCCTTGTAGCGCTTTAGTATCGGATGATAGCGCTTGGGCGTAAATGGCGACGTGATACGGGCGTTTGAGATAGGTCTAGTAAGCAGAAATTTATCGCTTTTTTTGCCGCTTTTGTCGTAGTATTTGTTTTGGTGTCTATAAACAGTGTATCTTTTACCCCTGATCTCTATCGCCGCCCAGTCGATTTCAGGCATGCCGAAAGTACGACCCAACCTTATTTTTTGCTTGTAGCTCATCGCGAGCCTGTCGCCCTTTTTTAGCCTTTTAAATTCGCCGTCGCCCACCTCGCCTTTCATCGCTAGATAAAATCCATGTGCCAGCGCTACGCTGCCGGTAGTTTCTATGATATCTTGCGATGGGTTTGCGCTAACGGGCATACTAAGCACGCGGTCGTAGGTTTGATATGAGATCGGTGAGAGCTGAAATTTAAACCCGCCGTCGTTGTCTTTATAGATTTGCGCTTGGAGCTCTTCGTTTACGGGGATCAGCACCTGCGATATCCCGCCATTTTCATCTCTTGAAATTTGATACGAGATGCCTTCTTTGATCTCGTCTAGAAACTCTTTATCCTCCGAGTCCAAATCATAATAAAGTTTTAGCGGGATGGAGTTTTTTTCTAAAAACGTCAAAAAGCTATCGCCCTTGGGCCAGCTAAGCTCCTGGACGGTGGATTGTATAGGTGCGGCGGCGAATAAATTTACCGCCAGCAGTAAAGCTAATGAAAATTTCTTCATAAAATCCCTTGATTTAAAAGGCGTATTTTACTCGAAAATTACTTACATTTTGCAAAACTAAGCCAGTTTCAGATATAATGAGCGCTAAAATTTCAAACTTTCAGGAGATAAATTTTGAAAAAATTTCTTTTATTTTTAGCGGCGGCTTGCCTTAGCTTTGCGGCCGAGTTTTCGATGAGAGAGTACAAGGCCCCACTGATAAGCGTAGATGAGGGCGTAGGTACGATCATAGACAACTCAGATATCGTCGTAGGTAGTAGCGGCGTCGTGATGCACAAATTTGACGGCGCTCAAAGCTCAATCATCGCTCGCGCAGTCGTCACGCAAAAAGGCGGCGGCTTTGCCAAGGTCAGGTTTGAGGTATTTGACGCACTAGCGCAAAAGGCTCTGCCTCTGCCGGGGATTTTACCTAAAAGCGGCGACGAGATCATCCTAAACTATCTATACAACCGCTCGCTCATCGTAGTGCCAAACAAAGAAATTTACGCCGAAGTAACGAACGCGTTTAAAGATATTACCTTTATCCACCCCGATATCGTAGGCTCATATCTAAGCTACGAGTATAAACCAAATCCTAGCCGCGACGACTTTCGTAAAATGTGCAACCAAAGCGCTGCGGGGCTAATATTTATCGCCATGAATAACGAAGCGCTTTTTGCCGACTGCCAGAGTTTTGAGCCGCTAAAACGCTTCCAAAGCGGCGCGGTCAAATACTACCAACTGCCTTTCTACACTCGCGTCAAGGACATCGACACGGTATTTTGGAAATGGGGCTCAGAGCAAATCAGCGACTTTGACCGCCACTATAAGGCGCTTTTGAAAGAAAAATGATGCTTGATAAACACGCTAAATTTTTTATAAATTTACTAGGTGCGGACAACGCCTACTTCGATGACGCACATAGGATCGCATACTGCTACGACGCGACTAAAAAGCGCCATTTGCCTGACGGCGTGCTTTTTCCTAGAGAGGAGCGCGACGTAAGCGAGATTTTAAAATACTGCAACGAAAATAAAATCATAATCGTGCCTAGGGGTGCGGGTAGCGGCTTTACGGGAGGGGCACTAGCGCACGAGGGCGGCGTGGTGCTTGCCTTTGAAAAGCACATGAACAAAATCCTAGAGATCGACATGCAAAACATGGTTGCCGTCGTGCAACCGGGCTGTATAAATATAAATTTACAGCGGGGGGCTGAGAAGCTAGGCCTTTTCTCCCCGCCGGACCCCGCCAGCCAGGAGTACTCGACGCTAGGCGGTAACGTGAGCGAAAACGCGGGCGGCATGCGCGCGGCAAAATACGGCATCACCAAAGACTACGTCATGGCGCTACGGGCCGTGCTACCTAACGGCGAGGTGATCCGTGCTGGCAAACGCACGATAAAAGATGTCGCTGGATACAATATCGCAGGCATCCTCATCGCCAGCGAGGGCACGCTAGCAGTAATAACCGAGATCACGCTAAAACTTATCGCAAAGCCTAAATTTAGAAAAACGGCGATGGGAATTTTCCCTAGCGTAAACGCTGCGATGAACGCCGTTTATAAGACGATGGCAGCAGGCGTAACGCCGGTGGCCATGGAGTTTTTGGACGCTCTTTGCATACGCGCGGTCGAGACTAAATTTAACAAAGGCCTACCGCAAGATGCGGGCGCGCTACTCATCACCGACGTAGACGGCGACGTTTTAGACGGCCTAGAGCAGGATCTAGCCACGATAGAGCGAGTATTTAGAGAAAACGGCGCTAGCGAATTTAGACGCGCCAAAGACGAGAGCGAGCGAAACGACATCTGGTTTGCTCGCCGCAACTGCTCGCAGGCGATAAATATCTACGGAAATTTAAAACTAAACGAGGACATCACCGTGCCGCGCTCAAAGCTACCAGAGTTGCTAGAGCGTATCGGCGGCGTCGCTGAAAAATACGGCGTGCAAGTGCCGTGCTTTGGCCACACTGGTGACGGCAACGTACATACTAACGTCATGGTTGTTGATAAATCCGACCCGGCGCAGGTAGAGAGCGGACACAGGGCGATCGAGGAAATTTTTAAGATCGCGGTGGAGCTTGGCGGCACGCTTAGCGGCGAGCACGGCATCGGCATCAGCAAGGCCGAGTTTATGCCACTTGCCTTTACGGATGCCGAGATGGAGCTTTTTAGAAGCATCAAAAAGGCATTTGATCCGAACAATATCCTAAATCCGTTTAAGATGGGGCTATAAATTTGGCGCAAGGCGTAGCTGATTTTTTAAAAATAGCCCTTGACGCCTTGGTCATTGTTTTTTGGTTGTACTGCTTTTTAGGAAAAATGACAAAATATCTTTTCAGCACGTAGGTTGCGGGGACTTACTTATACGCCCCGATCCGTTTTTAAAGATAATGTACTTTTTAATGCTCTCATGTTGCGGCGCAATGTCGCTATTAGGCCGAGCAGCAGATGAAAATTTATTCGCCGACTATAATCTGCTGCTATTTCTTTACGATATGATGCCTGTTTGCTTGTTGGCTTTCGCTTTTTATACCCTAATGCAAAAAGGCATAAGAGTCAAGCAAGACGGCATCTCAAAAGAGATAGGATTGTTTGGCTTTAAACGCGCCTATGAAGTTAAATTTGACGAAATGATTTATGATGTCGGAGTTGCTCTCAGAGGCGATGAAAAAGTATTCAAAATAAAATGCGAAAACAGCGATACCAAATTTGGATTTGGGTCATTGTATGCGAGAAAAGACATGGATGATTTAGAAAAATTGATACGCAAAAATGTCAAATTTAAAAACCTTAAACCTCTAAGTAGCTAAATTTTAGGACGAAAATGGTCCAGCAAAAATACTAAAAATTACAGAGGCGGAAATCATCCGCCCCATTCTTACGCCTACGTTTTAAAATTTATACTCCAGCTTAACTCCGCCGCTTACGCCGTAGCTTCTATCATTATCTAGCATTCCGCTAAGCTGATAAGAAACCGCAAATCTTTTACTAAACTCCGTGCTAGCCGACAAATTTAGCTTATAGACCAGTTTGTTGTTGTCGAGCTTGTAGTCGACGTATTCGTTTGAATTATTAAGTGAAACATAAGATTTGTCGTCAGAGTTATAGACGTTTTGTTTTACCAAAAATTGTGCCGCAAATGCATTTTTATCGCTATTTAACACATACTCGACGCCGACCCCCAAAGCGACGTTAAAGTCGTTTATGTCTTTTTGATCGTATCTGTCGTTTTTAAAACCCTTTACTCCGTTTGCGCCAAATTCTAGTGCAAGTACAGGCTTGATAGCCTGAGCGTATTCGCCGTTTGAGCCGAGCGAAATTTTATATTTATAGTAGTTGCTCGAAAGGATGCCTGTGCTTCTTACGCTAGTCTTTTGCGAATCGTTTAAGCTGCGCTTAGAGTTTACGAAGGCTAAATTTAGATTGCTCTGTATCTCGTGAGCGTCTCGCTCAAAAAATCCATACGCTCCAAAACTGTAAATTTTAGCATCGTCGCTCATGGCGCCAGAGTTAAATTTAGCCTTGCTCACGCCCGCGCTCGTGCCCAAAATAAATTCGTCATAGCTCCTATCGTAGCCGATATTAGTACCGTAAAATTTTAAATCTCCGCCGCTATCTTTATCTTTAAAGTACGCTCCGTTTACGTTCGCCCAGAAGTTATTTCTCAGCCTATCAGCTTCAGCCGCCTCATAAGCCATCGCAGCAGTCGGTTTAAAGTCGCTCTCAAGCCCGGCTAGACTAAACTGAGAGATATCGGCCTTTGCCCTTAATTGCATAATTCGCGACAATCTTGAGTTGATTAGCTCGTTGTTGTTCTGTAGAGCCTTAACGCTGATTTTTAAAGATGAAGCCGAAATTTCCCCCATATCGGATTCCGCTTTTAGCGCCATGCGTTTTATCGTTTCCATATCGCCGCTTTGAACGGCATTTTCGTATTCAGGCGTATTTTTTAGCATATTTAGGATCTTGTTTTGTCTTTCGCTAAACTCTGCTATTTTTAAGCCATGCTCCACCCCTGGCGATACCTGCGGATTTGGGGCCTGCTGGTCGCTCAAGCTCATCAGAATTTTACCATCTTTTATAGTATAGGTCGTAAAAAGATTATTGATCTTTTGTTCCATATTAAATATCGCACCTTTATTTACGATATTTGTAGCGCTTACTAGCGTATACGTTTTATCGGCCGTCATCTGCCCTTTTAAAGCAGCCGTAAAGTCGATATTAAATTTCATTCCCGCGCCAAGCGTTAAAACCTTTTTAAAGTCCAAAATCGGCTCGTTTGCGTTGCCGAAATCTTTAATATTTAAATTTTTCGTTACGGTCGTATCAGGCTCAAAGGTTAGTTTATTTGCTCCGCTAACTCCTAAGTCTTCTATTTCTAATTTGCCGCTTCCAGCCACTATGCTACGAGTAGGAGCGGTATTTTTGCCGTTTACGACAAGTTCTCTTAGCTTTGTGGTTGTGCCGCCGACTTTTAGCATGCTGTCGCTATCCATGACGATTTTATTTTTAAAACTTACGTCTTTAACTAGCAAATTTCCTTTTTCTACGTTTTGGCGGTACTTTAATCCGTCGTCATAGGTATTTGATCCGTCAAATTTATCTATATAGTGAGCCAGTTCGCCGCTTAAATTTATAACCGAATTTGCAGCCTTTATTTCGCCGTTTACGTTAGCTTCCTTACCTATCGTAAGCTCTGATGAGTTTAGGTTTATGCCCTCTTTTGCGTTAAATTCTCTTTTGTCCCAATCAGGCTGAGACAGCGTCGACGGACGAGTTAGATCCATATACTCGGGCAAAGTTAGGCCTGCGGCGGCTATTTTATCCTTTACTGCCTGCGTTAAGACGCTAGCATCTGCCGTAGCGTGAGCGGTCGGGTGTCCTTGCAAAGTCACTTTGGTGTTGTTTAGAGCCAGGCTTCCGTCTATATCAAAACCGCCGTCAAACACAAGCTCTCGTCCTTGTCCATCGTGTTTTATGTCTATATTTTTATCTACGCTCGCATGAAATATCGTATCTTTGCCGTTTTCTCCACTCACGGCAAACGTCGATCTTTGCGTGCCTAGGTTAGTTATTTTGGCAGCGTTTGAGTTGGCCGAAACATTACTAAAGGTTTGATTAAATCCATTTAGATCAAGTTTTCCGCCGCCGTTTCCAAAGAAAATTTTATTATTTAAGTTATCGTCCGCGCCAAGCCTCAACAAGCCCCTGCCGCTCGTTACGTAAATATTTTCAAAAGCGTTTGCCGTTTTTAGCTCTACGATGCCGTCGCCCAGCCTCAGGCCCTTATTGCCGCTAGAATTTACGACTAGGCTTCCTTTGCCGATTTTATGGATACTGGTTATTCGAGGCGACGTTTAAATTTAGACTTGCTCCGCTAGCAACGTCAAAGCCTGCAAGTTTTTTAATCTTACCGCTACCGCCGATCGCAACGTCCCCGTTTTTGACCACTATTCCGCCGTGCCCTAGATCTAAGTCCGAATTTAGCGTTACGTCGCTTGCAGCGGTTAATATATTGTCTTTGTTTTGCACGAGCTGCGCATCCGTAACACTTGATCCAGCCACGGCGTTTTCATAGTCTTTTTTGTAGTCGTTAAAGTCAGTCATCGTTACGATTGAAGCGCTATTGCTATTATCAGCCACTACAGATAAAACTCCCACTAAAACCCATTTTTGCGCCACCGTATCGTAAACGAAAAATCCCGAACCGCTATCGCCCGGCAAAAGTCTATTTCTAAAACCCTTATCAGAGGTCATAAACATATAAACGCCTGGCCTATTTATGCTTGAGAGTCGCGTTTTATAATTTGCCGAATAATTCACGCTTATTTCATTTACGCTTCCGCCCAATGCCTGATTAACGATACCTTGGTCTTCAAATTCTCTTGCGCTTACGACGGTATCATATCCATCCGAATCAGTTTTGAGTTTTTCTAACCCAAGCGCTCCGGTGCCTGCCTGATAGGCAAGGACGTTATCGCCTCTCCCCCCGCCGCTATTTTTTATATCTTTTATGTAGTCTTCTATCTTTTTTGCATTGGCTTCATCTTTGGTTCTATCAGCGCCTGAAATGTCCAAATTTGGCACGTCCAGCGGATCGATTTGCCCCTCTACGATATATTTTGTGGTTCGCATATAGGCTGTATCGGAGTTGTATAGTTTTTCCGTAGAAGTTGCCGTATGCGATGTTAGATATTCGTATTTTGTATTGCCAAACCACCCTCTATTTTCATTAAAATTACTAGCCGCAGCAGCCCCCAACGTATGATTTGCCGTTACGACGAAATTTCGTCCCAGAGAGGTAAAATTTCCTTTATTATTCCTAGCGCCGCTATTTGGGATTTTATCAAACGTAAATTTGTCGCCGTTCCTTTGCGCAAATTCTAGCGGAGCGTCTTGCGGAGCAAAAACGCCCTTATTTTGCGCAAAATCAAGATAATCCCTATAATAATTCGTTCCTATATCCATAACCTGCGAGTTGGCACAGGTGCACAAAATGCTAGCTAAAACAATCGAAATACCAAATCTATTATTCACAAATAACCTCCAAATTATTTACTTTATTTAAATTTCATAATAATATTATAAATACAATTTAACAAATCTCTAATAAATTTTGAAGGCGCATTATATATATTTTTTAATTTTTTTGCAACCCTTAGCAAAATATTCTTTATTTTAAAATCTTTAATTGTAAAATACCTCAAATTTAAGGATTTAAGATGACTGCGCAAAAATTTGAAAAGATAAGACAAACGCTTAAAATTTGGCTCACGGCGATGCTAAAGATCAAGGACAAGCAGCTGCTACACTACGCTTCGAGCCTGAGCTTTCACACGATGCTCTCCATCATCCCCGTACTACTCATCTCGCTCTCGCTCTTTACGCAGATGCCAAGCTTTAGCGTCTATTACGCCAAGATCAAGGAATTTATATTCGCCCAGCTGCTACCCTCAAACCAAGACGCGATCTCAAACTACATCGAGACCTTTTTGCAAAACAGCTCGAGCCTTGGCATCCTCGGCCTTGGCGCCATCATCTTTACTTCGATCATGTTTTTTGCCGATTACGAGTACGTCATCAACCGCATCATGCACACGAGTAGCCGCAAATTTTGGAACTCGCTGAGTGCTTATTGGACGCTCATTACGCTGGCTCCCTTAGGGCTTGGGCTTAGTTTTTATCTCTCAAATTTATTTCAAGATATGCTAAACTCCAGCGCCTACACGAAGTGGATAAATTTCCTTAGCATATTCCCGTACCTCATCATTTGGGCGATATTTTGCGTGACGTATCTCATCTCGATAAACCGCCAAATAGCCCTAAAAAACGTACTTTTTAGCTCGTTCGTCGCCTCGCTCATATGGTATCTGGGCAAAAATATCTTCGTCTTTTACGCCGCAAACAACAAAACCTATCTTAGCATCTACGGTTCGTTTTCGGTGGTACTACTCTTTTTCGTGTGGATTTACGTGTCGTGGATCATATTTCTTTACGGCGTGAAGCTGTGCGCGTATCTGGAAAAAGCGGGCGAGAGCGACAAAGAAGCTTAAAAAAGCGCGGCAAAGCAGAGTAAATTTAGCGGCACGATAGCGGCAGCTAAAATTTTGCTTTTTACGCTTGCTAGGCTCAGCGCATTATAGAGTAAAAACAGCCAAAACGGCACGCTCAAATTTACGCCCTTTGCGCGCCACGAGAGGAATTCTAGCAAATGCTCATCAAGCACGCTACCCAAACCAAACGCATGCAAAAGCGCGCTAATCGGATAAAACAGGCTAAAAAGCGGCGTGATCGGCAAGACGGCTAGCTGCTGCGCGCTAACGAGCGGGAAAAAATAAACCACAGGCAAAATCATCGCCGAAAATACCCAAAAATTTAGCAAGATAGCGTGCGTCAAATTTGAAAATCTCTCACCAAAGTGCTGCAAATATAGATAAATATAAAACACTCCCAAACACGAAAAATAAAATCCGACGCTAAAAAGCAGACTCGGCATCAGCGCTACGGCGGCGCAAATCACGACAAAAAGTAGCTCAAAGCTCACTATACGCACGTTTCTAGCGAGCAAAAACAGAGCCAGCAAACCCATCAAAAACGCCCGCAAAAAGGACGGCACGAAGCCAATCAGCGCAAGATAGCAAAACAAAACCGCAAAGATCATTACGCTAAGGTCAAATTTGGCGTTTCGATACGGAAAGTATCGCGCCTGAAAATAACGGTAAATCGGGCGTAAAATAAAATATAAAGCCCCGAAAATCAGTCCCAAATGATAACCGGAAATCGCGATCAGGTGCGCTACGCCGTAGAAATTTACGTCTTGCCGCAGCTCCTTGCCAATGGGCGCGGCCAGAAATAGCGCGGTAAAAAGCTCGGTCATTTTTTCGCTTTCGTGTTGCGCGGCGATAAACTCAAAAAATTTATCGTAAATTCGCTCCTCGCTCGCGGCGTATCGAAGCTCTGTGATGCCGTAACTAGGCATATAAAATGAGCCGCTTAGATACTCTTTAAATTTGACGTTTTTGTTTTCGGCGCCGATTAAAATTTGCTCGTTTGCCTGCGCATCAAAGTCCGCCTGAGTCGTCGTGTAGAAACTAAAATCACGAGTTTTAAGCTTTAAAACGCGGTAAATTTTGCCTTTTGCGTTTGTTTTTTCGTAGTTTTGTAAAATTTTAGCTTGCAGGATAACGCCGTTTTGGGCTTTAAATTCGCTAAATTTATAGTAGCTAAAGCCCAAATTTAGCGCAAAAACGAACGCGCACGCAAGGCAAAATGCATAAACCTCGCGCGCGTTTTCAAAGATAGATTTACGTTGCGGCTTTTGCAAATTTTGGCTTTAGACTTCGCATTTTAGGCGTTTGGGTTAAACTCCGCCACGTGCGCGGCGCCAAAGCTCTTATCGACAAAGCGCGTAAATTCCTTCTGAAATATCACTTCAACCGTGCCGACCGGGCCGTTTCGGTTCTTGCCCACGATGATTTCGGCGTCCTCTTCGATCTTGTTAGGGACAAATTTACGCACGTACTCTTTGCCCTCAGCGTGCGCCTTTTTCTCGGCTTCTTTCTCCTCTTGCTCGCGGTAAACCTCGTCGCGGTAGACAAAAAGTATCATGTCGGCGTCCTGCTCGATGGCGCCTGATTCGCGCAGATCGCTTAGCATCGGGCGTTTGTTGGCGCGGGACTCTAGGCTGCGGTTTAGCTGGCTAAGCGCGATGATAGGCATGTTTAGTTCACGTGCTAGCAGCTTTAGTCCGCGCGAGATTTCGGCGATCTGCAGGTGGCGGTCGGAGAAATTTGACGTCGCCATCATGAGGCCGATATAGTCGATGACGCATAGAGTGATCTCTGGGTGCGAGGACTTGAGCTTGCGCATCTGCGTGCGGATCTGGTGGATGTTTACGTAGCCGCTATCGTATACGAAAAGCTTACGACTAGACATATCCTCGCACGCGTCGCTTAGGCGCGACCACTCCTCGTCGTCCATTTTGGCCGTCATTATGTTTTGCAGCGGGATCGAGGTTTTAGCGCTTAGCATACGCAGCATGATCTGCTCGGCTGGCATCTCAAGCGAGAAAAACACCACTCCGCCGCCGCGCATCAGCACGTGGTTCATCAAATTTAGACAGATCGTCGTTTTGCCCATACCCGGGCGTGCCGCGATGATGATGAGATCGCCGTGCTTAAAGCCCTTCGTCATCTCGTTTAGCTGGCGAAAACCCGTGTCGATGCCCACGATATCTTTGTCTTCTAGCAGTTTTTGCTTTTCTAGATGAGCGATGACGTCTGCGATGATGACGGGAGCATCCTTTACGACACCCGCGCTCTGCCCGTCCACTAGCGAATAAAAACTCTGACTAAGCTCGTCCACCATATCGCGGCTGGGCTTATCCTCGCTCACTTTGCTAGGTATCTGGTGCGCGATTTTGACGAGGCTTCGCTTGATCGATTTTTCTTTGATTTCGTTGGCGTACTTTTTCACATCCAGGATCGAGTTCGTACCGATGATCTCGTTCATCACATTCTCGTCAAATTTGCTCCCCAGCTTGGTTTTTAAAAACCCCGTTTCGACCGGCAAATTTTCATTCAGACACTTTACCATCGCGTCGTAAACGTCGCCGTGAGCGCGCAGGTAAAAGTCAAACGGGCTTAGGATATCGAAAATCTCGCTTAGATTATCCGCGCTATAGATGATGGACGCGAGGATCGCGCGCTCCATATCTAGGTCGTAGAGATTGTGCATATCGATGTTTTCTTTTGCCATTTTTTATCCGTTTAATTTTTTTGTTTCGGCGCGTAATCTTCAATATTAGCATCCATACGCTTTAAGGCTATTTGTATTTTTGGAAAGGTTTTGTCATTCGTGACGATAGCCTCACAGCCGCCCTCTAGTGCGCAAAAATACTGCAAAACATCCTCAAAGTCTATCTTGCGACCCGATTTTAACTCGCTCTTTGCGTATTCGCACGCCATCGATAGCCCGTCACTAGACAGCGGTAGACATTTAAAATTTGACTTCCGCGATAATGCTCTGAAAAAATCCAAAATAATTTCATCTGAAATTTTATAAAATTTTTTTAGCACGTAAGCCACATCGCTGATACTGCCAAATGAGTAACAAATAGTGTCGCTAGCGCTAAAATTTTCAAAAAGTTTAACGGCTGCCAAATTTAGAGCGCCTCTTTCTTCGACTAAAAAATCGATCAAAATATTGCTATCAAGGAAAATTTTAGCCATCTAAACCGTATCTTTTTTTCATGTATTTTTTATCGATGATTTTTAGCGCTTTTATATCGTCTATGTTTTGAGCGGCCTTGCCTTTTACTATGCCTGCAAATCGCATGATTTCAAGACTCGGCGCACTCTTTTTACTTTTTAATTTATCGGCCGCAATTAGCTTTTTTACTTCGTTTGACAGCGTAGTCGCGATCGCGATCAGATCGCTTCTGTCGCTTGGTATTTCGATGTGAAATGTCGTAGTTTGCATGTTTTTCCTTTGATTTAGTGCGCCTGGCGAGACTTTATCTCGTCGTCGATCTCTAGTAAAAATCTATCTACCAGCTCGCTCTCGGGCAGTCTTGCGACCACCTCGCCTTTGCGCATTATCATGCCGTTTCCTTTGCCAAACGCTATCGCCACGTCCGCACCCTTGGCCTCTCCGATAGCATTTACGACGCAGCCCATCACCGAGACGTTTAGCGGCTCTTTGATGTGCTTGGTCTTTTCCTCGACGAGCTTTACCGCAGCCATCAGGTCAGCTTGCAAACGCCCGCAGGTCGGACACGAGATGATATTTAGCCCCTCTTTTTGGCGGCCGCTGTCTTTTAGGATCGCTTTTGCGACCTTGATCTCCTCCTCGAGCTCGCCCGTGATGCTAACTCGCATCGTATCGCCGATGCCCTCCAGTAGCAGTCCGCCTAGCGCGATCGCGGACTTTATCGTCGCGTGAAAACTAGTGCCGGCCTCCGTAACGCCCAGATGAAACGGATAATTTACCAGCGGCCGTAGCGCGCGATATGCAGCCATCGTGCGCTCGACGTCGCTTGATTTTAGCGAGATTTTGATATCGGTAAAGTCAAAATCCTCAAGCAAATTTATGTTATAAAGCGCGCTTTGCACCATCGCTTCGACCGTTCGGCCGTATTTGTCCTCAAACTGCTTTTCGAGCGAGCCGGAGTTTACGCCGATGCGGATAGGCAAATTTCGCTGCTTGCACGCGTCCACGACGGCTTTGATGTTCTTTTTTGAGCCGATGTTGCCGGGATTTATGCGGATAGCATCGACAAACTCGCTAACTATCACGGCATAGTTGTGGTTAAAGTGGATATCGGCGACGACGGGCAGCGGGCTAGCCTTCACGACCTCGCGCAGTGCGGCGGTGTCCTCTTTGTCAAACACGGCGCAGCGCACGATATCGCAGCCCGCAAAATAAAGCCGCTGTATCTGCTCTAGCGTGCCTTTTACGTCTTTTGTTTTACTAAACGTCATCGACTGCACCGATATGGGTGCATCTCCGCCTATTTTTACGTCGCGAATTTTTATCTGTTTCGTGGGGTATCTTTGCAAATTTGGCCTTTAAATTTTTAGCCAATTATAAAAAATTTTCTCTTTAAATAGGCTCAAAAATAGCAAGATTTTACAACATAGTCAAACGTCCGCCTCACGCCAACACACAGTAGACCGTGGATAAAAAGTCGACATTACAGCAGTCGAAGCCTCCGAATCTATCTATGCTGATGCTTGATATTATAGCGTTGCACCATTTTATTAATAATATTTCTATGCTTCAAGTAAAACAAAAAACACAAGCAGAAGTGTTTCGCAATGCTTTTGTGGTTGCGACGTGAAATTTCGACGCAGATAGAACATGTAGTTCATTGAGCCGAAATTTTATCAGCTCCACAAAACTAGCGAAGCGGCGGCATAGCCGAAGTTTCTATAAAAAGCGCGCAAGAGACAACGCGTCAAGTGTTCAAATCAGGATAATCCCACGCATTATACTCATCGCTCGGATTATCGTTTTCAGCCCCCTTGCAGCACAGCCACTCTAGCCCGCCGCGTCTCTCCATCACGACCTCTTCGTCAAGCCCAGCGCTTTTAGTACCGTTCACGCGGGCATTGATGCACGCCCAGTGATAACGGTAGACGAGATCGAGCGCCTGCAGGATTTCATCAGTACCCCGTATTTTCACGCGCTCCGAAAAATCGCCGCCGATAAAGGTATCCATCACAAAGGCGCAGTCGCAGATCTCGCTTGGGAAATTTAGCTCCTCTACGAGACCCATGGCCCACATCAGCGCCCACAGCGACTCGTATTTCCAGCCCATATTTACGGCCTCGTCGTAGCTCGCCTCGCCCTCTATGACGCGGCGTTCCATGCGCGTTAGCTTGTCTATGCACCCAAAGCGATTATCCAAAAAGTCCTTCGTGCCCCGCTTGTCTTCGTCGGTTAGCTCGCCGTTATCTCTGATCGTGCAGGCGCACATTATTGCGGCAAACGAGCAGATCGCACGGGCGATAACCTCGTCCTTTTCGCGCGGAGTGATTTCGTCCGTCTCGTATCGCAGTGGCAGATGGTCTATAAAAGGCACGCCTTGCGATTTTAAGATTTCGATGCTTATACCCTTGCGCTCCTGCGCGGTCTTGCCAACCTTTGCGGCGTTTGCGCTATTTTTACCGCCTTTTTTGAAAAAATCGAAAAATGCCATATTTTCTCCTTTAAATTTAGGGTTGCATTTTACCTAATCTCCGCTTATAGCAGCATTTTACGCGGACACGGTTTGCTAAATTTAACGAGCGAGCAAACGGATAAAATTGATTTGGTATATATTAAAAAAGCAAAGTAAATTTCTAACGAGATAGTAAAAAGTAGAGATGAGAAAAACGGCCGCGAGCGGCGAGTCGCCTAAAAATATAAATAGGCGTACCGCTCGCTAAAATCTGCAAATTTTACTTAGCCGAGCAGCTTTTGCAGCACTCCAAAATCCTGCGTGCCGCGTTTGAGGCTACGATTAGTCCCGCAGCAGACATTATTATATCTTTTAGCACCAGTCGTCCAGCACCCGATAGATACGGAAATCCGTGATTAGGGCTTTCGGTTATGCCGAGCGCCGGATTGCCTAGATTTGGCACCCAAGTCTCAGGCGTCGTTATCAAAAAGCTAAGCGTTACGATAGACATACCAAATGTCAGCAGCCCGCCGATAAGCCCTAGTTTAGGGAACCAAATGCCAAGCAGTACGAGCGTGCCGATAGTGCAGATCATCGCGCCGATCAGGTACGAAACCACGTAAGTACCGTTTTGTTTGTGCCACTCGATGTTTTTAGGCACGACCAAGCCTTCCGGGTTTTTATGTAGGTTATACTCGGCGACCATTTTGCCCTTGCCGTTATCTACGATATCTTTTTTGCTATACATGTAGCTAAAAAACGGGCTGTTGGTTACAAACGGCACGATGCCGTCGGCCTCGTATTGCACGACTTTGAGTCCGCCTATCCACGCCATCACGATGAAAATCGCGACGCTAACGTAGTTTACGAAATATTTTTGCGAGCCGGCTAGGGCTTGTAAAAATTTTTGCATTAAGTTCCTTTAGGGTGATTTTTATAATTTTAATTAGACTGTATATTTAAGGCTAGATAAAATTATAACGGGATTATATATAAATCATATAAAATTCGGCTTAAAGAGATAAGCATTATCATAAATGGAAACTTTAATTACATTTTAGTTTTGGTTTAAGTAAGATTTTAAATTCATAATATCTTTATCTGCAAACAGCCACCAAAACACACTAAAGACTATTTGGTAGATTTGGCTGGTCTATATGGGTGGATTAATAGCAAAACTTGCGTTAAATTTAAGACTTGATCTCTAGCAGCCAAAACCAAAACGAGCTCGTTTTAGCTTAAATTTTGACACCAAACCGAATGTGAAATTTTATTTTACGAACCTTGCAAAACATTTAAGACGCTTTCGCGATGCCCGAACTAAACATCGAAAATCAAACGAAAAGAAATCAAATTTACGAGAAATTTATCGGATCCATATCGACGTCAAAGCCGTGTGCGGCGCAGATACGAGCGGCTTTTATGAGCGGAGCGTGCGAGGCACAGCGCAGCAAAATCTCAAAACGGTATTTTCCGCCTAGGATTTCGATCGCGCACTTGCCGTGCCCTACGATCTCTAGTGAAGATTCGGCCATGCGCAAATTTTCAAGCTCGGCTACGCAAATTTCAAGCCTTTGCTTTGCCGCCTGCTCGCTTTTTTCAGAGACGACAACCCGCAAAAGCCTAGCAAACGGCGGATATATAGGCTCTCTAGCAAGAATCTCCTCAGCCAAAAACGCGTCGTAATCCGCAATAAAATTTTCAAAAAACTCCCGCTGCCTACTCTGCACGACCACGCGCCCCTCGCCCGAGCGCCCGGCCCTGCCCGCCACCTGCATCGCCAGCGCCAACGTCCGCTCGCGAGCGCGGAAATCCGGGAAATTTAGCAGCTCGTCGACGCCCATGATGACGGCAAGATCTACGTTGTGATAGTCATGTCCTTTGCTTAGCATCTGCGTGCCGACGAGCGCGTCTATCTCGCCCGCGTTAAAGGCTTTTAGCGTCTTTTCAAGCTTGTTTTGCGTCGTGATCTCGTCGCGGTCAAATTTCTCGATCCTAGCCGCAGGAAACGCCGAGCGCAGGGCGTCCGTCAGCTCGTCGGTGCCGATTTTTTTCGCCTCGATCATCTCGCTACCGCACTTCTCGCACGAGCATGTAGCAGACGCCGTAAAGCCGCAGTACTGGCACTTTAGCAGATTTCGCTTTTTATAAAAGCTCATCCCGACGCTACAAAACGGGCACTTTATCGTACTACCGCACTCGCGGCATGAAAGATAGCGGAAATTTGCACGCGTGGGCAGAAATACGACCGCTTGCTTACCGCCCGCAAAACTCGCCGTAAGCTCGCCCAGTATCACGCCACTAAGCCCCGTCTCGCTCTCGTCGTAGATAAATTTTTTCTCACTTTTAAAAAACGTTCCCCTTAGCCTAAAATGCGGCTGCTTTTTAAAGCTCACGACGCTCGGGGTCGCCGAGCCCAGTAGCACTTTGACGTCAAATTTGCTCGCCAAAAATAGCGCGAGGTCGCGGGCGTTATAGTGCGGATTTTGCGCGGATTTGTAGCTGTCGTCGTGCTCCTCGTCGACGATAATAAGCCCAAGTTCGGTAAACGGCAAAAACAGCGCTGAGCGCGCGCCTGCGATCAGATTTATCTCGCAACTCTGAAACTTTTGCAGGATCTCGCCGCGCTTTTTTGGGGTTATTTTGGAGTGCCAGACGCCAAACTTTTCGCCGAAATAGCTCTTTAGCCGCTTCGTCATCTGAGGCGTGAGCGAGATTTCAGGCATCAAAAGCAAAACCTGTTTGCCTGCTAGCAGATGCTCGCGAATGAGCGAAAAATAAATCTCGCTTTTGCCGCTTCCCGTATCGCCGAAAATTAAACTCGTTTTATGACTCTTTGCAAAATTTAGCGCTTCTTGTTGATTTTGGTTTAGGTTTGGGATTTTTGAAAAAAACTCCGTCGTAGCTGATTGGTCGGTGCTTATTTTTGGCAACCGTGCGGGATTATTAAAATTTAATTTAGTAGCAATACTCTCATTTAATTTCAAATTTTCTTGCAAGCTATTATTATTTAAATTTTGGGGCAAATTTGACTGCGATGTTTCGTTTAATTCCGTAGTCAAATTTAACTCTTTGCTATCATCATATTTTGCATTTGTCTCGTTTTTATCGCTCAGGATTTGCGCTTGCGTCAAATTCTGCAAGCAAGGCGCTTCAATTTCTAGCGGAGTAAAAAGTCCAGCCGCGATAGATAAATTTACGACGTAATAATGCGAGATAAATTTTAAAAGCGAGATTTGTATAGGCGTAAGCGTAGCGTGTAAAATTTCTAAAATTTCAAGCGTTTTAAAATTCGGCTCGGCTACGTTTTGGAGGACGTAGCCGATAGTTTTTTTATTTTTTATATTGATTAAGACTTGGGTAAAATTGGGTATTTTAAAATCTGAACAATATGTAAGCGGCTTAAGATTTAAGCCGCTCGGAATTATTTGGTAGTAGAGCATTACTCCGTCAATTGTTTGCAGAGCTTATCATTATTTGGACATGAGAAAGAGCCATCGGCTGTATCATAAGTAAAATCCACACTTTGGCTATTACTTAGGGTAAAAGTATAAATGGTCTTGCTGCCAGTCGTACTTCCCTTTTTCCATCCAGATGAGTCAGAAGTGCCCTTTTCTTTTATACCGTTTTGTAAAACATTGGTAAAAATATTCGTAGTTCCAGATTTTTCAAGACTGCCATAAGTAAAATTACCGGATAGCATATTAGTGTTATGGCTATTTGTTATACCACTTCGTATAGAGGCTATATCGCTTCTAGCTTTAACAAGCACCGCGTCGTCCCTTGCTACAAATAGTTTAGGTATAGCTATACTAGCCAATATACCGATAACAACTATTACGAATACCAACTCAAGCATAGTAAACCCACGTTTCATTGCAAATCCTTATTTTAATATTTTTGTGTATTTTACCATAAACAGCTTTAAGTATTTAATTAAATTTAATACTATTGTGTCCTACGTTAACAGGGCTTAAATCAATAATCCTTTTAGCTACCTTATGGGCACTATTACAAACGACATCTCCACCGTTTAGCGGTATAATTTTTACTATCGGTGTCCCTTCGACTATACCTCGCGATGGATCGACTTCGCTCGCCAGAGCATAGCTTACTGCGATCTGTGCACATTCTGTATTACCTATTTTTATCTTACCGCTTGGATCAGATATGGAGTGCGACATTTCTATTATGCTGGCAAATTCCCCTTTTGCTGTGTAATAAGAAGCAATTTCCATAACATACACCGTAAGATCCATAGTAAATTTTGAGATCTGAGCGTCTGTTTTGGTGGCGGCTAGCTTAGGAACGATAATGACTGCCAAAATACCCAAGATAACTATAACAAAAACAAGCTCTACTACAGTAAAGGCGCGTTTCAAGCTATTTCCTTTAGTAGAATTTAAAAAGCCCGAGCCAAGTGACTCGGGCTAGTGTGTAGGTGGTAACAAATTCTACTAATTAGAATTTAATACTAGAAGCTCCGCCAACTTTCACACCAGGTGCTTGAGTGCCAGCTGAGTTAGCATATTTAGAGTCAATCATAGCTTTTACACCAGGTGCATCAGCAATAGCATTGCACGCAACCCCATCTGAACCAGTAAGAGTTTTTTTAGTTACTGTTACAACAGACTCAGTCGGATTAAACACAAGCTTAATGCAAGCTTTTGTCTTAAATGGAACGAATGCCTCTACATCCGCAGTTGCAGCAGCCATAGCATCTGTCTTAGCTATAGCACTACCATCATCATTTACTAGTGCAACGTTTGTCATGTTTGCAGCAACCGCGTTAAATTCACCTCTTGCAGTATAATAGCTCATAGCATCTCTTACAGCTAGAGTTGTATTTGAGATAGACTTTGTAATTTCAGCATCATCACGAGTTGCAGCTAGTCTTGGGATAGCAACAGCAGCCAAAATACCTAGTATAACGATCACGAAGATCAACTCAATCATTGTAAAACCTTTTCTCATATGAGACTCCTTGTGTTTATTTTGCATACACTTATGCAATTGGCGGAATTATATACCTTTTAACTTAAAAAAAAATAAAATAGCAATAAATTTATAAGGAGCGTGTAAAAACGAAACGAAGGTGTAAATTTTAGCCTATCTCTTTACTGAGTTTTTGAGCCAGTGAGCGCAGTTCGCGCTCCTGTTGGTAGTTTTCATAGCATTTTTGCACAAAGGCGCTTAACAGTTCTTTTACGTCGAGATATCTTTTACCGTCCGTAAATGTATCCCACTCGCGTTCAAAGCTTTGCGCAAATTCGTCTTCAAGACTGATAGTATAAGAAGTAGAGGCGATTTTGACCGTTATTTTTCTCATAGCTTATTTATTTTCCCAGTACCGCTTCGATCTTGCGTATAACGTCGTCGCTCTCGGTATTTTTAGCCCTTAGATCTTCTTCTAGGCGCGCGATTTGATTACTCTTGGCTTCGTTTTGCGCCTTTACGCTTACTAGCTCGTTGCGCAGTGATTCGTTTTCCTCGCAGACTTCGTTATATCTAGCTAGCAGGTCATTTACTCTATCGGTTAAGGTATTTAGCACTTTATCGTCGTCAAACA
>NZ_AOTD01000257.1 GCF_000344295.2 Campylobacter showae CC57C | reverse complement strand
CAACCCCAAAAATCATCTCAAAATACTTCGGCTTCTTTTTGTATCAAATTTTACCAATGCGTAAATCGAAGTATCGTGAGGTGGATTTAAATATTGTGCAGAAAATTTTGGGCAAGGCTAGACGTATAGTCTGCCGCCGCCTCAAAATTTCAAACTCATTTAAAGACGCTCGCGAGACGATATTTATTTTTCTTTTTCTCGCAGCCTTAACCCTAGCTCCCTTAACTGCTCCGCGCTAGCTTCGCTAGGCGCCTTGGTTAGCGGGCACTGGGCGCGCTGAGTCTTAGGGAAGGCGATGACGTCGCGGATCGAGCTGGTTTTGTTTACTAGCATATTTAGCCTATCAAAGCCGATCGCGATACCGCCGTGCGGAGGCGCACCAAAGCTTAACGCGTCGAGCAAGAAGCCAAATTTCTCGCGTTGCTCAGCTTCGTCGATACCAAGTAGCTTAAATACCTTTTGCTGAACGTCGTTTTTGTGGATTCTCACGCTACCACCGCCAAGCTCATAGCCGTTAAGCACGACGTCGTGAGCGACCGAGAGGATGTCCTCGAGATCAGGCTCGTCAATGTTTTTAGGCATAGTAAACGGATGGTGCATAGCTGAGTAGCTGCCGTCGTCGTTTTGCTCAAACATCGGGAAGTCAAGCACCCATAAAAACTCCATTTTGTTTTGGTCGATGATGCCCATTTGCTCGGCGAGGAAAATCCTAAATCGTCCCATGTAGTCAAGCACGACTTTTTTCTTGCCGGCACCGAAAAATACGACGTCGCCCACTTTTAGCTCGCAGCGCTCTACGATCTCGTCGAGGTCGCTTTGCTCGAAAAATTTGCAAAGCGGTCCTTTTAGCCCGTCCTCTTTCATCTGGAAGTAGCCAAGGCCTTGAGCGCCGAATTTGCGGACGAATTCCTCAAAACGGTTCATCTCGCGCTTGCTAAAGATATTATCGCCGTTTGGCACTTTTAGCGCTTTGATGCGGTTTTTCTTAGGTTCGGTTGCGATTTTGCTAAAGATTTCATTGCTAGAGCGCGCGAAAATGTCGATAACGTCGATCATCTTTAGATCGTAGCGCAAGTCGGGCTTATCGCTACCGTAGCTTTCTGTCGCCTCTTTGTAGCTCATGCGTCGGAAGGGGATTTGGATATCGTATCCGCATGCGGCAAATACGTCTTTTAGCATATTTTCGGCCATATTTAGGATATCTTCTTGCTCGATGAAGCTCATCTCGATATCTATCTGCGTAAATTCGGGCTGTCTATCGGCGCGCAAGTCCTCGTCGCGGAAGCATTTTGCGATCTGGAAATATTTATCAAAGCCGGAGCACATCAAAAGCTGCTTAAAAAGCTGCGGACTTTGCGGCAGGGCATAAAACTGGCCCGGATATACGCGGCTAGGCACTAGATAGTCTCTCGCGCCTTCAGGCGTAGCGCGCGTTAAAATCGGCGTTTCAAACTCGATAAAGCCCATTTTATCTAGGCTGTTTCTAGCTGCGATCGCCGCTTTTGAACGCATTTTAAAGATATTTTGAAGTTTCTCGTTTCTAAGATCCAAAAATCTATATTTCAGTCTGATGTCCTCGTTTACGCTCTCGTCGCCGATGACGAAAGGTAGCGTCTCGCTCGGGTTTTCTACTATCACTTCGTTTGCGACTACTTCGATCTCGCCCGTTTTTAGGCGCGGATTTACTAGGCCTTCGCCGCGAGCGCGGACTTTGCCTTTTATCCTTAGAACGTACTCGTCGCGAACATGCGATGCCGCCTCGTGAGAGCTCTTGCTGTCTGCAGGATCGCAGACGATCTGGATCAGTCCCGTGCGATCGCGCAGGTCCAAAAATATAACGCCGCCGTGGTCGCGGTAGGTGTTTACCCAGCCGCAAAGCGTAACTTCTTTGCCTATGTCGGCACTGCTTAAATCAGTGCAGTAATGGCTACGCATTTTCACTCCTTTTGCTGTTTTTAACGCGCCCATTATACTAGAAATTTGCTTTTTCCCAGCTTTTTTAAAACAAAATGTGATAAAATCCGCTCTATGAAAAAAGAGAATTTATTACTTCCGGCTAAGGTAAAAAAAGTCGGTCTAGTCGCAAAAATCAATGCAAATTTAGTTAAAAACGCGCGAATTTTGCACGAAATTTTAGCTCGCTACGGCGTTCAAATTTTGTTTGAAAATGCGGTGGCTAAACATTTAAATTTAAAAGAGGGCTCAAATTTACAAGGACTTGAGGTTTGCGAGATAGCGCATGAGTGCGATTTTTTGATTTCGCTGGGAGGCGACGGCACGATCATTTCGCTTTGCAGAAACGCGGCCGAGATTTCGCCATATGTGCTAGGTATTCACGCGGGCAGGCTGGGATTTTTGACCGATATCACGATGAATGAATGCGAGAAATTTTTCGCCGAGTTTTTCGAGGGCAAATTTGAGATCGAAACTCCTTTTATGCTTGACGTTTTTTTGCACAAAAAAAGCGGCGAAATTTTACGCAAAATCGCATTTAACGACGCGGTAATCGTGGGCGAAAAGGTGGGCTCTATGACGCACGTGGAGGCCTTTTGGAACGAAAAATACTTTAACGCGTATTTTGGCGACGGCGTCATCGTCTCTACGCCCGTTGGATCAACCGGATACAACATGAGTGCGGGCGGAGCGATAACATATCCTCTAAGCGAGGTGTTTTTGGTGACGCCCGTTTGCTCACACTCGCTCACGCAGCGCCCGGTCGTGCTTCCGCGCGGATTTGAGATCAAATTTAAAACTTCAAGCGCTGCGGTGCTGGTTATCGACGGACAGGAGCGGTATAAAATGGGCGAGCTTGAGAGCGTGAGTATGACGCTAAGCGCGAGCACGGCGCGGCTAATCCGCCACGTCGGGAGAGATTATTTTCAAATTTTAAAAGAAAAGCTGCATTGGGGTTATAATGATTGAGCGGATTTTGATAAAGCAAAATTTGAGTTTTGAAAACGTCGAGTTAAATTTCGGGCGCGGACTTAGCGTCTTTACGGGCGTGAGTGGTGCTGGCAAATCAGTCCTGATGGGCTCGATAATGGCTGTTTTAGGGCTAAAAGATAGCGAGGCAAAGCTGATCGAGGCCGACGTCTCGCATAAATTTAACCTTGAGGAATTTGGCCTAGAGAGCGAGGAGATAAATACCTTTAAACTTTTTCGCGACAAAACGACGCGGTACTTTATAAACTCGCAAGCCGTTTCTAAAAAAAACCTAGCCAGCATCGCTAAAGAGCACGTAAAATACCTATCCGCAAAGGAAATAAACGAATTTGAAAACGAGAGATTTTTAAATTTGCTTGATACCTTGCAAGCGAAAAAAGACGCTAAATTTAACGAAACGCTTAGCGAATTTAGGCTCAAATTTGACGAATTTAGCCAAATTTCTCGCGAGCTAAAAAAAATAATCGACGAAGAAAAAAGAGTGGAGGAGCTAAAAGAATTTGCCTCCTTTGAAATTAATAAAATAGAAAGCGTGAGCCCGAAAATCGGCGAATTTGACGAGCTAATGGAGCTAAAAAAGCGCCTGAGTAAAAAGGATAAAATTTTAGAAGCGTGGAATAGGGCGGAGCAAATTTTTAATTTCGAGCAATCCGTAGTGGACGCGCTAAACATCAGCGACATTGACAGCAGCTTTTTTGAAGAGGCGATGAACGAGCTGCGAGTAGCGCGCGAAAATCTAAACATGGACGAGCTAGAAGACGTGGATATCGAGGGCGTGTTAGACCGCATCGAGGCGATAAACTCGCTCGTGCGTCGCTACGGCGGCGAGGAGGAGGCTCTGGCGACGCTAAAAACGCGCAAAGCCGAGCTAGCTAGATACGAAAATATAAGCTTTGAAAAAAGCGAGCTGGAGCGTAAATTTAAGCAAAACGAAACTGCGGTAAACGCGCTGGCAGATAAAATCAGCCAAGCTCGCGCGGCAAATTTAAAAGAGCTTGAGTCGCTCATAAATTCATTTCTAAAAGAGCTTTATATGAGCGAGATTTCATTAAAGATAAATAGCAAAACCCTAGACTTCGCCGGCAGGGACGAGGTAAATTTAAGCCTAAACGACACGGCGCTAAAAAATCTAAGCTCGGGCGAGCTAAACCGCTTAAGACTAGCTTTTATCGCGAGTGAAAGCAAGATCACCGGAGGCGGCGAGGGCGTCATCATCCTAGATGAAATAGACGCGAATCTAAGCGGAAAAGAGGCGATGAGCATCGCAAACGTGCTGCTAAATTTGGCTGAATTTTATCAAATTTTTGCTATCTCGCATCAGCCACAGCTTAGCTCTAAAGCCGATTCGCATTTTCTAGTAGAAAAGCGCGGCGAAACCTCGAACGTAAGGGAGCTAAAAAACGAGGAGCGCGTGAATGAGCTGGCTCGTATGATAAGTGGCGAACGCATAACTGAGGAAGCGATAAATTTTGCTCGCCAGCTTTTGGTTGTTTAAGTTTGGCTTAAAATTTAGGTTGAAAAAAGAAAAGTAATGGTATATTTGAAAAAATTTTTTAACGAGAATAGATGGAAAAAAATAAAATTTTAATAGTAGAAGACAACAAAGCGCTAGCTAGACTGATCGCCAAAAAGATGGAAGATAAAGTCGAGATGGAGATCGATGTGGCGTACACTATGGCTGAAGCGCAAGCTTTTTTAAGCGATCCGAAAGAGTATTTTATCGCGCTGCTTGATCTAAATTTACCCGACGCTCCAAACGGCGAAATCGTGGACTACGTCATCTCAAAAGGACTGCCTAGCATTGTGTTAACGGGTAGCATGGATGACGCAACCAGGGAGAGTTTTATCCATAAAGATATCGTGGATTACGTCTATAAGGGCAATATGGATGATATAAATTATATATTTAAGATAATAAATCGCCTCAGCAAAAATAGACAATATAAAGTAATGGTTGCCGAGGATTCGGCGCCTTTTAGAAATAATCTTAAAAAAATCCTAACTAGTCTTCAGTTTCAAGTATTTACCGCTGCTCACGGCGAGGAGGCGATGAGTTATTTCGCCGATAATCCCGACATGAAACTTATTCTGTGCGACTATAGGATGCCCGTAAAAGACGGCCTTGAGGTGCTAAAAGAGATAAGAGCAGCGGGCGATAAAAATCAAATCGGCGTTTTGATGATGACGAGTCCGAGCGAAAACGTAAATGGCGCGATCTTTTTGAAAAACGGAGCGAATGATTTTATCGCTAAACCTTTTGTAAAAGAAGAGCTTATTTGCAGGGTAAATAATCTAATCGAAGCGATGGAAAACATAAATCAAATCGCCGATTTTGCCAATAAGGACTTCCTGACGGGCGTTTATAATAGAAGGTACTTTTACGACGATATGAACGAATACTTAGCCTACGCCGAGGAGCGCGCCGAGCCTTATGCGGTGGCGATGCTGGATATCGATCATTTTAAACAGATAAACGATACGTACGGTCATGACGGCGGCGATAGGGCGTTAAAGACGCTAGCCAAAAAGCTGATCGACGAGACTAAAAAAGGCGATTTGGTAGCGAGATTTGGCGGGGAAGAATTTTGTATCGTGCTAAAAAACGTCTCGCATGAAGAGGCGGTTAAATTTTTCGTAAATTTAAGAGCTAGCATCGCAAACTGCAAGGTGCGACTAAAAAAAGAGCAGATAAAATTTACTGTCTCTATCGGAGTGGCCTTTAGTAGGAGCGATTATAGATTAGATGAGCTTTTGGAGCTTGCCGACGAGGCTCTTTACAGAGCGAAAGAAAACGGGCGAAATAGGGTAGAAATAGCATGATGATAATAGACACTCACTGTCATTTGGACGATGAAAGCTTTGATAACGATCTCGCAAAAGTTATCGCAAATGCCCGAGAAAACGGTGTCGGCGGAGTGCTGATACCGGGTGCTGATATTAATGATTTACCAAAAGCGGCTAAAATAACCCGCGAATTTGAAAATGTATTTTTTGCCGTCGGAGTTCATCCGTATGATAAGGATGGATTTGACAAGGACATGCTTTGTAAATTTGCAAAAGACGAAAAGTGCGTTGCCGTTGGCGAGTGCGGGCTTGATTACTTCCGCTTGCCTAAGGACGAAAACGAAAAAGAGCTTGAAAAAGCGGAACAAAAGCGCGTATTTAGAGCGCAGCTTGATATGGCGATAGAGTTAAATTTGCCGGTTATTTTGCATATTAGAGATGCAAACGAAGATAGTTTTAATATCTTAAAAGAGTATGCAAGTAGATTGGTTGGAGCGGTTTTGCACTGCTATAACGCTTCGCCTTTGCTTCTAGAGCTTGCAAAAATGGGCGAATTTTACTTTGGCATCGGTGGGGTTTTAACCTTTAAAAATGCAAAAAATTTGGTTCAAATTTTGCCCCAAATCCCGCGAGATAGGTTGCTACTTGAAACCGATGCGCCGTATCTGACGCCCGAGCCCTTTAGGGGGCGCAGAAACGAGCCTGCTTTTACGCGATTGGTCGCAGTAAAGATGGCTGAGATTTTAAATTTAAAAGAAGAAGAGGTAATGGAAATAACAACGAAAAACGCGAAGAAAATCTTTATGAAATTTAACACGTAATCAAGGAGAAAAATGAAAATCTTTAGAGTAATAATGCTGTGTTTGGCATGTACGGGGTGGCTTTTCGCAACCGCGGCTAGCAACGACGCAGAGCAAACCCAAAAGATGATATTAAAAGAGTTCGACATAGACGCTAAATTTTTACAAAGCTCTCACTACGCTTCTATAAAAAATTCCATCAAGGACGGTAAGAGAAAAGAGTTTACCAATACCGTCAAAAACGGCTACAAACACATCCCGATGCTTCAAAAGATGATAAAGGACTCAGGTATCCCGGAGTCGTTTTTATATCTTGCTATGACTGAGTCCGGGTTTTCAAATAACATAGTTTCCAGCAAAAATGCCATCGGGATTTGGCAGTTTATGGAGTCTACGGCAAAGCTTTACGGCCTTAGGGTCGATAAGTATACCGATGAGCGAAAAGACCCCATGGCAGCTACTGCTGCAGCAACAAAATATCTACAAAGCCTAAAAAACGACTTTGGCAAATGGTATCTTGCGATGATGGCCTATAACTGTGGCGAAGCAAGGCTAAGAGAGGGCATCAGGAAGGCTGGAACTACCGATCTAGCTACACTACTAGACGATAAAAAAAGCTATATCCCAAAAGAGACGAAAAGATTCGTCAAGAAAATTTTAACCATAGCGCACATAGCTAAAGAGCAGGAAAATTTGCTTGCTAAAACTCAGGCTCTAAGCGGTACGAACGGCATAGAGTTATCAAAGATAGACGTCCCGGGCGGCACAACGCTGATGGAGGTCGGAGACAGCATAGGACTTAGCCTAAAAAAGATGAAAGAATACAATATGCATCTAAAATTCGTCTATACTCCGCCGACGGAAAAGCCTTATTATCTCTATATTCCATCAAACAAAAAGAAAATGTTCAGCGATAACTTCGAGGCGGCACAAAATAGAAAATTTGAGATTTATACCGTCAAAGAAAGCGACACGCTGCTAACTATAGCCCAAAAAACAGGCGTAAATCATAAAATCATAAAAGAGTACAACGACCTTGCCTCAAGCGAGATCAAGCCTAACCAAAAACTAGTCATACCAAGCGAGCAAAACGTCAACTACCTAGCCGAATACATGGTAAAAAGCGGCGATACTCTCGGAGAAGTTTCACAGAAATTTGACGTAGCGCTTGAGGATATAAAAGAAGCCAATACGCTTATGAGCTCAAACAGCTCGATCGGAGCCAAACTTGCCGCAACCGAGTAGGGCTAAATTTATATTTTTTAGTCTATTTTTCGTATTTTTTATGAGCGGTTGCTCATTTTTGACTTCGCCGTTTGGCGGGATCACCGGTAGCGGCGGTACAAAAAAAAGCGGCAAGATAAATAGCCCAAAGGGCATGCATGAAGCAACCATGCGCCCATACACCATAAACGGTAAAACTTACTATCCAACCGTCGTAAAAGTCGGCGATAGAGCTAGCGGTATAGCCAGCTGGTACGGTCCGGATTTTCACGGTAAAAAGACGTCAAACGGAGAGACATATGATATGCATGCTATGACGGCGGCGCACAAGACTCTACCGATGAATACGATGGTGCGCGTGACAAATATAAAAAACGGCAAAAATATAATCGTACGCATAAATGACCGCGGTCCTTTTGTGGCAGGGCGCGTGATAGATTTGTCAAAAACGGGCGCGGTTAAGCTTGATGTATTTAACGCTGGCACAGCCCCTGTTTTACTAGAGGTCGTCGGCTTTAACGGCAATGTCGGCGGCGGAGCGGTCGTAGCGTTCTCGCAGTCTAGTTCAAAACAACCTATCGGCTCGCAAAAACCGGGCACTCAGACTAAAGCGCAACCACAGCAGCAACAAACTTTCGTTGGCGGTATTTTTATGGTGCAAATCGGCGCATTTAAAAACTTAAGCGGCGCAAATGCCTTTAAGCAGCAGCACACGGGACAATACGGCAACGGCTCTTATGATACCGTTATAAAGTCCTACGAGCTTGACGGCGGTAAAATTTACAGAGTATTTATAAGTGGCTTTAGGAGCGAAGAGGAAGCAAAAGACTTCATAAGCGCAGGGCACATCTCTGGCGCATTTTTCGTGAGGGAATAAAATGCAAAGAAAGACAAAAGAGACGGATATTAGCCTAGAGCTTGAAATTTACGGTAGCGGTAAAGCCGAGATAAACACGGGCATAGGATTTTTCGATCATATGCTTGAAGCTTTTTGCAAGCATGCGCTTTTTGATATGAAGCTTGTTTGCAAGGGCGATTTGCACGTAGATTTTCATCATAGCGTAGAGGACGTGGGTATCGTTATCGGACAGGCTTTGCGCGAGAAAATTTATCCGCTTAGCGGAGTCGAGAGATTTGGCGAAGCGACGGTGGTAATGGACGAGGCGGCGGTAAACTGCGCCCTTGATCTTTCAAACCGCCCGTTTTTGGTATACGAAAGTATAAATGGAGGCAAAGTAGGCGAATTTGACGTAGAGCTGGCGAATGAATTTTTCCAGGCTCTGGCTTTTAATGCCGCGATTACGCTGCATATCGCTAAAATCCGCGGACGAAACTCTCATCATATTTTGGAGGCTAGCTTTAAGGCCTGCGCCGTCGCGCTAAGAAGAGCTTTAGCTAAAAACTCCAGAGTCGGCGTACCTAGCACGAAAGGCGTGCTATGATAGAGATTATATTTTTAGACGTCGACGGCTGTCTAACCGACGGCAAGATCGTCTATAGCCCAAACGGCGACGAGCTTAAATTTTTTGACGTCAAGGATGGATATGCTATCGAGAGCTGGCTAAAGCTCGGGAAAAAAGTCGCGATCATCACGGGCAGAAGCTCGCCTATCGTCGAAAAAAGGGCACAGGATCTAAAGATAACGCACGTCTATCAAGGCGTTAGCGATAAATTTGCAACCGCAAAAAAGATACTGGAATTTGAAGGGCTGGAGTTTGAAAATGCTGCGGCTATAGGCGACGATTACAACGACTACAAGCTACTAAAAAGCGTCGGATGGAGCTTTAAGCCAAAAAATGCGATAAAAGAGCTTGAAGTAAGAACGAGGCTCAGCTGTAAAGGCGGCAACGGCGCGGTGCGCGAGATGATAGAGATACTTATCCGCAGCGAGGGCTTAATGCAAGAGTGGGCTAAGCGTTGGTTATAAGGATTTTTTACTTAGTCGTTAGCATTTTTAGCGTGGCGATGGTTTATTTGGCGATTGAGGAGCCTTACTATAGCGATCTTTTAAGCGGCGGCTATGTAAGCGCAAGCATGCAGATGAGTGCGGTCACGGACTACGAGATGAACGCCACTATGGTAAACGCCAGATATGAAGCCGATACATGCAATAGATATGAAGATAGAGACGAGTGTTTAAAATTTAAAGGTGTAGCGATAAGGGGCGACAAAGAGCATAACATTAGTTCAGATGAGGCGATTTATCAAGAGGATTTATTGAAATTTAAAAATAATGTTAGGTACATAAACAACGAAAATCTTAAATTTGTATCCAATGAAGTCACTTATGATATAAAGAAAAAAATAGCCATCAGTAACACCCCGTTCGTTATGACTCAAAGTGGGGATAAAATTACCGGCAATAGTTTAATTTATGATTTAAATTTAAAAACAACTAAAATAAAAGGATTTCAAGGATGGATAGAGCAAGAAAGGCGATAGGAACTCTGCTGGTATTTTGCTTTTTACCGCTGTTTGCTGAGCAGGTAGAGGTTAACGCCGATAATTTCTTTGCCGACGAGAGTAAATTTATGGGTGAATTTAGCGGCAAAGTAAAAATCACCAAAGGTAAAGACGTGCTAATGGCGGATAAGGTTATTATTTATTTTGACGCCAAGAAAAATCCAACCAAATACGTCGCTTCTGGCAACGCCAAATTTAGAGTATTTATCAAAAATAAAACATACGACGGTAGCGGTAGCGAGCTTGTTTACGAACCTGCGCCGAATTTATATACGATAAACGGCAACGGATTTTTACACGAGATAGAGAGCGATAAAAAAGTCTACGGCGAAAAGATTACCGTCAATCAAAACAGCGGCACGTATAACGTAAACAGCGGTAAAAAAGAGCCGGTCAAATTTATATTCCAGGTTGAGGACAAAAAGTGATCCGCGTTTTAAACGCAAAATTTCTTATCTCGGCGCCCGACATCTCGCTGGCTCCACCCGCAAACTCTAGCGAAGTAGCGTTTCTGGGGCGCTCAAACGTGGGCAAAAGTAGCCTAATAAACGTTCTCGTAAACCAAAAAAGCCTAGCCAAAAGCAGCTCCACGCCGGGCAAAACGCGCCTCATAAATTTTTTCGAGGTCGAGTATGCGCGCGGCATCAAAAACGGGCAAGGCGAGCTAAGCGAGGAGAGGGCAAATTTGACCTTCGTTGATTTGCCGGGCTTTGGATACGCCAAAGTTGCCAAAAGCATGCATGCGCAGTGGAGAAAAAATCTTGACGAATATCTAAAATTTAGAGCCAACATCAAGCTTTTCGTGCATCTCATCGACTCGCGCCAGTTTGATATGCAGATAGATAAAGACGTAAACGACTATTTGCAAAGCTTCTTGCGCCCCGATCAAAAGATTTTAAATTTCCTCACAAAATCAGACAAGCTAAATCAAAGCCAAAAAAGCGCGGTTTTAAAGGTCTATCCGGGCGCACATTTCGTTTCGGCACTTAAAAAAACAGGCGTAGAAAAGGCAAACGAGCTTATATATCTAAACGCGCTGGGGCTGTAATGAAATCAAAAAGCCGCAGGCAAATTTTGGCATTTTTACCATCAAATTTTCTAGCTAAATTTACAAATTTAAGCGACTCCAAGGCTAAATTTGCAAATTTAGTTAAAAACCTCTAACTATGCGAACGAGTGCGGCGATGCGAAGACTTGGCGCGGAGAAGCGATTTTTAAAGCAGCTTGCTTGGGTTGCTTTTCTTGTGTTTTATCAGAGCATAACGACCGTATTTACGTATCTGCCGCCTCTTATTGGGATATTTTTTACTTATATGATCACGCTAACCTTGCAAAAACAAAAGACGCTCAAGGAGTTTGGCAAGGAGTGGTATTTTTGTCTATTTTACCTCACTTTTGCCGAGCAGGCGCACGGGTTTGCGCTGTTTTCGGCGGTGATTGCGTTTATGCTTTTTTATCATTTTATGTCCGACTGGCTCATCGTTACGCTAAAATCAAGAGAGCTTTTGGCGGTCGGATTCGTCGCTAGCGGCTACGTTTGGACCTGCGCGACGAGCTCTTTTATCTCTTATGTGGCAAATTTACCGATGCTAAAATTTGACTACGAATACCTGATCTACGTCGGCGTGGAGTCCGTTTTAGCGGTAATTTTGTTTAGGGGGCGCTTATGAGGATGCGCATAGTCTTTGGCATTATATTTAGCGTCTGGGTGCTTTTGCTGGTGCGCGTTTATTACCTTAGCGTCAAATCAAACGATTTTTATGAGGAGATCGCCGAGCAAAATGCGGTAAAAACGCAGTATCTAGCTCCCGTCAGGGGGCTGATTTTAGACGCCAAAGGTCGCCCGATGGCGGTAAATCGCCTCGGTTTTTCCGTCGCGTTAAAGCCGCACTTAAGCGGCAAGAGGGCGGAAATTTTAGACACCGAGCTTGCAAATTTGCAAAATTTATTCGAGGACTTAAACATCACAAAACTAAAGCGTGAATACGTCAAGGCTGACTCCCCTTATAATCAAGATTTTATTCAGATTATCGATTTTATTGATTACGACAAGATGATACCGCGTATAGCCGGACTATCGCTACGAGAAAATTTGGAGGTCAAACCGGCATCCAAGCGCCACTATCCCTACAATAACCTAGCCTCTCACATCATCGGCTACGTCGGCCGCGCAAATCAGCAAGACGTCGAGTCCGATCCCGTCGCAAAGCTAACCAATCACACGGGTAGAAGCGGCACGGAGCGCTTTTATAACTCCGTCTTGCAGGGGCAAGAGGGCGTACGAAAGGTAAAAGTAAATGCGCTAAATCAGGAGGTCGAGGAGATATCCGTGAGCTACCCACAAAGCTCGGACATCTCGCTCACGATCGACCTTGAGATGCAAAAATACATAGAGGAAATTTTCGGCGATAACGCGGGCGTTATCATCGTGATGGACGTAAGGGACGGCTCGATACTGGCTGCTGGCAGCTTCCCAGAGTATGATTTAAACCCGTTCGTTACGGGGCTATCGCAGGCTAAGTGGGACGAGCTCGTTAAAAGCATTGATCATCCATTCACAAACAAACTCGTAAACGGCCTTTATCCGCCGGGCTCGGTTATAAAAATGGGCGTGGCGATGGCGTTTTTAGATACTGGCAAGATGAACCGCTCCGATGGGTATTTTTGCTCGGGCTCATTTGAGCTTGGGGGGCGAAATTTTCGCTGCTGGAACGTCTACGGACACGGCTTTATGGATATGAATTCGGCCATCCGCGAGAGCTGCGACGATTATTTTTATAAAGGCAGCTTAAAAGTCGGCATAGACGCCATTTCGCCGGTTTTAGAGCGGCTGGGTTTCGGGCAGAAAAGCGGAGTGGATCTGCCTAACGAATTTGTCGGTATCGTGCCCGGACGCGAGTGGAAGATACAAAAATACGCTCAGCCGTGGTATCAGGGCGAGACGCTCATTACTTCGATTGGGCAGGGCAACTTCCTAGTGACGCCGATGCAGGTGGTGCGCTATACGGGCATACTAGCGACGGGTAAAAATATCGTTCCGCATTTTTTACGCAGCGTAAACGGCGAGGAGGTTAAATTTGAGCCTGCCGATGATATCCTCACGCCGTTTGAGAAAAAGCAGCTACCGTACGTCCAAAGAGCGATGTACGAGGTCGTAAATCACAAAAAAGGCACAGCGCATAAGTATTTTAAAGAGGCAAAACTCACGCTAGCGGCAAAAACGGGTACCGCACAGGTTGTGGGTATCTCGCAGGCCGAAAAAAAGCGTATGAAAGAAGAGGACATGGAGTATTTGCGCCGCTCGCACGCATGGGTCACGACCTACGGGCCGTACGAAGAGCCTAGATATGCCGTTACCGTTATCATTGAGCACGGCGGACACGGCGGTCTGGCTGCCGGACCTCTCACGGCTAAAATTTTTAACAAGCTTCTTGAAATGGGTTATATCGATAAAAAATACGAAATCACTTCGCTGGCAGATACCGAAGCTGCACAAAAGAAGAAAAATTAAAATTCCGCGTTTAAATTCGGCGTTAAATGATGTCAAATTTGATCAAATTTCTAAAATTCTAGCGGATTATTCGCGAAGTAAAATTTGAGTTAAATTTACAAAACCGGCAAGCCGAATTTATCCCTCAAACATCTCCGAAAGCTCGTTTGTAGAGATATTTACGATTTTATTATTTGCGTCTAGTTCGATCAAATTTTGGGTTTTAAATTTCGCCAAGATCCTTGAAAAGGTCTCTGGAGTGATGTTTAGGATGGAGGCGATTTTGATATGTTTTAGCTCATTAAAAAGGTCGGCGTGGTTAACGAGAAAGCTTGCGACCTTGGCCTCGGAGTTTAGCACGAGCTCTTGATGTATCAGCTCGCTTGCGATTTTTAGCTTTTGTGAGAGCGATTTGATGATTTGCAGCGATACGCGCGGATTTGATAAAAACTCGGCGTAAAATTTATCGTAGTCGATTTTTAGCACCTCACCGCCTGTTAAAAATATCGCCGTCGCCGGAAATTTGATATTTTCAAAGTTGGCAAGCTCTGCTACGAAGCTAATTCCGTTAAACTGATGCATAAAAATCTCTTTGCCTTTGGGGCCGATTTTATAGAGCTTGAGAGAGCCTTTTATGAGGAGGTGGAGCCACTTTGACTCCTCGCCCTCCATAAATAAAAACTCACCCTTTTTATACTTTTTTAGGATGCTGATATCTTCTAGCCTTTTTAGCTCGGCCTCGTTTAGCCCCTGAAAAAACGGGATTTGCTCTAGCATTTGCCGTTCTTATTTATTTTTTAAAAGATCTCTGATCTCGGTTAGAAGCGCGACGTCCGCAGGTATCGGCGCAGGCTCTTCGGCTTTTGGCTCCTCTGCTTTTGGTTTTTTGAGCGAATTTATAGCTTTAACGACGCAGAAAATGCAAAACGCGATAATCGTAAAATCGACCATCGTTTGTATAAACGAGCCGTAGTTTACGGTTACGGCAGCCGTATCGCCGACCGCGTCTTTTAGTGTAAATTTTAAATCCGTAAAATTTACGCCACCGGTTAGTACGCCTACGATTGGCATGATAACGTCGCCCACTAGCGAGCTAACGATCTTGCCAAAGGCGCCTCCGATTACGACACCCACAGCCATGTCGATGACGTTACCGCGCATCGCGAATTCTTTAAATTCCTTAACGAAACTCATGTTTTTCCTTTGCATTTTAAAATTAGATATCAATTATATTTATTTTAGCTTCACAAAAGATAAAAAAGCCAAGTTAAATGCTTAAAATGCTATAATCGCCCCTAAAAATCAATAAGGAAACAAAAATGTATCGTTTTGCGCCGTCGCCGACAGGCGATATGCATCTGGGAAATTTAAGGGTTGCGATCCTAAACTACGTCTGTTCGCTCCAGGATAAAAGCGGCTTTATCATCCGCATCGAGGATACCGATAGGGAGCGCAATATCCCTGGAAAAGATAAGGAAATTTTGGAAATTTTGGAGCTTTTTGGCATCAAATGGGACACGCTTTATTATCAGAGTAAAAATTTGAAATTTCACCGCGAATTTGCGGCAAAGCTTTTGATAGATAAAAAGGCTTTTTCGTGCTTTTGCACCGAAAGCGAGCTAGAAGCTAAAAAAGAAGCCGCAAAGGCTAGAGGCGAAGCCTACCGCTACGACGGAACTTGCGAGCACCTAAGTGATAATGAAGTGCTAAACAACCAAAAACCTTTCGTCGTGCGTATGAAAAAACCGCTAAGCACGATGAAATTTAAAGACGCGATAAAGGGCGAGATAAGTTTCGAGCCTGAAAACGTCGATAGTTTTGTGATTATGCGGGCTGATTTTACACCGACTTATAACTTCGCCTGCGCGGTCGATGATATGCTAGAGGGCGTTACGTTCGTCATCCGCGGCGAGGATCACGTCAGCAACACGCCAAAGCAAGACCTAATCCGCGAAGGCCTAGGCTATACGCAAAAGATAAACTACGCTCACCTGCCTATCATCCTAAACGTAGAGGGCAAAAAAATGAGCAAACGCGAGAACGAAAGTAGCGTAAAATGGCTGCTCTCGCAAGGCTTTATGCCAGAAGCCATCGCAAACTACATCGTTTCTCTTGGTTACAAGGCGCCGGTTGAAATCTTTACGATCGAGGAGGCGGCGCAGTGGTTTGATATCTCGAAGGTTTCGGCGTCTCCGGCCAAATTTGACGTCAAGCAGCTTGAGCACATCAACCGCGAGCATATAAAAAGAGCAAGCGACGAGCGACTAGCCGCGCTAATTGGCATAAAACCAGAATTTGCCGCGATAGCTAGATTTTACACTCAAGAAAGCAGCCTGCTAACCGAGATAAAGGCCAAGGTCGATGCAATTTTCGCGACCAAATTTATCCCAGATGAGTTTAAGGCGGGTTGCGAGGCGATAAAAGCCGCCGCAACTTCGTTAAATTTGAGCGAATTTGATGAATTTAACGAGCTAAAAAAAGCTCTCATGGACGTGACAGGCCTAAAAGGCAAAGGCTTTTTTATGCCGCTTAGGATTTTGCTCACGGGTGCCGAACACGGCCCTGAGCTTAGCGAGCTATATCCGCTCATCAAACCGTATCTAAAGGAAATTTTACTATGATATTTTCGGTATTTTTAGAAGCAGTCGGCAGTATCTTGCGTATCATTATCAGCGCCTACACGTGGATCATTATAGGCGCCGCGATCATAAGCTGGGTGCGCCCCGATCCCTATAATCCCATCGTGCAGCTGCTCCACCGCCTCACCGAGCCCGTCTATGCCGCTATCCGCCGCGTGATACCGACGGTTTTTGGCGGTATAGATATAGCGCCTATTATCGTGCTTTTGTCGCTTCAGTTTATAGATAGATTTTTCGTAAGGCTTATGTTTGCGTACGCTGCTTAAATTTATCCTGCCCGCGATTTTTGCGGCGGCGGCATTTGGCGGAGTTAAGAGTTTTGAGGAGATAAAAGACGAGCCTAGGGGGCTTGCCAAGGATTACTACTTTTACCGCCTTTTAACCGAAGGTGACTACACCAAGGAGCAGGTGCAAATTTTAAACAAAGACGTCTTTCGCCGAGTGGGCGTACTGGCAAAGAAACTGGCTGAGATTTTGCCGCCCAAAAAAGTAAAAAGCGAGTGCGACGGCGTAAGCGCGAAAAATATCCTAGATGCAAACGTAACCTGCCAAAAACAGCGCCTCAGAGTACCTTTTATGATGAAGCTAAAAAAGGAGACGAGACAAAAGCTGGCGGATAAATTTAAAGACTCCGATCCGCTTCTTTACCGCCGCTTGAGCGCGCTAAACGAAAAGCACCCTGAGGATAAATTTGCCAAATTTAACGATACGGACGCGTTTTTGGTTTATTTTAACCAGTCCTCGCACAAGGATAAATTCGACAAGGCATTTGACGCAAATTTTATAAATTCGCTCGCGACGAAAAAGGAATTTCACGCTCTGGCAAACGATTTGATAATCGATAAAAAATCGGCTAAATTTAGACAAAATTTTCTAGCGATAAAAGAAACTGAGCTTGAGGGCAAGGATGCCTTTATGCTCGGCATAAACGCGGTTTTGTTAAATTCGCCAAAAGACGCGGCGAGGTTTTTTACTAGAGCCGAGGCTGCCTTTGATAGGCAAGACCGAAAGGATAACGCAGTATTTTGGCTATATCTGCTGAGTAAGGACAGAAGCTATCTTGATAAGCTAAATCAAAGCCGCGACGTAAATATCTATACCCTATACGCAAACGAACTAACGGGTGCAAGTCCCGCCGTAAACATCGTCACTCCGACGCCTACCAAAGAAAAGGTGGCTAACTACGATATAAAAGATCCGTTTTTATGGCAAAAGACGTTTAAAATGATAAAAGAGATGAGCGCCGAGGATGCCGCAAAACACTCCGAGACTTTTAACACCAAAGAGACGCTAGGTCAGTACGCCTACCTGATGGAAAAGGCAAGCGGCTACAAAGATAGTTACTTCGTCATGCCGTTTGTTGACGAGCTAGAGGACGTAAACGCGACTAGAAAAGCGCTTCTTTATGCGATCGGCAGGCAAGAAAGCCGCTTTATCCCAGCCGTCATCTCGACCTCTTATGCGCTTGGTATGATGCAGTTTATGCCGTTTTTGGCTAACCATATCGGCAAAAAAGAGCTGCAAATCCCAAATTTCGACCAAGACGACATGTTTGATCCGCGCCTTGCGCTAAAATTTGCAGATCATCATCTAAATTATTTGGAGAAATACCTCTACCATCCGCTTTTTGTTGCTTACGCGTATAACGGCGGTATAGGCTTTACTAAGAAAATGCTTCAGCGAGGCGACCTTTTTAACGAGGGCGAGTATGAGCCGTTTTTATCCATGGAGCTAGTGCCCTTTGCCGAGAGCCGAGACTACGGCAAAAAGGTGCTCGCAAACTATATTATTTACCTAGGGATTGTCCGTTCCAGTACATCGATTTCGACACTTTTTGAAAGCTTAAAGACGCCTTCTTTGACGGATAAATTTCGAAATCAAGATTGATTTTATCGCTTGAGATTTCTGGTGTACTGACCTCAAAATACTGAGCCCACGGCACCTCAAAGCTCACTTTTTCTAAAAGCGGATCGTTGGCGGTCAGGCGTCTAACCATGATGCCTCGCTGCGAGCCGTTTGCGCTAAAGCTCTCGTCTAAAATTTTAGCTTCTTTGGGATGCACGGCCACGACGAATTTCTCTCTTTTTTGTTCATCGATTAGCTCGCTATAGATTGGGTTTAGATAGGTTGCTACGATTAGGATATTCGTATCGGCATCTATGATCTCAGACTTGCTTGTGTAGGCTAAAAGTTCGTTTTTTAACGGTTCGTGGATATATTTTTTATCCGCGCATCCGACTAGCGCCAACATAAAACTTAAAAAAAATACGCTCTTTTTCATTTTAAAAACCTCGCTAAATTTGGCCTTATTTTAGATAAATTTTGCTTTTAAAAAGCCTAAATTTGCTATAATCCGCGTAAATTTCAAAAATTCGGAGAAAAATGAAAAAAGCGGCGATGGCGTTTTCCGGACCTTCAAATAGCGGTAAAACCACGCTTATTTTAAAGGTTGCTAAAAAATTTATCGATGACGGACTAAAAGTCGTGATCATCAAGCACGACCCGGGCGACAAGGCGAGATTTGACGTCGAGGGCAAGGATAGCTATAAATTTGCTCAAATAGGCGCCGAGGTCGCGGTCATGAGTCCGACGCGCACGACCTTTTTCTCGCAGGAGAGCAAGAGCGTGGACGACGTCGTGGCTATGGCGGGTGAGTTTGATTTGCTACTAGTCGAGGGCTTAAAGACTCTGCCGCTTCCGCGCATTAGCGTATTTAAGGATGAGATAAACGAGGATTATCTTAGCTTTTCAAACGCGATCGCAAGCTATCAAAAAGACTACATCATAGACAAGCCAAACTTCGATCTAGACGACACGCAGGCCATCTGCGAGTGGATACTAAAAAATGCAAAGGTGTTAAAATGAACGAAATTTTCGAAACGATTAAAAAGATCGCCGTAAAAATCGGCGAAGAGATAAAGTACGCCGATCTAGGCTACACTGATCACGCTAACGCCACGGGCGATACGCAGCTAAAGCTAGACGTGAGAAGCGACGAGATCATCACGGCGGAGTTTTCAAATTTAGCCTACGTAAAAGCGCTCGTTAGCGAAGAAAAAGAGGATATGCTGGCGCTAAACGAGAGCTCGAAATTTATCGTCGCCTACGATCCGCTAGACGGCTCTAGCCTAGTGGATGTAAATTTTTCCATCGGCTCGATTTTTTGCATTTTCGAAAATGAGCTAACGCCGCAAAATCTAAAAGCCGCAGCCTACGTCGTTTACGGCCCGCGTCTGGAGCTCGTGCTTTGCGAGGAGGGGACGGCTCCGGTGCTTTACCGCCTTGGCAGGGACGGCGAGTTTAAATTTATCAAAAATCTAGCGCTTGCGCAAAAAGGCAAACTAAACGCCACGGGTGCTATGCAAAAGGGCTGGAGCGAAACTCACGCTAAATTTATCCGCGAGCTGTTTTTGCAGGGGTATCGCCTCAGATACTCGGGCGCCATGGTGAGCGACCTGCATCAAATTTTACTAAAAGGCGGCGGGCTGTTTAGTTATCCTGCCACGACGGATGCGCCAAAGGGCAAGCTAAGAGCGCTATTTGAGGTGCTACCGTTTGCATTTATCTACGAGCGCGCGGGCGGTGCGACTAGCGACGGATACTTGGCAACGCTTTTTGATATGAAAGTGGAAAAAATCCACCAAACCACGCCTTGCTTTTTTGGCTCCAAAGACGAGATAAATTTACTGCATAAATTTTACGGAAGCGCGAAATGAGCGAGCATGTCGTGGAGCATGACGTAGCTCAGAAGGACGAATTTGAGCTGGAGCTTGATCGCCAAAGAGAAATTTTACAAGCTTGTCAGCGCGAAAAGGGGCTAAACTCGTGCTTTATCTGCGAGGCGATGTTTGAGTGCAAAACCCGCAAAAACTATGTAGATGCCGTATATAGCTCGATGTCTAAAGGCGACGGCGGCGGATTTGATTTTTAAATTTAAAAAGGAAAGATATGAACACGACTTATATTACGACTCCGATTTATTACGTAAACGACGTGCCGCACATCGGACACGCCTACACGACCGTGATCGCGGATACGATGGCGAGATTTGCGAGGCTAAAGGGCGATGATACGTATTTTATGACTGGTACCGACGAGCACGGGCAAAAGATCGAGCAAGCCGCCGCAAAAAAGGGCTACACGCCGCAAGCCTACGCCGATGAGATAAGCGCGAAATTTAGGGAGCTGTGGGATAAATTTGAGATCAGCTACGATCATTTTATCCGCACGACCGATGACTATCATAAGCTTACGGCGCAAAACGCATTTCTTAAAATGTATCAAAAAGGCGATATCTACAAGGGCGAGTACGAAGGGTACTACTGCGTTAGCTGCGAGAGTTTTTTTACGCAGACGCAGCTTTTAGAGGATGAGAGGTGTCCGGACTGCGGCAGGCCGACAAATTTGGTCAAAGAGGAGAGCTATTTTTTCAAACTATCAAAATACCAAGATGCGCTGCTAAAATGGTACGAGGAGAACGAGGACTGTATCGTGCCGCGCGGCAAGAAAAACGAGGTCGTGAGCTTCGTAAAAGGCGGTCTGCGCGACCTCTCGATCACGCGCACGAGCTTTGAGTGGGGTATCAAGCTGCCTGCGAGCCTAAACGAGCCAAGACACGTGATGTATGTCTGGCTGGACGCGCTCATCAACTACCTTAGCACGCTTGGCTACACGCGCGGCGATGATAAGATGAACTACTGGAAGGGTGCTACGCATGTCGTGGGCAAGGATATTTTGCGCTTTCACGCAGTTTACTGGCCGGCCTTTTTGATGAGCCTTGATCTGCCTCTGCCTCGCTGCGTCGCAGCTCACGGCTGGTGGACGAGAGACGGCGAAAAGATGAGCAAAAGTAAAGGCAACGTCATCAACCCAAGCGAGGTCGCAGACGCGTACGGGCTGGAAAATTTCCGCTACTTTATGCTACGCGAAGTGCCGTTTGGGCAGGACGGCGACTTTTCGCAAAAAGCGATGATCGAGCGCATAAACTCCGAGCTTAGCAATGATCTTGGCAATCTTTTAAGCCGTATAGTGGGCATGAGCGAAAAATACTCGGACTTTGAGATAAATGGCGAAAATTTACGCAAATTTTACGGCGAGGTTTTAGATAGCGGTAACGAATACCTGCAAAACGCTATCAAAAATTTAGAGAGTTTCGCCACAAACCGCTACCTCGAGGAGCTCTTTAAGGCGCTAACGCTTGCAAACGCGAGCATAGCTAAGTTTGAGCCGTGGAACCTAATGAAAAACGGCAAAAAAGACGAAGCAAACGCGCTCGTGTCGCTGTGCGCGAACCTGCTGGCTCGCGTGGCCGTCTTGTTAAGCCCCGCGATGCCAAAAACCTGCGAAAAGATCGCGCAGACGCTAGGCTTTGAGATCTCGACGGCTACTTATAAAAAAATCATTCTAAACAACGAAATTTTGGACTTCAAAGCGCAAAAAACGCAGCCGCTTTTCCCAAAAATCGAAAAAGAGCTGATGGCTACCGCGGTACCGAGCGTGAGCGAACCGGTCAAAACCGCCGCCGCGCCGCAAGAAAAATCGGACGCGAAGATAAAAATCGACGACTTTAAAAAATGCGTCATAAAAGTAGGCACCGTGCTTGAGTGCTCAAATATCGAAGGCAGCGAGAAGCTGCTTAAATTTAAGATCGATCTGGGCGAAGAGCAGCCGCGTCAAATTTTATCGGGCATAGCCAAATTTTACGCTCCGGCGGATCTCGTCGGCAAGCAGGTCTGCGTACTGGCAAACCTAAAACCGGCTAAAATTTTCGGTCACATATCAGAGGGCATGATCCTTAGCGCCGAGGACGGGTCGCTGTGCCTCATCGCGCCTATGGCTGCGGTCAAAAACGGCTCAGAAATAGGCTAAAACGGCGTGAATATCGAAAACCTAAGGCGCCTCATCAACGGCGAAGCGCTAAACAAGCCAAGCGTCAGCGCCGTAGAGGGCTTTGCGTTTGAGAGCAAGAACGTGCGCCAGGGCTATGCTTACATCGGGCTTGGAACCGGCGCGGACGAGATAGCCGCGGCTGTCGCAAACGGCGCCTATGCCGTGCTCGTCGAGCAAAGATGCGAGGTTATCGATCCAGAGGTCGCTTTTATCAAGGTCGATAGCCTCAGCGCCGCGCTGATGCGGCTAATGCGCTTTGAGGCCAGCTACAAAAATCTCAAATTTTGCTCTGTTAATCCCGTACAAAAGGCCTTGCTCTCGCGCATGAGTCTGGGTAAAAACGCTGATGGCAACGCAGCCGGCTTGCTGCCAGAGGATGCGACGCGGCTTTTTATAAGGATAATGAAAGCGGGTGCGGAGGATCTATTTTTCACGGACGATCTTAAAATTTTATCCAAGATCGCGCCGCTATACGACACCGTTTTTAGCGACGTAGACGCGGTTTGTGCGCAGGGCGGCTCGCTGTTTGCCTCGAGTGTCGTTTGCGAGGGCGTTTACTATCCAAACTTAAATTTCCCAAAAGTTTTCACGCACTATCTTTGCGGACTTTTAAAGTATTTGATCCGCGCGGGCTTTTCTTTTAAGCTTGGCGACACGCGAAATTTAGGGCATTTTGAGCCCGTTTTTATAAATAAAAATTTTCGCGTCGTTCCTTTTGGTGCGAGCTCTCAGGCTTTTATCGCAGAGAGCGACGATGAGCTTTTTGATATGGAAGCGGCATTTTTAGCGCGAAATTTTAGCGGCGGCATCGAGATCTGTGTGCCTGAGGATTTTGCGGAAAGCGCGGCGGCTACGATGAGGTTTAAGGATCTTGCCGAGCTAAAAAATCTTTCAAATTTTCACTACGCGCTCGTTAAATGCCAAAAAGAGGAGCTTGAGGCGATGCTAAATTTGAGCTCGCCAGAACCTGATTTGTTCGGCGAAATTTTATAAAAAGCTCAAATTTGGCGCTGAGCTTGACGGCTTTATCTACTGCAAATTTAGCCTAATCTTTGAAGCTATCCGCTTTATAATCGCAAATTTGCCGTTAAATTTGACGGGCAAAAATGCTTAATCCAAATTCCTACAAAGCGTGCCGTGGCTTTGGTGTATGTGGTTAGCGTAACGACGCAAATGTGAGCGCATTTGCAATAAAATGTTTTATTTTTGGCTGATCTTGAAGCAAACGCCCGTCGTACATAATCCATAAACCAGCCGCCGCGATCAAATTTGACGAACAAAAACGGCCGTAGAACTGCGGGCGCGTTTTGACGGGTAAATTTGCTAAATTTGCACACAGATCCATACGCGGCAAATTTCACTTCAAATTTACGTACTTTATCCTGTCTTTTTCGCCTGCAAGCTCAAATCCTCTCAGTCTTAGGCGGCAGCTGTCGCATTCGCCGCAGGCCTCGTCCTCGCGCTCGTAGCAGCTCCATGTTAGCTCTAGCGGTGAGCCAGCCTCCAGCGACTTGCGCACGATGTCAGCCTTGCTTAAATTTACTAGCGGCGTGACGATTCGCAGACTAAAGTCCTTTGAGGTGCCGGCATTTACGGCGCTTTCTATTTTGGCGATAAAGTCCGCCGTACAGTCGGGGTAGCCCGAGCCGTCCTCCTCGACGATGCCGATATATAGCGCCTGCGCGCCTTCTTTTTCGGCTAGCGCGGCGGCGATGCTGATAAAGATGCCGTTACGAAACGGCACGTAGGTGCTAGGAGTGTCGGCTTTGGCACCGTCTTTGCGGATGGCGAGGCTCTCGTCCGTTAGTGCGTTACCGCCGATGTCTGCTATGAAATGAGCGTCTAAATTTACCTTTTTTAGCGCGCCGATACGCTCGCAGATCTGCTCAAACGCTATCTTTTCGCGCTTCATCGTGCGCTGCCCGTAGTCAAAATGCAGCGCGATGATCTCGTAGCCTGCGCGCTTGGCGAGGACGGCGCAAAGGGTGCTGTCCATGCCGCCGCTCATTATGCAAACTGCTTTCTTTACCATTTTTATCCTTTTCTTGTTTGCTCGTCTTTTTGGTTTATACTTCGTTGGATTTA
>NZ_AOTD01000256.1 GCF_000344295.2 Campylobacter showae CC57C | reverse complement strand
TATTTTGAGATGATTTTTGGGGTTGCGCAGGTAAAATTTAGCGTAGGCTAGGCATATAGTCTGCCGAGCTAAATTTTAGCCAGCTCCACAAAAAGCGCTCAAAAGACAAGCCGCCAAATTTTAAAGATCGCGAGGGTCGGCGATCTTGCCCACCACCGCACTCGCCGCCGCTACGGCCGAGTTAGCCAGATACACCTCGCTCGTGCGATCGCCCATGCGGCCGACGAAGTTTCTATTTGTCGTGCTCACGCAGCGCTCGCCTACGCCTAAAATCCCCATATATCCGCCCAGGCACGCGCCGCAGGTCGGGTTTGAAACGACCGCTCCCGCTTCCGCGAAAATATCCATCAGCCCCTCTTTTTGCGCTTGCAAGGCGATCTTTTGCGTTGCAGGCGTGATGATGAGGCGGGTTTTGCGCGCTACTTTGCGGCCTTTTAGGATTTCAGCCGCGATGCGTAGATCCGAGAGCCTGCCGTTTGTGCAGCTACCGATAAAGGCCTGATCGATAGCGATATCGTCTCTGACGGCCTCGCGCACGCTCTTGCCGTTGCTAGGTAGAAACGGATAGGCGATTACGGGATCGAGATTAGCGACATCGATCTCTAAAATTTGCTCGTAGTTTGCGCCCTCGTCGGAGTAGTGCAGCTTCGGCTCGGCGCGTAAGCTTTTGCCTTTTAAAAACTCTTTTGTTGTTTCGTCGACCGCGATGATGCCGCTTTTGCCGCCTGCTTCGATCGCCATGTTGCACATGCTAAAACGCCCGTCCATATCGAGGCTCTCTATCGTCTCGCCCGTAAACTCCAGCGCCTTATACAGCGCGCCGTCCACGCCGATGCGGCGGATGATCTCTAGGATGAGGTCCTTGCCGTAGACGTGGCGGTCAAGTTTGCCGCGAAAGATCACTTTTATAGTCGGCGGTACTTTGAACCAGTTTTTGCCCGTTATCATCGCGTAGGCTAGGTCGGTGCTACCCATGCCCGTTGCAAAGGCTCCCAGCGCGCCGTGCGTACAGGTGTGGCTATCGGCGCCGATGATGACGTCGCCCGGGACTACGAGGCCTTTTTCGGGCAAAAGCGCGTGCTCGATGCCCATGTCCTTTTCGTCGAAATAATTTTTCAAATCGTGCTTATACGCAAAATCGCGGCTGATTTTAGCTTGGTTGGCGCTTAGGATGTCTTTTGCCGGGATGTAGTGGTCCATCACGACGCTAAAGCCGCCCGGGTTGGCGAGCTTCGTCGCGCCGCTTCGCTCAAACTGCTTGATGGAGATTGGAGTCGTGATGTCGTTGCCGATGACCATGTCGATGTCGCTCTCGATGATCTCGCCCGCGAAAACCTCGCGCCCTACGTGCTCGCTGAAAATTTTTTCGGTAATGGTTTGCTTTTTGTTTTGCATAAATTTCCTTTTTTGCGGATGCCGCGCGTTTTTAAAATTTAGCGATTTTAGCGAAAAATGGATAAAAAGAGATTGAGATTAAAATTTGAGCGTAAAAGTCAAGGCGAAGTACTTTTTAATCAACTTTAAATTTGAACAAAAAGAGTCAAGTGGAAATATCGCATGGCTAGACGAGGCGGTTTTAAAATTTAAGCGTGCGCTAGGCATATAGCCTGCGGAGC
>NZ_AOTD01000255.1 GCF_000344295.2 Campylobacter showae CC57C | reverse complement strand
AAAGTTTAAGTTGTTAATATTCGCTCAGATTTTAATACGAAATTAAATTTAATCACAAAGGAAAACGCAATGTTTAGCGCAAGAAATCAACTGTCAGCTCAAATCACAGAGGTAAGAGAGGGAGCGGTAAACTCTCTAGTAGTAGCAAAACTACAAGGTGGAGAGACAGTAAAAGCAACCGTAACCGTAGATAGCCAAAAGGCTTTAGATCTAGTAGCAGGTAAAAAGGTAGTTTATCTATTTAAAGCTTCTTCTATCATAGTAGCTAAAGGTGAGAACGGTCTAAAGCTAAGTGCTACTAACCAACTAAAAGGTAAGGTAATAAAAGTAACAGAGGGTGCGGTAAACGCTGAAGTAGATATCGAGATAGCAGGCGGCGATAAACTAAGCGCTATCATCACAAATGAATCAGCTAAAAACCTAGCTCTAAAAGCTGGCGATGAAGTAACTGCTATCATCAAAGCTAGCCACATCATTATAGGTGCTTAATTCTTTTAAATAGCGAGCGGTTTATGGCGCTCGCTAAATTTTAAATTTGATCCGAATTTATATCGCTTAA
>NZ_AOTD01000254.1 GCF_000344295.2 Campylobacter showae CC57C | reverse complement strand
AGTAGTCTGCCGCAGACTTAAAATTTCAAATCTCTCTCAAAAGCGCTCGCGAGACGACGCGTTAAACTCTACAAAGATTGTAGGATTTTAGGTTTGCTAAACGCCGTTATCGGCCTAATCTCCCCTTTAAATTTCTCAATCTGCGCAAGCACGGTGTGAGCCGAGTTGCTTTGCGCGAGTTTGGACGTGCCTTTGTCAAAGGTTAGCACATTTACGCAGCCATGCTGGCAAAGGCTCTTTTCGCCCCATTTTTCAGGGTCGTACCACGCGCCCTCGCAGATAGCTACGACGTGCTCGGGCACGATGTCGGTGACTAGCACGCCCGCTAGTATCTCGCCGCGGTCGTTAAATACGCGCGCAACGTCGCCAGTGGCTAGGCCACGCTCTTTGGCGTCTTTTGGATTTATTAAAACCGGCTCTCTACCGCTAACTTCGGCGAAATTTCTAATTATAGAGTTGTTTAGCTGGCTGTGCAGGCGGTAGCGAGAGTGCGGGCTAACGACGTGTAGCGGGTACTTTTTGCTAGCGTTGCCTAGCCACTCTTTTGGCTCGATCCACGTAGGCATCGGCGGGCAGTCGGCGTAGTTCATCTTCGCTATCGTCGGCGAGTAGATCTCTATCTTGCCAGACGGAGTGCCTAGGCGGTTTTTGGCGGGATTTTCGCGGAAGGCCGCTAGACGCGTGTATAGTTCGGTTTCCGTGTTGTCTTTTTCAAACCTCACGTAGCCTTTTTCGTAAAATTCCTCAAAGCTAGGCATGGTTAAACTTAGCCCCTTAGCCTGCTCGGCCGCGTCGGCGTAAAATTCCTTCATCCAGCCTAGCTCGTCCTTGCCCTCGCTAAATACCTCGCCTCTGCCCCAGCGTTTGCAAATTTGCTCGCAGATCCAAAAGTCGCTCTTGCTCTCGCCCATCGGCTCTATCGCCGGCCTATAAGCCACGATGTATTCGCCCGTAGCGCCCGTTTGGTTAATGTCGTTTCTCTCAACCTCGATAGCTACCGGCAGCACGATGTCGCTAAATTTTGCGGTGCTAGTCCAGTATGGCTCGGCGGTGATAACGGTGTCAAATTTTCGCCACTGTTTTACGATATTATTTACGTCCTGATGGCGCGTAAACATCGAGCCCGAGGCCATGTACGCCACTCTCATGTGCGGCAGCTTGATCTTAGTGCCGTCGTAGTCGATCTCTTTGCCCGGATGCTCTAGCGCCTCGATGCTGCGAGAGGACGGGATAGTGATGTTTTTAGTCGTTTTCCACGGCGCGCCGTCTACGTTTTCGTATCTCTCGTCGATGCGCGTGCTTAGGCCTTTTAGCACCGGAGCGATCTTGTCCGTAGCGCCCGCAGAGTCGTATCCTAGGCTAAACTCAAACCCAAGCCCCTCTTTGCCCACGTGTCCTAGCATCGCGTTTAGCGCCACTAGCGCCCAGAAAGGCTGCTCGCCGTGGTCGGCTCTTTGTAACGCGCGGCCGATCAGTACGGTCGTAGGCTCTTTGGCTAGACGCGTAGCAAACTGCGCTATCGTGCCCGCAGGTACGCCGCAAATTTTGCTCGCCCACTCGATGTCTTTTACGACTTTGTCTTGCGTGCCGAGGAAGTAGTCTTTAAATTTATTAAATCCGACCGTGTATTTTTTGATAAATTCCTCGTCGTAGAGGTTGTTCGTAAACAGATAATGGCACATACCGATGATGAGCGCGGTGTCGGTATTTGGGCGTACGATGATGTTTTCGCTGCCGTAGTAGCGCGCAGTGTCGTTTACCATGACGTTTACGCTATAGGTTTTGATGCCTTCTTTTTTGAGCTCCTGCATGCCTACGTATCCGTCGTGAGTCGGAGGGACTGATGAGATTTGATTGGTTACGACAGGATCGGTACCCCAAAATACTACGTTTTTAGCGTTTTTGACGATAGCTTTCCACTTCGTCGGCGCGTCGTAAACCGCGCTACCGCCTAGCACGTGAGGCATGATGACTAGACCCGCTCCCGTCGAGTAGTCGCCGCTTTCTTCTACGTAGCCGCCTAGTACTTTTAGCATCCTGTGCGCGACCGTACGACCCCAGCTGACCTTACCGCTACCGCCCCACCAGTAGCACTCGCCGTAGATAGCCTCGGCGCCGTATTTGTCGAAGTTTTCTTTTAAGGCTTTGGCTGCTAGATCAAGCGCCGTATCCCAGCTAACGCGCACGAACTCCTCTTTACCTCGCAGTTCGCTCTTTACCGCGCCTTTTGCTTTTAGATAGCTTTTGCGCACCATCGGATAGAGCACGCGGTTTTCGTTCTGCACGGAGTCGGGCAGGCTATAGTTCATTGTATTTGGAAATTTATCGCCCTCAAATTCGCTAACCGAAACGATCTGCGATGAGTTTAAATTTACCCAAAACGGGCCGAATCTGTTTGCGCCGAACACTTTTTTGTTGTCGAAAATCGTCTGCTTGACGCCCTCTATCCTACTAGCCTGTGCAGCCGTAGCCGCCAAGGCCGAAAATTTGATGAAATCTCGTCTTTTCATCGGTTTCTCCCTTATTTAATTCTCGCAGGAGCAAGCCCCTGCTGCGAACAGAGAGCATAATACTCCCTGCCCCTTCTGCTTGCAGTTGCGAAGTCGCATACCCAAGCAAAGCCAAATCGCCGATACTTGCGGCACCGGCGAGATTTGGCGACTCGTTTTCCGTTATTTACTTTTAAAACCCATATTTTATTAGCGGCGCTCGCTTGTTTTTGCAATGTGGTTGTTTAGCAAGCAGGGCGCCAGAAATTTAAGCCGGTAGCGTTAAATTTGCCCCCATAAAACATAAAATCCAAATTTAAAAGAACAAACGCCGCTAAATTTTACGCTTCAAGCGACGAGCAAATTTGATCTGGGCGCTAGGCGCGCCAAAGCCCTATTCTACGGTTTTTGCGTTATGCTGCAAGTATTTAACGATCAAATTTAGCTCCGTCTCCTCTAGCGAGACGTAGTTCGTATCGATCATCGACTGTAAATTTGCCGGCCACTGAGCCGCCGTAAAGCTGTTTGGCTCGTGCAAGCGGTGGCACGCCGAGCAGGTCTCCTCGTACTTTTGCTGAGCCTGTTTGTATAGCGCGTTTGCGTCGCTACCTAGCGCGTCTGTGGCAACTTCGTACGTGCCCTCGACCTCATACCAAAGCTCACCGTAGTCGTCCTCGACCTCTTTTATTTTCTTAAAATTTGTCTCGCTTTCGGCGTCAAAAACCGTGAAAATCTCGGCGTTTTTGACGCTTCGCTGTATCTGAGCTAGGTAGTTTGCCGAAACGGCGCCTTTTATCTTGATTTTAGCCTTTGCGCCGTCTTTGGAGACGACTTCGACCGGCGTTAAAACCTCGATCTTGCCGACCTTTTTACCGCCTAGCGATATATCGGTCGTCTTTGTCAAAACCTCGGCGTTTAAGCCTATCGCCGCCGCACAGGCCGCGATCAAAACGAATTTAAAACTTTTCATCGCACTTCCTTAAGAAAAATTATTAATGTAATTTTATAAATTTACGGCTTAAAATTACATCACTATATTTTATTACGAAGCGGATTTTATATATTAAAAATGGTAAAATTTGAAGCAAGAGTGCGGCAAACTGGGTCAAATTTGAAATTTGCTCAAATTTGCCGCGAGAGCAAAAGCCGCACGAACGGCGGCTAAATTTAACGAGCGATTAGTGTTTTTTAAGCCCCATCGCAGCGACGTCTAGCGCGATCTCTTCGTTATTTATCGTAATTAGTCCGCGCTCTAAAATTTTGCTTGCGATCGCGTGCGCCTCATCAAGCGAGTGCATTTTGTACGTGCCGCACTGATATTTGTTTAGCTCGGGGATGTCTTCTTGGTTTTTGACGCCCAGGATATCCTTCATAGACGCCGTCCATGCGGCTTTAACCGCATCTTCGCTAGGTACGCCGATCACACTCATATAAAAGCCCGTCCTGCATCCCATCGGCGAGATGTCGATGATTTCAACGCCCTTACCGTTTAAATGATCTCGCATAAAGCCCGCAAATAGGTGCTCTAGCGTGTGCGTGCCTTTTTCGGGCAAGATTTCCTCGTTTGGCTTGCAAAAACGCAAGTCAAACACGCTTATATCGTCGCCCTTTGGCGTTTTCATCGTCTTTGCCAGACGCACTCCGGGCGCGTTCATCCTCACGTGATCGACGCAAAAACTATCTAGTAGAGGCATACTTTCTCCTTATTTTTAACATAAATTCGGCGTGATTTTAGCTAAATTTACTAAATTCTAGCTCAAATTTGAGCTAATTAAAAGCCCGAATTAGCTCAGTTGGCTATCAAGCAGCCTTAAAAAATTTAAGTAACCCTCACGCGCTAAAATCGCTTTAATGCGGTGCGCATAAATGTAAAAATTTGACGGAAACTAGCTCAAATTTAGCGCGGCAAAGTCAAATTCTGATATAAAAAAGAGTTAAAAATTTGAAAGAAAAAATCGGGCAAAAAGCCCGACTAGAAGTATTAAATTTTAAGCAAAATGGGGTTTGATCTGCTCTATCCAAGCGCTGATTCTAGGCTCGGTTTTTTCGCTTTCGTTGTCCGCGTCAAGTGGCAGACCGACGAATTTACCGCCTCTTACGGCCTCTGATTCGTCAAATTTATATCCGTCCACGGACACTGCGCCCACTACGTTTGCGCCAGCTTTTACGACCTCATCGTATAGCTTGCCCATCGCACCGCAAAAGCTATCCGCGTAGCTCTCCGCATCGCCCGTGCCAAATATCGCAACCGTCTTTCCGCTAAGCTTTAGTCCGCCAAAATCAAACGCGTCCCAGTCGTCTTGCAGGTCGCCCGTACCCCAGGTAGAAACGCCCAAAATCAGCTTGTCAAAGCCGTTTAGCTTGGCCGCGTCGCAGTTTGCTACGTTTAAAAGCTCGTTTTCTAGCCCCAAATTCTCGGCTAAAAAGCTCGCCGCCTCTTCAGTATTTCCCATACTGCTTCCAAAAATGATACCTATCATTTAAATTTCCTTTAAAAAATATGATGACTTATCGTGTAGGGCACCAGTCGCAGCGATCCGCCGCATCCGCACTCCCGTCTGACCTCGATGTAGCGCGAGAAATTCGCGTTTCTCGGAGCTACGATGAACATCCTGTCAAACTCTCCGCCGCTAAGCGCCTCAAAGCCTTTAGCGATCTCGCAGTTAGCCAGATGAAACCGCTCTTTGGTTATCTCCTTAAAGCACGGCATAACGCCAAAAAGCTTGCGCCCGTCCTGCTCCGCAAAGATAATCCCGTCTTGAAAATAAACGTTTTTATCAAAATGTTTGGCGCGTATTTTATCATAAACAAACTGAGAAAACATTATGTCCGCGTCAAAACAAATTCCGTTTTGGGATTTTAGCATGAGTATAAGCCTTGCGGCGGGGGGCTTGGGGG
>NZ_AOTD01000253.1 GCF_000344295.2 Campylobacter showae CC57C | reverse complement strand
GCTACGAGGGCGAGGCGGGAATGAGCCTGGAGACGCTTTATGACGCAAATTTAGACGTCAGCTACGAGTTTGAGATCAGGGATGACAAAATTTGCTTTAAAGAGGCCTTTAAAAGAGTTCTAAAAGACGATGCAAAAATGGCTGCCACGGGCTTTATAAAAGGGCTCGCAAAGCTCGTAGCAGACGTAGCTTGCTCGCAGTCAAACGATATCTTGCTCGCAGGCGGAGTTTTTCAAAATAAGGCCCTGCTTGAAAATGTAATTTTAATTCTTAAGCAAAAAGGTAAGAAGTATTACATAAATAAGAACTTTTCGTCAAATGACTCCTCGGTAGCTATCGGTCAGATCGCGCTTACGTTAATTTAAATTAAAGTTTTCTGATGTATAATAACTAATAATTTCTTTAAGGAGGCGATAGTGGAAAACATCATAAGATTTAGCGTTTCGTTGCCAAAGCAGTTATTAGACGAACTCGACAACAAAATAGGCGCTCAGGGCTATGCTTCGAGAAGCGAATTTACTCGCGATCTGATTAGGGAAAAAATAGTAAATGACAGCTGGAAAGACGCGGACGAGGATCTCATCGGCGTTTTGACACTCATTTATTTGCACCACCAAAACGACCTCGTCGTAAAAATGATGGACATCGAGCATCAGGCAAATTTGCACATCGCCTGCACGACTCACGTCCATATAGATCACGATAACTGCCTGGAGACTCTGATACTTCGCGGCAAAGCGGGAGCTATCGAGAAATTTTCCGAAAAAATGGGCGGACTAAAAGGGGTTAAATTTTCAAAACTAACCAAGGCTGCCGTCCCGCGCTCATAATGCTTAAGATGCGGGCAAGCTTGATAAGCCATATCAAATTTGCCCGCAAAAATCTCTTTTTTTATCGCGCATTTAGCCCTTTGATGTTAAAATTGCCGGAATTTATCGCTATTTTTATCCTAAGGCTAAAATTTGAAACATATTTCTTTTAAAAATTTCGTCCAAAACGAGGCGAGCTCGGGTATCTTGCTCATACTTGCCGCGATTTTTGCGATGATATTTCAAAACGGTTTTTTGAGCGGATTTTACAACTCCTTTTTACGCATAAATATGGGCGTGGTTTTCGGCGAATTTAGCCTGCAAAAGCCGCTTGTTTTGTGGGTAAACGACGGGCTCATGGCGGTTTTTTTCTTTCTTTTAGGGCTTGAGCTAAAGCGCGAGATAGTCGAGGGCGAGATGCGAAATCCCGCTCAGATCGTGCTACCTATCGTGGGCGCCGTCGGCGGCATCGTCATGCCCGCGCTCGTTTTTTACGCGTTTAACCACGCCGATGCTTTCGCGCTAAAAGGCTGGGCGATCCCGACTGCGACGGACACGGCGTTTGCTCTAGGTATCATAATGATTTTAGGCAAAAGAGTGCCGGCGAGTCTAAAAATTTTCCTCGTGACGCTATCTATCATCGACGACGTTTGCGCTATTTTGATAATGGCGATATTTTACAGCGGACATCTCTCGGCTATGTCGTTTATGGTTGCCGGAGCGGCTACTTTGGGGCTTTTGGCTTTAAATTTAGCCGGCGTAAATAAAAAAGCCTGCTACGTGATTTTGGGCATTATCCTTTGGGTGAGCGTGCTAAAATCGGGCGTGCATGCGACGTTAGCGGGCGTCGTGGCGGCATTTTTCATACCGCTTAAGGCAAAAGATGGCGAGGGCTCGATGCTAAAACAGATCGAGCACGACCTGCACGGTTATGTCGCCTTTTTCGTGCTACCGGTGTTTGCCTTCGTAAACGCTGGCATCTCGCTAAAAGGCATCGGGTTGGAGCAGATTTTCCACCCCGTATCGCTGGGCGTCATATTGGGGCTGTTTGCGGGCAAGCAGCTAGGGGTGTTTGGATTTTGCTTTCTTGCGATCAAATTTAAGCTCGCAAAGCTACCCAAATACTGCAATCTGGCTCAGTTTTACGGCCTTTGCGTACTTACCGGCATCGGCTTTACGATGAGTCTTTTTATAAATTCGCTCTCCTATCACGACACCTACGAGTTCGCGTACGCAGATAAGCTCGCGGTACTTATCGCATCGGTGATCTCGGGCGCGACGGGCTATGCGATGCTCTACTGGGCTGGGCGACACAGGATAATGAAATGCGTGGAGTAGAAAAATGATGATATTTCATAAAAATTTTCTCGCTGACGAACTTGCGAAGTGGCGAGAGGACGGGCTAATAAGCGACGAGGCGGCGCGCAAGATAGCTGCTAGATACGATATAGATTTATCGAGTGCAAACGAGCGGCGAAGCTTTATATTAAAGCTCGTTGCGTATCTGTTTTTGGCGCTTTCGCTATTTACGCTTGTGGGCGCAAACTGGGAGGAGCTGCCGCGCGCCGTGAGGCTAATCATCGTGCTTGGCATACTTGCGGCGGTAAATTTTAGCGGAGTTTTGGCGCAAAAAAACGGCAAAGAGACGCAGGCTACGACGCTGTTTTTTTTAGGGAACTTTTGCTACGGCGCGGCGATCGTTTTAGTCGCGCAAATTTACCATCTAGGCGAGCATATGCCTAACGGCGTGCTGCTGTGGGCGGTCGGAGCTTTGGCGCTTGGGCTTGCTACGCGCAAATCCATCATCACGCTTCAGGCTCTTATTTTGGGGCTTGTTTGGTTTTTGATGGAGTTTGAGTTTAGCGGCGTTTCGCACGGATTTTTGCTATTTATCGTAGCTAGTGCGGCCGTACTTTGGCGCGATGATTCGCGGCTACTTACGGGCGCGCTTTTTGCGAGCGTGTTTACTTATATCGTCTCTTTCGTGCTTTACGAGCGGTATTTTATGACGGATTTGCGCGTGGACGATGCGTTTTACGGCGTTCATTTTTTCGCGCTTAGCTACTGCTTGCTCGCGGTTTGCGCTTCGTTTTTACTTGAGAGAGCGGGTAAATTTGAACTCGCGTTTTACCTTAAAAACATTGGCATCGTCTGCGGCGCCGGCATCTTGTGTTTTGATATGTCGCTTTACGAGGACTTGCATTTTTCGCGTCCGTGGCCTTACGGCGCCCAGAACTACGAGAATGTTTTGAACGGCGTTACATTTTTAAAAAGCGTGTTTGGAGCGTTGTTTATGGCTTTTTGCGCAGCCTCTTTGGGGCTTGCGTTTTACTTTAAAAAATACGCCGCCGCAATAGTCGGAGCGCTTTTGGTCGCGCTACCGTTTATCTTAGACGCGTTTGCGGGCTACGAGGAGGGCGTGTTTTCGCTCATCGGCGTTTGCGTCGCGGTCGCTCTCATCAAGCAAAATAATATGAAATTTGGCATCGCGCTCATCTTTTGGGTGGCGTTCGTGCGATATGTCGATCTAGTCGGCGATTACGTCAGTGCTAGCGCACTGTTTTTGGTGTTTGCGCTCGTGGTGCTCGGCGTGTCTAGGATCTCTAAAAAAGGGAGCGCGAGATGAAACTAAAGCTGATTTTTGCGGCCGCGGTATTTCAAATTTTAGCCGTGATAGCGATGCTTGCGTATGCGTACGCGCCGATTTATTTTGGCAAAGAGATCTTGCTGCGAACTACGGTTTACGATCCGCGCGATATGTTTCGCGGCGACTACGTACGCCTTAGCTACGGCTTTGCAGGCATTTACGAGCTGGACAAAAGAGATTCTAATTTAAGCAAAAGGCAGCAACTGCACGGCACAAAAATTTACGCTATCTTAAAGCAGGACAAAGACGGCAGGTATAAATTTGACAAATATAGCTTCGAGCGACCTAACGGCGGGACGTTTTTGGCGGGCAGAGTTGATTATAATACCGCAAATTTCGGTATCGAAGCTTTTTTCATGCCGCCTAAAAAAGCGCAGCAGATGGAGCGAGATATGATGGAGTTTAACGCCACTGCCGTAATCAGCGTGATGGATAACGGCAAAGCTCGTATCAAAGATATCGTGCTAGAAAAACCAAACGTGGGCAAGTCTCGCGGACATTAAATTTATCGGCAAAGATGGCTAAATTTGACTAGGCTAATCTGAAGTCAAATTTAGCCTGAGCCATAGAATTTGACGCGGCTTAAATTTGAGTCAAATTTAACCTCTCGCCGCTACCGCAAAAATCTCAAAATATAAATAAAACGCAACGAAATAATATCCGCAAGGTATGAAACTAAAGCGGGATTTTAACATCTAAGAGTATAATAATCCCAAAAAATCGCTAAGGAGAAATAAAATGTGTAAAGATTGCGGATGCTCGCTCAGTGGACACGACCACGCCCACACTCACGCGGACGGTACGACTCACTCGCACGCTCACGATCACGGCGCCGAGCACGGACACGGCGCGGCTCACGAGCATAGCCACGGCCACGCGCACCCAGCGCTAAACGACAGCAAAACGGTTGAAGTGATAACGAAAATTTTATCCCAAAACGACGAAGAGGCCGCGCACAACCGCGCGCATTTGGATGAGCACGGAATTTTATGCGTAAATCTCATGAGCAGCCCCGGCAGCGGCAAGACAACGCTACTAGAAGCTACGATAAAAAGCGGTAAATTTAAAATCGGCGTCGTCGAGGGCGATCTAGAAACCAACCAAGACGCCGACCGGATAATAAAAGCTGGCGGCAAAGCCCACCAAATCACGACCGGGCAGGCATGTCATCTCGATGCCTTTATGGTGCACGAGGGGCTTCATCATCTGCCGCTAGAGGGCCTTGATGTAGTTTTCGTAGAAAACGTCGGCAACCTCGTTTGCCCCGCTAGCTACGACGTTGGCTCGCACTTTAACGTCGTGCTGCTCTCAGTACCTGAAGGCGACGATAAAGTGGCTAAATACCCGGTCATGTTTCGCGCCGCCGATCTCATCGTGATAACCAAAACTTCGCTATTGCCGCATTTTGAATTTGACGTGAAAAAAGTCGTCAAAGAGGCTCGCAAGCTAAATCCGAAGGTCGATGTTATCGAGCTAGACGCAAAAACGGGCGAAGGCATGGAGAAGTGGCTAAATTTCTTAAAATTTAAAAAAGAGCTTAGATAATGTGCCTCTCAATCCCGTCAAAAGTGGTCGCGATCGACGAAGATAACGTCGCTACCGTCGAGACGCTAGGCGTGAGTCGCCGCGTGAGCCTAGATCTCATCGCCGAGCCCGTAGCCGTGGGCGAATACGTACTCATCCACGTCGGCTACGCGATGGAAAAAATCGATACGAAATTTGCGCTAGAAAGTATCGAAATCTACCGCCAAATCGCTAAAGATATGCAAAGCGGACAAATAAGCACCGACGAAGGCGACGCGGGATTAGGCGCTATGCAAGAGGCGGCAAACGAGCCAAACGCAAAGGAAAAAGCGTGAATCTAATCAATGATTTTCGCGATAAAGAGCTTATTTTAGCGCTTTCAAAACTCATCAAAAAAGAGAGCGTAAAGCCGCTAAATATCATGGAAATTTGCGGCGGACACACGCACTCGATCATGAAATTTGGCCTACCGCAGCTAGTGGGCGAACATATAAATTTCGTCCACGGCCCGGGCTGTCCCGTCTGCGTGATGCCAAGGAGCCGCATCGACGAGGCTATCAAGCTAGCCCAGATGCCCGGCACCATCCTGTGCACTCTAGCCGATATGCTCAGAGTCCCCGGCTCAAACACCAGTCTGCAAAAGCTGCGCGGCGAGGGTTGCGACATCAGAGCGCTATATAGCCCGCTAGACTGTATCAAAATCGCGCGGGAAAATCCCGAAAAGAGCGTGATATTTTTTGCGATCGGGTTTGAGACGACGACGCCGATGAGCGCAAATTTGGTCCAAAAGACGATAGAGCTCGGGCTAAAAAATCTATTTTTCCACATAAATCACGTTACCGTCCCGGCTCCCGTGCGAGCGATCCTAAATGATAAAGACGTCAAGATCGACGCGTTTTTGGGACCTAGCCACGTGAGCGTGATCACGGGATACGGCATATACGAGAGTATCGCGGCCGAGTATAAAAAACCTATCGCGGTTAGCGGATTTGAGCCGCTTGATCTGATGGACGGCATCCTAAACCTCGTCCGCCAGCAAAACGCAGGCACGCACGAGGTCTATAACGAATACGCAAGAGTCGTTACGCGCGAGGGCAACGTAAAAGCGCAGGAACTCGTAGCTAAATTTTTCGAGCCGTGCGACTTCTCGTGGCGCGGTCTTGGTATGATCGCGCAAAGCGGTATGAAGCTGCGCCCCGAGTACGCGAAGCTTGACGCAAGGGTCAAATTTGACTGCAGCGTGCAAAGCAAAGGCGAGAGCAAGGCCTGTATCTGTCCTGAAATTTTACGTGGGCGAGCAAAGCCTTTTGACTGCAAAATTTTCGCCAAAGCCTGCACGCCAAAAACCCCGGTGGGTTCGTGTATGGTCTCTAGCGAGGGCGCATGTGCGGCATACTACAAATACGGCGATGTCAAAAGCGCGGGCTAAGAGGAGGCAAATTTGAGCAAGATAATGCTAAGCCACGGCGGCGGCGGCGAGGAGATGAACTCGCTCATAAACGAGACGATTTTTAGGATATTTGATAACGAAATTTTGCGCGAGAGCAACGATAGCGCGATACTAAATTTCAGCGATTTTCGCGCAGACGAGAGCGCAAAACACTCCACAAATTCGGCGCCTAATTTTAACAGCAAACTAGCCTTTAGCACCGATAGTTTCGTGGTTACGCCGATATTTTTTAACGGCGGCGACATCGGCAAGATCGCAGCGTGCGGCACGATAAACGACCTGGCTATGGTGGGTGCTGAGGCAAAGTACCTAAGCTGCGCGCTCATCGTCGAGGAGGGCCTAGAGATAGCCGAGTTAGAGCGCGTGCTAGGCTCGCTAGCCGTGGTCGCTCGCGAAAATGGCGTGCGGATAGTTTGCGGCGACACGAAGGTCGTACCGCGGGGCAAATGTGATAAAATTTTTATCAACACGAGCGGTATCGGCGAGATCGTCTGCGAGGGCGTGGAGCTAAAAAGCCTGCGCGCCGGCGCAAAGATCCTGATCTCGGGCGACGTGGGCAGGCACGGCGCGGTGGTGCTGGCTAGCCGCGAGGAACTCGATCTGCAAAGCGAGCTAAAAAGCGACTGCAAAGCGCTAGTAGGCGTAGTAAAGGCGCTGATAGAGGGCGGCGTAAAGCTTCTTTGTATGCGCGACGCGACGCGCGGCGGACTCTCGGCCGTACTAAACGAATGGGCGAAATTTAGCGACCTAGACATCCTCGTTCGCGAGGAGGATATCAAGGTTAGCGACGAAGTGACGGGCGTTTGCGAGCTGTTTGGCTTTGAGCCGTACGAGCTAGCTAACGAGGGTACCTTCGTGCTAGCCGTCGATGAAAAAGACGAGGCGCGCGCGCTTGAGATTTTGCGCAAATTTGACGCTAATGCGGCTTCGATTGGCGAGATTTTAGGCGCTGCAAACGGCCGCGTCATCTTGCAAAATGCATACGGCTCGAAGCGCTTTTTAGAAGCGCCAAAGGGCGAGCTGCTACCGCGAATATGCTAGGCACAGCAATGGATAGATCAAATTTAATCTCATTGACTTTTGAGGCTTGGACGACACGAGAGCGGGCTCACAAAATTTATCAAATTTACGCCCTGGGCGCGTCCGCACAAATAAAATCCGCTCTGTCCGCAATCAAGGAAATCCGATGCACGAACTAAGCATAGTCCAAAGCCTAGTCGCGCTTTGCGAGAAAAACGCCGCCGCAAACGGCGCGAAAGAGGTTGTGCACCTTGAGGTTCGTATCGGGCGGCTAAGCGGCGTTGAGCCTCACTATCTAGAAAGTGCGTTTGAGGTTTATAAAACGGGCACGATTTGCGAAAATGCCGAGCTTGCGATCATAGTGCAAAACGTCGCCGTGGAGTGTAAAAGCTGCGGTTTTAGCGGCGAGCTTAGCGAAAACGACTTCACCTGTCCTGCTTGCGGCTCGCAGGAGCTTGATGTCACGGGCGGCGAGGATATGCACCTCATGCGCCTTGAGATGCGGTGATTTTGCCGCAAATTTTAGCTCAAATTCGGTGTTTAAATTTGAGTCGATTTTTAAAATTTACTTCCAAAAACGCGGCCCCCTATTGATTTGCCCCTCTAAAAAGCGCCTAGATAAATTTAAAAGGAAGCTAGATGCCTAAATATTCATTTAAAACCATAGAGCAAATGCTGCTAAAATGCGTACTTGAGGGCGGCGAGCCCGAGCTTAGCTTTCGCCTGCGAGGCGCAGAGTACATGATCATCGCCTATGCGGATCGCTGCTCGTTTCAAAGGTGCTCGGACGAGCTTGGCGCAAACGCGAGCGGCGAACGGTATTTCTCCACGCTACAAGAACTCTACACCGCGCCGCAGATAGACGGACGCTCGCTAGAGGAGCTTTGGAGCGAGGCGGATGATTTTTACTGCTTTGATTTTGAGCTGTGAGACCGCGAGATTTGTGCGGCGAAGTCAAACGCGCAGATAAATTTGAACTAAATAAATTTTGAAATGAAATAAATGGGTTCTGCTTGGAATTACAGCGCGAAAGAGTGCAGCGCGGACGGTAAATTTAGCGCGGAATTTGATGGTCTCGACCTAGCCATGGGCGCGCCGAGTTTGGGCGAGCTACGGCTTTACGCGAGCGCGGAGTTTTTGCGAGGCGGCATAAAATTGCAAAGCTGGTTTAACGGCGACGCGAGCGCTGAGGCACAAGGTTTAAATTTGAAGCGCGAAGAAAGCGATAGTAAGAGCGAAAACGTAAAATTTAGCCAAAGCGGCGAGATTGAGCAAATTTTACTTAGCGAGCAGGCTACGGCGTGTTTTACGTTTTCGGACAATTCACGGTTTTTGGCATTTGCCGAGTGGACGGCTGATAAAATACAGCTTGTAAAGGTGCTGCGGCTAGCGGACATGAGCATAAAAACCGTTGACGGGCTCCAAAGAGTTGCGGAGTTTTTGTCTTTTAGGGACGGTTTGCTGGAGATTTTGGACTCGCCGATTTTTATGTCCGCAAGCTTCTGGGTGGACGTTCGCGAGCTTTTTGATGATGAGATCAAAAGCTAAATTTGCCGCCGAAAACCGTCCGAGCCGCTAGCGATAAAATTTAACGATAAACCGCAATCTAGGCAAGATAGCGCCGAGTGTTAAAGCTAGCCGTAAATTTGTAAAAAGCATACAAAAATCTACGATCGGCACGCTGATTTTATGGTGGCCTTTTTTTGCCTTGAGCGCGTTTGGCGCGTCTGTGTACTAGATCTACGCCTGGTTTATCTTGCTAGCTTTGGCGCCGTTTTTATTAAATTTGACGCGGGCGCGATTTTGGCTTTGCGGCGCCAAATATCGCAGCGATATTTGGCGTTTTGCTTGCCGTTTTAGCGCCGTATGCGACCTATAAAGATTACGAATTTATAGGAATTCGCAGCGAGTCTAGTCTATTTTAATGGTGAAATTTTTGCTATGCGGTCATTGACGCTGCGATTTTGGGCTTTATATTTGACTTAGTTTTTCGCGCGGAGATGCTGTTTTTGTCGTATTTAACCGCGCGCTGTTTTGCTATAATTTTGATTAAATTTGCCAGGAGCCCGCGAACACCTTGCATAGGCGAGCTGCGCTGGGGTATCAAATTTGGCTTCAAATTCAACCCGCAAACTAGCGGCGCAGACGCCTGGAAGCTCGTCAAATTTACTCAAATATCAAAAACGGCGCTTCAAGTACGTTTCTGATTATTTTAAACGGCGAAAGTAGCGCGTCTTGCAGGATTTGCGTCGAGTACTGCGGCTTTTGCAGCGTTCCGCGCACCTTGATGACTGTCGAGAGCGTGCGGTCTTTGCCCAGCACGATCTGATTTATGAGCGGGATTTTGTCGATGATGGAGCTAGCGTCCTTTAGCAGCTTTAGCTCCAGATCCACGTCGATCTCTTTGGTCGCGAGATTTATTGTACCGTGACCGCCGATATCGGCACTCGAGCTCTCTAGCTCGATGGCTAGGAATTTTAATACATCGCCTTTTTTTTCAAACAAAATTTTGCCAAATTTCACGGGATACCCGTCCGCGCCAAAGTCTGGCGTCTTAAACACGAGCAGGGATGGCACGGAGTTTAAAAACGTCAGAAGCTGATTGTAGAACGTGTAGTCTTTTAGCGTGGCGCCGATTAGCCTTACTTCGCCCTTAAAATCATCGGTGCTAGCCCCTAAAACGCGCATTTTAAAGCTGCCACCCTCAAAGCTTTTGATGTTAAAGATCGAGTTGATAAACTCGCCCCTGATGTCGTTTGCCGACATTTCAAATTTTTTGTCCGATTTTATGAGCGAAAAGTTACCGCGAGCGGGCTTTGCATCAAATCTCACCGTCCCACCCGCGCTCTGGCCGCTATATGCTAGCAGATCTAGAGTCGCGTTGAAGTCGTTTAAAATCAGCTTTGAGCCCTTGGCCTCAAACTCGATGTCGCCGTCTTTGTCGGTCAAATTTTCGTCGCCGCTAAGCGCCAGGTCAAGCTCTTTTATAAAAAGCTCCGTTTTGCCGCCGGCG
>NZ_AOTD01000252.1 GCF_000344295.2 Campylobacter showae CC57C | reverse complement strand
CGCCGCCGCAGTCGAGCAGATGAGCAGCTCTATGAACGCCATTAGTCAAAAGGCACAGGATGTGACGCGCCAAAGCGAAGAGATCAAAAATATCATAGTTATAATCCGCGATATCGCAGATCAGACAAATTTGCTAGCTCTAAATGCAGCTATCGAAGCGGCTCGTGCAGGTGAGCATGGACGCGGTTTTGCCGTCGTAGCCGATGAGGTTAGAAAGCTCGCTGAACGTACTCAAAAATCTCTTGGCGAAATCGAAGCTAACGCAAACGTA
>NZ_AOTD01000251.1 GCF_000344295.2 Campylobacter showae CC57C | reverse complement strand
TTTAAGCCCCTTCTACCTTAACAAGAAAGATTAAATTTGAAATTTGACAAAACCAAATTTAGTACCTTAAAGGTACAGGTCTCGGCGAGTAAAATTTACAAATTTATCGCCCTTTAAAACGACCGATTTATCAAAAAATCAGCCGAATTTAATTAATATTGCGAAATCGAAACAAAAAATAGGATAAAAAATGAACGAAAATTTGATAGCTTACGCCGCGGCGTATCTGCTGGGCGGCATCCCCTCGGGCGTGATTTTGGCTTATATCTTTGGCAGAGTGAACATTAGAAGCGAAGGTAGCGGCAGTATCGGCGCAACGAACGTCCTGCGCGTGCTAAAGCAAAAAGACCCCAAACTCGCTAAAAAAATCGCGATTTTGACCGTTGTTTGCGATGTTTTAAAGGGCGTTTTGCCGATTTTAATCGCGAAATTTGTAGGCCTTGCTCCAGCGACGCTTTGGGCGATGGCGGTACTTTCAGTGCTTGGGCACTGCTATTCGCCGTTTTTAAAATTTGAAGGCGGCAAGGGTATAGCCACTGGTGCGGGCGTTTTGGCGGTTTTTTTGCCGCTTGAAATCATTATCGCGCTTGGAGTTTGGTTCGTCGTGGGCAAGCTGCTTAAGATCTCCTCGCTTGCCTCGCTAGCCGCGCTTGCGGGGTTTATCGTAGCGACTTTTGCGTTGCAGCCGCAGATTCCAGACATCGACTCCTATGCGCCGATATTTTTGATCGCGTTTTTGGTAGTTTATAAGCACCTGCCAAACATAAAACGCTTGATAACAGGGCAAGAAAAGCGCGTAATTTGACTACGATTATCAAAGATTACGAATTTAGTACTATCATCGGACTGCTTGATTTTGAGCGCGTGACGCCGCAGAAGGTAAGAGTGAATGCGGAGTTTGAAAGCGGCGAGTTTATAGACTACGTGGAAATGATAAATTTGATCGAGGAAATTTACGCGCGTGAAAAATTTGGCACCGTGGAGAGCTCGCTTGAAATTTGCGCGAAAAAGTTGAAGGAAAAATTTAGCTCGCTTAGCTTTTTAAAAATGGAAATTTTAAAAATTGAGATCGTCAAAAATGCGACGGTTGGCGCAAGAGCCGAGTTTAAATATTAAATTTTTTTTAAAGTATCTTGAAATCTTGCTTAATTTATGCTACAATCCCAACAAATTACACTGAAGGGAAAAAATGAGAATTTTAATAGTTGAAGATGAGGTAACTCTAAACAAAACCATCGCCGAGGGCTTGCAAGAGTTCGGCTACCAGACCGACAGCTCGGAGAATTTCAAGGATGCCGAATACTACATCGGTATTAGAAATTACGATTTGGTTTTGACTGATTGGATGCTGCCTGACGGCGACGGCGTAGATCTAATCAACATCATCAAACATAAATCTCCGCGCACTGCAGTAGTCGTGCTATCCGCCAAAGACGATAAAGATAGCGAAGTTAAAGCATTTAGAGCGGGTGCGGACGACTATATCAAAAAGGCCGTTTGATTTCGACGTTTTGGTAGCTAGAATCGAAGCAAGACTGCGCTTTGGCGGTACGAACGTTATCAAGATAGACGACCTTATCATCGATCCGGACGAGGAGAAAATCACCTATCTAGGTCAAGATATCGAGCTAAAAGGCAAGCCGTTTGAGGTACTAACTCACCTTGCGCGCCACAGCGATCAGATCGTCAGCAAAGAGCAGCTACTAGACGCGATCTGGGAGGAGCCTGAGCTCGTAACTCCAAACGTAATCGAAGTAGCAATCAATCAAATCCGCCAAAAAATGGATAAACCGTTAAATATCTCGACTATCGAGACGGTCAGAAGACGCGGGTATAGGTTTTGCTTTCCCAAAAAAGCCTAAGATTTAGGTTTATAGTGCAATTAGCATCGGCTTCTACGATGCTAATTCTCATCATCTCCGTTCTTTTATATCAGTATATCAAGGTCACGATATACGAGGGCATCTCGCAATCGCTCGCATACGAAGCTAAAATTTTATCCACGAGCGCAAATTTATCTAAAGTAGAAAAACCGTTTGAGTACTTCACGCTAAACGATAGTCCCACGAGAGCAAAGCTAGTCGAGGGCAAAACGGTATCGCCTTATTTCGTCACGGAAAGGGTGGGACAAAAGACTCATTTGACGTTATTTTATCCATATATGGACGATACTAGCATCGCACTAACTAAAGACACCACTCATCAAAGCAAACTCGTAGATCAAATTCTAATCGATATCATCATGGTAAACGCTACGTCGATACTTTTGATTATTTTTTACGTGCTGTTTTTGTCGCGGATGCTGCTGGTGCCGATTAAAATTTTAAGCAGAAAAATGACGAATTTAAACGAGAGATTTTTACAGGCGGTGAGCCTTGAGGAGCTACCGCCAGAGTTTAAGCCGCTAGGTAAAAGCCTAAACCGCCTAATCGAGCGTATTCAGACGTTCGTGCTTTATCAAAAGGAGCTTTTTGTCGGCGTCGCTCACGAGCTAAAAACGCCGCTAGCGGTGATGAAAACCAAAAACGAAGTGACGCTAATAAAGCCGCGCGAGAGCGAAAAATATATCGAAGCGCTCAAAAACAACAACGAAGCGATCAATCAGATGAACAAAATGATTGGCTCGATCCTAGAGATAGGGCGGCAGGAGGGCGCGCAGTTTGAGGAGGCCGTGCGTATCGACATCATCGAGTTTTTAAATCAATCTGCGAATAATTTTAAAATTTTAGCTCGCGGCGAGGGCAAGGATATAGCGACCGATTTTACGCCTGGCAGTCTTGAGATGACGCTACAAACGACGCTTTTAACGCACGTTATCCAAAATTTCGTCCAAAACGCGATCAAATTTTCTCCTCGCGGCGCCGTGGTTACTCTACGCTCGCGCCTTAGCGAAAACGAATTTATCATCGAGGTCGTAGACGAGGGCTGCGGCATCGACGAGAGCAAGGACCTTTTTGCGCCGTTTAAGCGTTTCGGCGATAAGGGCGGAGCGGGGCTTGGGCTATTTCTAGCTAAGGGCGCGGCTCAGGCTCTGTGCGGCTCGGTGTCTATCAAAAACCGCACCGATGGGCGCAGTGGCGCGGTCTCGACCCTCACTTTAGCGATAAATAAAAATAATAAAGGCAAATAAATGGCAAAACGAACCGCCGTCATAGATCTAGGCTCAAATTCGATGCGAATGGCGATTTTTGAGAGGACTTCGCGTTACGCGTTTCACATCATCGGCGAATTTAAGATGAAGGTCCGTCTGGGCGAGGGCGCGTACGAGCACGGCGGCGAGATAGCCCAAAAGTCGATGCAAAAGGCTTGCGAGGCGCTTAGTGAGTTTAAAAATATCGCACAAAACTACAAATGCACGAAAATTTTCGCCATGGGCACCTCGGCTCTGCGCGACGCTCCAAACGCCAGCGAGCTCATAAGCATGGCGCGCAAAGAGCTTGGGATAAATTTAAAGGTCGTTAGCGGCAAGGATGAGGCGACGTTTGGCGGTGTGGCGGCGTTAAATTTGCTTGAGCCGCTAGAGGAGTTCGTCACGCTTGATATCGGCGGAGGCTCTGCAGAGCTTGCACTTGTTAGTGGCGGCAAGATAACTGACGCCGTGTCGTTAAATTTGGGCACCGTGCGGCTAAAGGAGCTATTTTTCGATAAGAAAAATTTAAACGCCGCAGCGCCCTTTATCAAAGAGGCGTTTAAAAGCTTGCCTAAAAACTTTAAAAGCAAAAATCTAGTCGCCATCGGAGGTAGCCTGCGCGCGATATCTTCAGCCATCATGTCGGCGCAAGACTATCCGCTAAAAACCGTGCATAACTTTGCCTACAAATTTCAAAACCACAAAAACTTCATCGAAAATCTCGCGCGAGCGAGCGTGCTTGAGCTCGGGAAATTTGGCATAAAAAAAGATCGCTTCGATACGATTAGAGAGGGCGCGCTCATATTTTTGGGCGCAGTGGATGCTGTGGGTGCGCAAAACATCTATACTAGCGGCGCGGGCTTTAGAGAGGGCGTGTTTTTGAGCGATATCTTGCGCCCGACGCGTAAATTTCCGCCGAACTTTAACCCGAGCGTGAGGAGTTTGCAGGATAGATTTTTACTAGACGATAACAAAACGATCGTGAAATACGCCAAAGATCTATTTGCCGCGCTAAAGCCGTTGCATGGGCTTGAGGGGCGATACGAGAGCGAGCTGGCTGTCGCTGCTAGATTGCATAGCGTGGCGCAGTGCTTGGGATTTTACGGCGAGCACGCTAGTTCGGCATTTTTCGTACTAAATGCCCTAAACTACGGCTTTTCGCATGCGCAAAAATGCCTAGTCGCCGTGATCATCGCACAAAACGGCAAGAAAACCTCGAGCGAATTTGAGCGATTTAAAAACCTGCTACCGAGCGAGGATGTCGTGCGCTGGCTGAGTTTTATCCTCGCGCTTGCTAAAAACCTCGATGCAAACTGCGCTCATAAGAAGCTGGAGTTTGAGTTTATCAACCATACTTTGCAAATTTACGGCGCTAAGGAGCTGTTTATGGCAAAGGAAAATATCAAAAAAATGACTAAACCGGATACTTTTGCGATCTGTTTTGCGTGAAATTTGTTGGAGGAATTTGATGAAATTTGCCGCAAATTTCATCAAATTTTAAAAAGGCAATTTTAGTCTATACTCGCCTTGTCTTTGTATGCGTCCAGCGTTTGGCGGTTTTCGATGTAGGCGTTTAGCTTTTTCTGATTTTCTTCAAAAAAGCTCTGAAAATCTTGCTCGCTCGTCATCTTTTCTTCGCCGAATTTATCCAAAAGCACGTTTGATGTGCCTGTTAGCACGAGGTAGCGTCTGTCAAGGTGCTGAAAAAGAACGACTTTGTTCGTATCGTCAAGCGGTTTTTCGTAGATTATCTCCACGCCTTCGTCGCTTTTAACCTTCTCAAACCAGCCGTTTTCGCGTTTTGTTTTTATCGTTTTTTGCTTATTTTTTAGCTTTGCCTTGACGAACAAAAGCACAACCAAAAGCAGAGCCAAAACGCCCAAAACCGAGTAATATCTATAATCGATCATATCGCTCATGCCTTGCGTCATAAAATTTACGTCGCCGCTTTGCGCGCCCAAATTTAAGCCAGCACCTTGAGCGGACGGGGTCAAATTTGATGCGTTTTGATCGCCGGATAAATTCGTTGCCTCGGTTATATTTTCTCTAGTTTCTTGCGGCGAGAGTGCGGTTGCGGCGGCTGAGTTTGCCGCATTTTCAGGCGTCACGCGTATGCGCAGGCCAAAGCCGTCGGTGGTTTTTGACGCGCTAACGGTTGCTTGCGCGTCGCTTTTTATCACGAGGGCTAAATTTTGCCCCCTAGGCTCAAACAAAAGCTCTTGCAGTATGCTTGAATTTACGCTTTTTTCAATATTTTGATCGTTTTGTAGGTCTTTAAAGAGTAGAGTTATCGCACCGTCTTTGCGCTCTTGCAGGATCGCTCCGCTATAAGGCGCATCAAAGCTAAGCATGATATCGACGCGGTCGCTGCGCTCGTAGATGTTATACGTGGATAAATTTGAACCCCAAAGCGCTACGAAAAACAACAAAAGCGCGGCGAAAATCCTCATAATTGCTCTCGTTTAAAGTACTGGATGACGGATTTTGAGTCTAGGATTTCATTTATCCTGATGGCGAGGTTTTTTTCGTAGACCATTACTTCGCCCTTGCCAAAAATTCGGTTGTTTATAAAAAGCTCCACGCTCTCGCCTGCAGGCTTTTCTAGATCGATAACCGAGCCTACTTCGAGCTTTAAGAGCTGCTTTACGCTAATAGTCGTAGTGCCGAGCTCCGAGATAAAATCCACTCCGATATCCATCAGCTCATCGTAGCTTTTAAAAAGCCCGCCGCGCTCTTGTAACATCTCCTGAACCCCTTGCAGCGCCGTTTCTACGGCATTTATCTCTTGTAGTTCTTCGCTCATATTTTTTTGTATCCTACTTGAAATGTTCTATTTTTGATTTTATAGACGCGCTTGTCGTCTAGTTTGACATGAAAGCTCGTCCTGCCTAGATACTCCGGAGTGCCTAGTTTATAGGCGTTTGCTTCGCGCTCGTTGAGTAGATTTTTGGCGTAGCCGATTGCGAGATTGGCCACTTCTTTGCAGATATCGCTTAGCTCGTCTTCGGCTAGTTTATCGATGCCAAGGAGCACGCTAGCAAAGCGGTTTAGCGTATCTTTTTTAAAGTAAAGATAAAAGTGAAACTCCTCTTTGCCCTTAAATATCGGCAAGCTCGAGCCGTAAAATTCGCCTTCCGCGCCCTTTGCGCTCTCTACCTTGTAGCCTAGAGTATCCTCGCACAGATGCTTGATCCCAAGCTCCGCAATGTCCATCATCGCGTCGTCCTTTAAACGAAATTTTTTGATTATACTTAAATTTAACGCAAACGCGGCTAAATTTAAAAAAGTTTATTGATTTGCTTTATCAGCTCTTCGCCCTCAAATTTGGCCGTGAGCTTTACTATCTCGGTGCCGATTATCGCGCCGTCGGCATAGGTTTTTACCTCGTCGGCGTCGTTTTTATTTTTCACGCCAAAGCCTACCGCGACAGGCAGATCGCTTCTTTTTTTTAGCCCCTCTACTGGCGCTTTTAGTCGCCCCTCGCTTGCTCGCTGCGAGCCGCTCACGCCGATAGCGCCCAGAGCATAGACAAATCCTGAGCCAAATTTTAAAATTTTATCCGCGCGGTTTTGCGAGGTGACGCTGATTAGCGGGATGAGGTCAAGGTCAAATTTAGCGCACAGCCCAGCTACCTCCTCGCTCTCCTCAAACGGCAGATCAGGGATGATGAAGCCCGCGATACCGACCTCTTTTGAGCGAGCGATAAAATTCTCTACGCCGTAAGCAAACACGATGTTAAAATACACTAAAAACACGACCGGTTTATTTATCTTGCCTTTGCACTCTTCTAGCATGGAAAATATCGCGCTTGTGTTTACGCCCTTCGCGGCGGTTTCAAAGCTAGCTTGCGCGATGAGTTTGCCGTCTGCGAGCGGATCGGAGTATGGGATGCCAAGCTCTAGTAGATCCAGGCAGCTGCCGTCTAAATT
>NZ_AOTD01000250.1 GCF_000344295.2 Campylobacter showae CC57C | reverse complement strand
CATGGAGATAAAAAGCGGCGAGAAATTTGAAGTGGATTTAAAGGAGCAAAAATGATTTATTTTACCTCCGATTTGCATTTCGGACATAGCAATATCATGAGATTTCATCCGTGCTTTAGGCCTTTTTCTAGCATAGAGGCGATGGATAGGGCGCTTATTGGCCTTTGGAACGAGAGGGTAAATCCCTGTGACACGGTTTATAACATAGGAGATATTAGCTTTCATAAGGATATGCAGACCAATATATCCATCTTTAGCAAGCTAAACGGCAAGCACGTCCTAGTGCTAGGCAATCACGATGAAGCGATAAAAAAGCATAAAGACGAGCTACTATCTATAAAAAAACAAGACGGCAACACGCTGTTTGATGAAATTTGCGAATACAAAGAGATAACGGTGCAGCACGGGCAGGATAAATTTCGCCTCACGCTCTTTCACTATCCGCTAGCCGAGTGGAACGCAGGTCACCACGGCTCTATCCAGCTCTACGGCCACATCCACGCAAATATCGCAAACGTAAAAGGCAAGGCGCTAAACGTTGGCTACGACCTGCACGGCAAGATTTTGAGCTTTGAGGAAATTTACGATTTCGTTAAAGACCTGCCGCCGTTTGAACATAGCAAACACAGGATGTTTAGCGAAGAAGATAGCGTAGAGAGTAGAAGCGCAAGGATAAAAGAGGTTTTGGAAAAGCTAAATTTTGACCGGTCTTAGTCAAATTTGCGCTTTGGATTTACAAAGCGAATTTGGGCTTCAAATCTTAAATTTGAGCCCAAATTTAGCTATTTTCATAAAAACATCACAAACAAAAACACGCCCAAAATCATGCGGTAAATCACGAACGGTAGCATGCTCACGCGCGCGATCAGCGCCATAAACAGCCGCACGCAAAGATACGCGCTAAGGCCGCTAACCGCTGCGCCGATAGCAAGGTCGCTCCAAGGCAGCGCGTCCGGGGTTTTTATCAGCTTTACCGCCTCGAGTCCGCCTGCTAGTACGATAACCGGGATCGAGAGCAAAAACGAGAAATTCGCGCTTGCGCTGTGACTAAAGCCAAGCATCAGCGCCGCCGTCATCGTCACGCCCGAGCGCGAAACGCCCGGTATCAGCGCGATCGCCTGCGCTAGACCTACGATGAGAGCGAGCTTGATCGTCATTTCGTATTCGGTTTTTAGGCCTGATTTTTTATCCGCGACGTAGAGCGCGATACCAAAGATTATCGTCATCGCCGCGATCACGAGCCCGCTTCTAGCGTACTGCTCGATGGCGTCGTTAAACGCTAGGCCAAAAAGCCCCACCGGCACGGTCGCAAAGCCGACCGACCACACGAGCGTGCTGTCGCCGACCTTCTCGCGCCGCGCGATAGACGCGAAAAAATCTCGCACGAGCCCAGCAAGTCTGTCTTTGAAATAAAAAAGTATCGCCACTAGCGTGCCTACGTGAACGGCCACGTCAAAGGCAAGCCCCTGATCCGCCCAGCCAAGCAGCTTTGGCACGAGTACGAGATGCGCCGAGCTAGAGATCGGTAAAAACTCGCTAATGCCCTGAACTAGGGCCAAAACTATGATATGCGAAAGCTCCATCACGCGGCCTTTTGGTTAAATTTAAACGAATTTTGTGCGCTAAATTTGATTTTATCTCGGGTACAAATTTGCTCATTCACGCCTTTTTGAGCGTCAAATTTTCCCGCGCCGCGAGCTAAATTTAAGATGAAATTTTTGTCGGCGAATCGCCCTGTTTTTTGCCTATATATTTGCAATCTTTCCCTTTTTAAATTTTGATTTTTCCGCGAGCAAGCCGCATAAATTTGATGCGGGTCTCGCCCGGCATGAGTTCTCAAATTTGACGCCTCCAGCTCAAGCTAAAACCGTCAAATTTAAAGCTAGATTTTACTTCGCCAACTCTTGCGCAAATTCCGCGATCTTTTCAGGCGTGAAGCCGAAGTATTCGAACAATGCGCCCGCCTTGCCACTCTCGCCAAAGCTCTTCATCGAGTAGATCTCGTCAGCAAATTTATACCACTCCAGCGCGCTTGCGGCTTCGACGGCGATGACCTTGGTCGCTGGATCTATGATCTGATCTACGTACTCGCGCGGCTGCTCGCAAAGCAGGTCGAAGCACGGAGCAGAGACGACGTTCGCGCCGATACCGCGAGCGGCTAAAATTTCAGCCGCTTTAACGCAAAGCTCGACTTCGCTGCCGCTGGCTATTAGCGTGATTTTGGCGTTTTGCGCGCGTTTTAGTAGATAAGCGCCATTTTCTACGCCGCCAAATTCGCCCTTTTCAAGCGGAGCGAGGCCTTGGCGGCTAAGCACAAAGGCGCTTGGAGCGCGTAAATTTAGCGCAGCTTTCCAGCAAAGCGCATTTTCGTTGCCGTCGGCTGGACGGAATGTGTAGAAATTCGGCATCGCGCGCAATGTGCTAAGCTGCTCGATAGGCTGATGCGTCGGGCCGTCCTCGCCAACGCCGATGCTGTCGTGCGTAAAGATAAAAAAGTGCCTGATGCTCATCAGTGCAGCGATACGCGCGGACGGCTTTAGGTAGTCGCTAAAGATAAAAAACGTCGCGCTAAACGGCAAGAAAAGCCCGTATCTAGCGACCGCGTTGTTTATCGCAGCCATAGCGTGCTCACGGATACCGTAGTGGATGTTGCGACCGTTAGGGAAGTCGCCCATGCCTTTTAGCTCGGTTTTGTTTGACGGCGCCAAGTCCGCGCTACCACCGATAAAGCCAGGCATCGCGCGCGCGATCTCGTTCATGATGACGCCGTTGCTATCGCGCGTGGCTAGCTTTTTGCCGCTAAAATCAGGGAAATTTATCTTGCTAAAATCTGGATTTAGCAGCGCGTTTAGCATATTTTTGCTCTCGGCGCTTAAATTTTGCACTTTTTGATTCCACTGAGCTTCGGCTAGGTCGCCCTTTTCTAGCGCGGCGCGGAAGCGAATCAGCACATCCTCGTCGATGGCAAATTTGCGCTCAGGATCAAAGCCGGCTGCGATTTTAGCAGCCTTTATGATCTCCTCGCCAAGCGGCGCGCCGTGGCTATGATGGCTACCCTCTAGCTCGCCTGCACCCTTTGCGATGCGAGTGTTTGCGATGATGAGATACGGGCGCTCTTTTTCGGCGGCTTGCTCTAGCGCAAACTCGATCTGATCGTAATCGTGGCCGTCTATGCGCGCGACGTCCCAACCCTGCGCCTCAAACCTCGCCTTCACGTCCTCGCTCCAAGCGATACTCGTGTCGCCCTCGATCGTGATGTTGTTGGAGTCGTAGATCAGCACGAGGTTGTCTAGGTGTAGGTTGCCCGCGACCGCACAGGCCTCGTAGCTGATGCCCTCCTGCAAGTCTCCGTCGCCGCAGAGGCAGTAAATTTTATGATCGATGACGGCGTTTTCAGGCTCGTTTAGCAGATTGGCCGCATATTTTGCCGCCATAGCAAAGCCCACCGCGTTTGCCACGCCCTGCCCTAGCGGTCCGGTCGCAACCTCTACGCCTTTGGTGTGGATCTCCGGGTGGCCCGGGGTTTTGGAGCCCAGCTGGCGGAAGTTTCTTAGATCCTCAAGGCTAAGATCGTAGCCGCTAAGATGCAAAAAGCTATACACGAGCGAACTTGCGTGACCGCCGCTAAACACGAGCCTGTCGCGGTTTAGCCAGTTTGGATTTTTAGGATTGTGATTTAGAAATTTAGCCAGCACGACCATGACGTCCGCTAGCCCCATCGGCGCGCCCGGATGCCCGCTGTTTGCCTGCTGCACCATATCAGCGCACAAAAACCTTATCGTATCAGCCATCTTTTTTAGCATTTTTTCTCCTTAGTTTTTATGCGATTATACGAAAATTCGGCTTAAATTTTACGCTTTTAACGCCGCCGTAAATTTTAAAAACTCGGCGAAATTTTCTTTTTTATCTTTTAGCTCAAAAGGTATCTTATGCTCTTTTTCGCCGATTATTACGGCGTCTTCTTTTACTTCGATTTGTGTGTCCCTGATTTCGTTCCATAGGCTAAAAATGGGCTCTTCCATCAGCTCGCGGCTAATAAGTCCGCGCTCGTCCAGTATCACGCCGTAAGGCTTACCAAAAAGCGAGCGGTCAAGGCTGTGAAGCATCGGCGAGACGGGCTTAAAGACGCTAAGCGATTTTGATAGCAGCTTCGTCTCGTCAAGCGGCGTTTTTAGCGCTTCGCCCAGCTCAAGCTCCAAAATTTTATCCGCGATCGTGCGCTCCTCGGCTTTAACGCCCTCCTCGAAAACCGTCTGTAAGACCGCTTTTAGCGCCCTTTTCATCGCCGCTTTCATCTCGTCCTCGATTTCAAATTCGCATTTTTCCAGCTCTTGCCACGCGAGATTTTCCAGCTCGTTTTGCAGATACTTACCGAGCCTAAACGCCGCCGCTACCTCGTCTACGTTTACAGCCGACGCGTCAAATTTAACCAAAAGATGCCGACTCGTGAGCAAAACCCCTATGCTTTTTCGCCCGATCATCTGCGCATGCACGCCGATAAACGCGAGCGGTCGGGCACCATAAAATTTAGGCGTTTTGCTATAATCAACGCCCTTTTGCAACCCTAGGCTTTTATCTAAAATTTGCTCCACCGCCTTTGCGAAAACCTCGTCCGCATCGTCCCAAACGGGGTGTTTTGCGCCATTGCCGTTTAGAAATAAAACATTTTGCGTATTTTCGTCGAAAGAGAGTAAAATTTCATCCAAACTTTTCACGTTTTCTCCTAAATTTTATTTAAAAACCATACTCCGCCGCGCAGCCAAACATCATCGCGTCGCCGCTTGAAATTTGAACGATATAGGGCTCATTCACGAGACGGTTCGCACTTTTCGTAAAACCACTCGAGCGTCTCGTTTAGCTTAAACTCACCGCCGTCTAAAAAATACTGCTTGCTACTTTTGATCGCGTTTTCGCCCGCGGCTACGTAGTCGCCGATGAATCCGCGGTCCATAACGTCGCGCGCCAAGATGTCTGGTTCAAAGACGTTTACCGTCTTTTGCGTTTCGCGCCATTTGCCGCTCTCATCGGGCTCGCGAAGCGCCGAAGATACGTTTTTCCCGCCTCGTCGTAGGCGTAGACGTACTCGCGCCGCTCGCCATCAGACATCTCGCGATTTTTTATCAGGTTGCCACGCGCGTCGTAGCTAAGCTCGTTTTCAAACACAACCCCCCAGCGCTGCGACTCCCCCTGCCAAAACGACGATGCGGAGTACTTTAGCCGACCTTGCTCGGTCTCCTCGCGCACGTCTTTGTAGCAGCCGTTCCACTCGCTCTTTGCGGCGTCCCAGCGGCATCTAAGATCGGTAAAACGCCTAAACTCTGGCTCTATTTTTTGTACCGTCCTCTCCTGCGGCTGCCACGCGTCCTGGCTCCACGTAAAATTTATCTCAGTACGCACTCCGTCCGCAGCCGTAAAGGCCGCATGCTTCGTCTGCGGCACCCATTTGCCCTGCCACTTATAGCCCTCGGAGCTAGCATAAACGTCGCCCTTGTAGCGATATATCGATTTTTCGTACGGCGTCCATTTTTTGGCCTTGGCACTCCACTCAAAGGTCGCTACGAGCGTGGTTTTGTGGTTTTCGTCATAAAGTCTTTTGATTAGATATGTCGGCGTCCATTTGCCGTTTTTTAGGGTGAAATTTTGAGAGATTTCCGTCGCGCCGGAACGCTTTTCGACGGTTTTTTGACCTTGATTTAGCTTGCCGTTTTGGCCGCGCGTATCAATAAAAATAAACGCGCCGTCCTTTGTCCTCTCTGTTTTTGAGAACCCTGCTTTGCGCCATTTTTCGGCGCCAAAGTCCCAATCGTACTCAGTGCTGCCTATCTCGCGCTCGCCTCTTTCGTCAAATTTGACAATGCTTTTCGTCCTGCGCCTGCCCTCATCGCTGATTTCGTCGTAGATTTTTTCTAGTACGCGAGCCTTCGCGTCGTAAGCTTGGCTCGTTTCGTATTTGTAGTGCGGCACGGCGTCGCCTTGCGTTTTATAAATAGTCTTTTTTAGGCAAATTTCCCCCGCCGCAGCTAGCGGCAAAACCCAAATCGCCGCCATCGCCGCCGCTTTCCAAAAAAGTCTCACATTTGCTCCTTTTTAAATTTAGCCACCCAAAAGGCGTCAAATTTGATGCGAAAGCAAAATTTAACGAGCTAAATTTGACGCTCGGGCGCTCATTAAATTTGACCAAATCCAAAGCGTCAAATTTACCGCAGTTGGGCCGCTAGCAAAAGATCATTTGACCCTTTTATATTTCCACGTCTGCTCTGAAGCGAGCTTAAATTTACCGTCCGCCGCGACAAATTGCTTAAAGCTAGTCACCGCGTATCTGCTAGGCATCTCAAAGGACATCAGCGAGCCGCCGTGTCCGACGTCGTCGGCTAGTATATGCGGATCAAAGGTCGTTTCTAGGCGCTTATTTTGCACCCATCTTTTGCCGTTTTCGTCGCTAACTAGCTCATAGATATCCACACTCACGTTATCGCCGCGCTCGTTGTAGCCGTAGACGAACTTCTCGCTGCCGTCCATCGTGTCGTATCGCTGCGTTAGCAGACGCTCGCCGGTCTTGTCGTAGATGCTGCGGTTGGAGTACTCCTGCTTCCACTCTTTGCGCTCTTTATCCCACAAAAACGCCGCCGTTTCAAAGCCCGCGCCCTCTACGACCGAGACGCTTTTGCTGTTGTTTTCCCATGCGTTTTGCTTGGCGTTCCAGATGAGATTTATCGTCACATCTTTGCCGCTAGAGGCGTCATAGTCGTGCTTTGACATCTCGTCATAGCGCCACGCGCTGTCCTCAAACACGCTTCTTACCTGCTCATATTTGCCCTTCACATCGCCCGCAACAGTACTTCTTTCGCGGTTTTGCCACGCGCCGTTTTCGTAGTCCCAGCTCTCATAGCCGCGTGTCTGTCCGTCCGCGCCGTAGAGCAGCTGAGTTTTTGACTTAGGCTGCCATCTTTTGCCGTCCCAGACGCTAAGCACGATGAGCTCGTTCTCGCCGTATGCGTTCTCGATGGTTTTGGTTAGCGTAGCTTTTTGCCATTTGCCCTTTACCAGCTCGTATCTGATCTCCTCGCTAGCGTTTTTTAGGTATTTTGTGATGATTTTGCTAGCATTTTCCGGCACGCCTCTGATAAACGAACTAGACTCCTGCGTGAGGACGCCTTTTTTATAGTCGGCTTTGTATTCGGTTACTTTGATCCATTTTTTTGCGGCAAAATCATAGCTATAGGCTTCAAATTTCGTCATCTCGCCGGCTTTGTTGTAGTAGCTGATCTCTTTATGTTTGCCCTTTAGGCCGTCTGCGAGCTCGGAGCTGCTAACTAGCTCTAGGCGGCGAGCCTTGGCGTCGTAGCTTTGCTTGGTTTCATAGCTAGAAGTCGGCTCCTCAAAAGTTTTTTGCGCGGTGCTAGCTAGCATGTAGTCGTACTCTTTGGCAAACGCCGCCGCACACAAAAGCGCAAGCGATAAGACTATTTTTTTCATTATCTCTCCTTTTGATGAATTTAAAAGATTATAGCATAAAAAGGACGCCGAATTTTGCCGAATTTACGGCGGGATCGGCACGGTTTGCGCGATAGTTTATTTATACCTAGCGGATAGAGTTTTGTAGTTAAGGATAAAATTTGCGAAATTTGACGGCAAATTTAACTGCTCAAATTTGACCGACCAAAACGCAAATTTAAGCTAAATTTACCGCAGATGCTTGTCGATGAGGCCCGTTACGATAGCGCGGATACCAGCATGCACGCTGCCTAGCTCGCGCTCTATCTTTGCGATGAGCTCGTTTTTAGCCTGCACCGCGCCCTCCACGCCAAGAAGGTTGGTAAATGAGTTTTTCGCGCCGTCGTTATGCGTCGGCTTGCCTGCCGTTTCGGCGCTTTGCGTCGCGTCGATGATGTCGTCTGCGATCTGAAACGCCAGCCCTAGATCAAGCCCGATGTCGTATATGCGCATAGCCTCCGTCTCGTCTAGTCCAGCCACGACGCAGCCTGCCTGCAAGCTCGCCGCGATGAGGCGCGCGGTCTTGTGGATATGCAAGAATTTTAGCTCTTCAAGCCCTAGTTTTTGATTCTCGAAATAACAATCCACCGCCTGCCCAAGCGCCATGCCGTAGATGCCTGCGTTTCGGCTTAGGATCTCGACGCACTTTATGCGCGCGTCCGCGTCTAGCGGAGCCCTTGCTATCTGATAAAAGGCATGAGTGTTTAGCGCGTCACCCGCTAAAATCGCCGTGACTTCGTCAAATTTAACGTGCAAACTAGGCTGTCCGCGGCGCAGATCCGAGTCGTCCATCGCGGGCAGATCGTCGTGGATGAGCGAGTAGCTGTGCATCGTCTCAAATGCCAGCGCGACGTGAAACGCCGCCTCTTTGCGCTCGGGGCGCACCGCCGCTACGACGCCTGCGACTAGCATCGCGCGAAAGTGCTTGCCGCCTGATTTTAGCGTATATGAAAGCGCCTCGTCAAAGCACGGATGAAAGCTAGGCGAGCTTGGCAAATGTGCGCTCAAAAACGCCTTAAACTCGGCCAAAAGCGCGTCCTGATCGGCGACGCTAAGAGCGGTTTGGTTTGCATTTGGCTGTAAATTTGTGCCCGAGGTAAAACACGAGCCTTTTGTTGCGTTTAGCGAGATCAAATTTGATCGGTTTTTCAGGCTTTGAGTCGGATTTTCGGAGCTAGTTTTGGCTTTGGTCGAGTTTAAAATTTGAGAGCAATTTTGAGACGAGCTCGCGCACGAACTGCGAGCTAAAATTTGATCATTCGGCAGCGCCTGCGACTCACTCAAATTTGACGATTTCGCCGCGCTTTGAAGGCAAATTTGATCATTGCCGCTAAATTTTGATTTTACCGCTAAATTTTGATTTTGCATCTATTCTCCGTTTTATTTTTACCGACTGGTCGGGCGCAGGCTAAATTTCTCAAATTTAGCCTGCAAAGGCGTCAAATTTGCCACTCGCGACTACCGCGCATTGTAAAAAAAGTCAAAGCCGTTGCGTCTAAAAAGCAAATTTTGACCGCCGCTTTTAGCGAGCAGGCTGAGCGCTTCCTTGCGGTTTGAGACCGTTTTTTGCCCCACTTGTATCAGCTTGTCGCCGACTCTGACGCCAAATTTGGCCGCACCCGAGTTCGCGTCGACGCTTTTTACCGTTAGCTTCTCGTCAAATGTCATGCCGTAGAGCTTTTGCACGCTCGCGGCATCGCTGCTTTGCGGTATGGACTGAGGTTTTGCGTCGCTAGCAGAGGCCTTTTTATCCGCTTTCGTCGGCGCTTTTTGCTCTTTTTTGGCCGCGTCGTCAGAGACCGCCACGCCAAATTTCAAAACCTCGTCGCCGCGCTTGATCTCAAATTTGAGCCGCTCGCCCTTTTTGGCGAACAAAATCCTCTCGTTTAGCTCGCGCAAGCTCTCAAATTTCTCACCGTTTACGCTTAAAATTTCATCACCCACCATTAGTGCCGCGCCGCGTCCGAGCGGATCGACGCTCTTTACGTAGAGCTTGCCGTCTCGCTCCTCAAAGACCGCACCCACGTCTCCGTAGTCCACGTCTTTATACGCCGCAAAGTGCCGTAGATAACGGCTCGGGACAAATTTATCCCCGCCCACTGCGATACCGCGTAACTTGCAGCACGGACTTAGCACGGCGCCCGTGCCGTTTACGTCAAACGTGAGCACGTCCAGCTCGCCTAGCGCCTGTGCCTGTGCCTTTACGTGGCCGTAAACGGTCGCGTTTAGATCGCGCGTGACGCTTACCCAGTCGCTTTTTTTCGTCGCGTTATCGTCAGACATCTTCATAGGCTCGAGTTTGGCGTCCGAGGCGACCAGATAGAGGCCCAGATATGGGTCAAATTTGACGTAGTTTTTCACGGGAATTTCGCCTTTTGGTACGGCGATTAGATTTGGCGCGATCGCGATGCCGCCGTTGCCCGCGACGTTTACCATGGCAGGCAAGTTTTTCTCAAAGCAAGCGTTAAAATCATCTTGCGTCGGGCGCGGCTCGGCTCTAAGCGACGCAGCAAATGCGCAAATCACAAAAACCGCAAAAAGTGGAGAGCAAAATTTGCGAGCTAAATTTGCCATCAAATTTGGAGCCAAATTTGTTGCTATTTTAGCATTCAGACCGGTTTTTTGCGAAATTTCACGCGGATTTAAAGAAGCGTCATATTTTACTGAACGAGCGCACGAATTTGAGCTTAAATTTACCGCGCTCTTTACGGCGCGAGCGGCGCAAATTTGACTCGCAAACGTAGCCGAATTTAAGCCCGAATTTACCGAGCCATTTTGTTTATAGGTAGCGCAAATTCGCCCTCCTCTCAAAGGCAAATTCGCTCGCGCGAGCCCCAAAAACGCATCCAAACGGCGCGAGATAGCTGCGCGTTTCATTGCCCTAGCCCCATGCCGGCAAAGCCGCCTAGCATCCTTGACGCGGCATTTTTGCGGTCGTCCTCGATCATCTTTAGCACGTCGTTTACGGCGCTGATGAGCAAGATCTGCAAGCTCTCCTTGTCCTCTAGCAAGCTATCGTCGATGCTGATATCGAGCACCTCGCCCTTGCCGTTTGCCCTAACGCTGATGAGCCCGCCGCCGCTTTTTACGCTAAATTCGCGCTTTTGACTCTCCTGCTCGATTTCTTGCGCTTTTTTTTGCGCCTCCTCGAGCATCTGTCCCATTTTTGAAAAATCGATCCCCTCAAACATAAACATCCTTTCAAAATTTCACGTTATTTTAAACCAATTTAAGCTAAATTTACTTTATTTAAAGCCTGCAATGCAAGTTTCGTTCCCGCCTTTAAAACTCGCAGCGGATGCAAGCGCGGACGGGTAAATTTAAGTCCAAAAAGCCGTCAAATTTGAGGGTAAAATTTTATTTTAATAGCCTGCGCGCATTTTGATCTGTTTTGGTTTAGCACATACGTGTTTACGGGGTTTTGGGCGCGGATTTTCTGTAAATTTGAGAAATTTACCCGAGCTAACAGGCGAAGTAAAGCGGAACTGAAAGAGCATAATGTGGCGCCAACTAAATTTGAAATCTTTTGACGAATTAAAAAGCGATAAAATAAGCCAGATCAAGACCGCCCGCGTGAGCGCGCGTCAGATATCTTTAATCTCCGCTGCGACCGATTTTTCCAGATTTTTTGCCCTTCCTAGGATCGTTATCGCCTTTTGCCTGCACTTGTTCACACATCTGTAGCAAATCGTGCAGCGCTCGCCGAATTTTGCTTTACCGTGCTCGATTTTTATATTTTGCATCGGGCAGGACTTTGCGCACTCGCCGCAGCCGCTACACCGCGCCGTATCGAGGGTCGGTTTGCGCCTGGCAAAGGGCGTTTTGTTCCAAATTTTCATCCATAGCCGCTGCCCTAAAAGCCCCGCTATACGGCATAGCACGCCTAGCCCCTCTTGCGGCGGATTACCCGCGGCAAATGCCTCCGAGGCGCGCTTTAGCTTGGCGTTTGCCTCCTTGATCAGGCGCTCGTTTTTCTGCGCCGAATAGCTAAAAATCGCAACATCGAGGATAAACGCGGGCATTCTGATGTGTGCGCCGCCCGTTATCTTCGCGCCAGCCCGTTTTAGGATCCTAGCCGCGCAGCCCGCTCCGTCGCCGCTAAAAATCTCCATCGTAGCTATGATAAAGACGTTTTTGCCGCGGAAATTCGCGCTGTTTTCGCAAATAAACTCGCGCACGATCTGCGGCAGGTCGCTAAAGTAAACGGGATAGGCCAGGATCACGTCATCGTGGTGCTTTAGTAGCTCGCCGCAGCCCTCGTCCTCTATCGAAACCGCGGGGATATCGCCGCCCAGACGCTCTATAAATCTCTCCACGCAATACTTCGTGTTGCCCGTGGAGCTGAAATAAATCGCTATCATTTTGCGAATCCTTTTAAATTCAGGCGCAAAATTTTACCCATTTTCGCCAAATTTTACCGACCGCGACAAATTTAACGCCAAACGGCGGTAAATTTAAACAAATTGCTATTTAACACGTTCGCCTTTCGTCCGCTTGCAAATGACTGTCGCGCCGCACCAGCCTAGACCTTATCGCAAATTTGACTCAGCGCCATAAAACGTAAATTTAAACGCTCCGCCGCAAAAACGGCAAATTTGGGCGTATATTATTTTACGATCTCGTTTCGCTCGTTTACCTGCACGATTTTTGGTTCGAAATCTCTTGCTTTTTTGGCGCTAAGAAGCGCGTAAGCAACGATGATGACGACGTCGCCGACGCAGACTTTGCGCGCGGCCGCGCCGTTTAGGCAGATCTCGCCCTTTTTCTCGCCGCGGATCACGTAAGTAGCGAAGCGCTCGCCGTTATTGACGTTTAGGATCTCGACTTTTTGGTATTCGCAAAGCCCCGCAGCCTCGATGAGCTCGGGTCCGATCGTGACCGAGCCCACGTAGTTTAGGTTGGCGTCCGTCACGCGCGCGCGGTGGATTTTGCTTGATAAAATTTCGATTTTCATCGGCAGTCCTTTGTGTTTTTTGGGAAAATTATACTATAAATTTAGCCGCAAAAAGCAACTTTATATAGCCGCGGCGATTCATTTTTGCTTGTTTGCTGCGATAAAATTCGGGGTTAAATTTGTGATCAAATTTGATTTTAGAGGCATTTGCGCGAGCGATGAAAACTGCGATAAATTTGACGCCGCTTGGCAGTAAAATAGAAATTTAGACGCAAACAAAGGCAAATTTTACTTGATTTACCCTTGCTTCGTCGCCGTTTCGTCCGTAAATTTAGGCGCGTCCGTCCAAAAGTTCACACACGACCTCTTTGTCGCTAAACGGATATTTTACGCCCTTGATCTCCTGATAGGTTTCGTCGCCCTTGCCTAAAATCACCAAAATTTCATCCCGTGCGAGGCTTTCAAGCGCGTATTTTATCGCCTCTTTGCGGTTTGCGATACATTTTACTCGCTCGTTCATCTCTAGGCCGCCGCAGATCTCGGCGATGATGGTTTCTGGCTCTTCGCTGCGGGGGTTGTCACTGGTGACGACGAGTCTGTGCGCATATTTTTGCGCTATCGCGCCCATTTTTGGGCGTTTGGTGCGATCCCTGTCGCCGCCGGCGCCAAAAACCGCGACGATCTTGCGGTGGCGAAGCGCGTTTAACACCTTTTCGATGCCGTCCGGAGTGTGCGCAAAGTCCACGATCACGAGCGGCTCGCGGCTCACGACCTCCATGCGCCCCCCTACGCCCTCAAATTCTGCCACGGCGCGCGCGATCTGCTCTAGCGGCCTATCCGTCAGCGTCGCGACGCAAGAGACGGCTGCGATGAGATTGTAGAGGTTAAATTCTCCGTGCAAATTTGAGCTTAGCGCCATCTGCCCGCGAGGAGTCTTTAGCGCGCAGTGGGTGCCGCCTTCTAGCGAATACTCACTCGGCGCAAAGTCCGCGTCCGCGTGGAGTGCATAGGTTAAGGCATTTGCGGGATTAAATTTGATCCCGCCGCGGTCGTCTATGTTTATGAGCTTTGGCGCGTCATCCGCGAAAAACTCGCTCTTTACGCGCGCGTACTCTTCGAACGTACCGTGGTAGTCGAGGTGGTCCTGGGTCAAATTCGTAAAGATTTTCATTGCGAAATCCAAGCTCTCGATGCGTTTTTGAGCGATGGCGTGTGAGCTAGCCTCCATCACGAAGTACTCGCAACCGCGCTCGCTAGCGGCTTTGAGGTAGCTAAGCGTGCGTAAAATTTCGCTCGTCGTTAGCGCCTTGTCGTCGATGCGTTCATTGTTTATAAAAGCGCCGCGAGTGCCACACAGTCCGCATCCGTAGCCTAAATTTAATAGCGTAGCGCAGATAAGCGCTGCGGTCGTGGTCTTGCCGTTGGTGCCCGTGATGCCGATGATCTTGATGTTCTCGTCGATGCCCAGCAACCGCTTGCACTCGGCCAAATTTATGATTTTTGCGCCCTTTGCCAGGGCATCGGCTTCAAATTTGGCGTTCGTCGCCGTTTTTACGAAACAGCAACCCGCTTCGCAAACGCTAGAGTTATCGGTGACGAAGCCCTCTTTAACGTAAATTTTCACTTTCGGCCTTTTCGTTGATTTCGCGAGCCAGCGCACTTAGCCGTTCGTCGCCGGCAAACATCACGGCCGCGGTCTCGATGTAGTTTAGCCCCATTTCGATGAAGTCGTTTTTGATAAGATTTTGCAAAAACTCGAGAAAATCGTCACGGTTGTCGATCATGACGCGCGTGGAAAACATGATATCCTCGAAGGTGCTTTTGAATCCGCCTCGCCTGACCGCATCCATAAAGTCGGCATAGCTGATGGCGTTTTGCGCCTCAAGGCTCTCATCGTCGTTAAATTTCGCCTCGAGCGCGCCCAAAATTTCCTCTAGCTCGTCCGGGCTCATACCGAGCTTGTCTTTTAGCTTAAATATCTCAAAAAGCGTCATTGCCTCGTCGCGGCGAGTTTTGGCGAGCGAACAAAGCATGATAAGGAAAAGTAGCTTTTTGTCCGGTTTTTTGTCGTAGGCGAGCGAAAAATAGCTCGCGGCGGCGTCAAATTCGCCCTTGTTAAACGCTTTTAGACCCGCCTTTTTGTAATCAATCAAATTTAACTTCCTCGCCGATAGGGATGTTTACGACCTCTAGCTCAGGGTGGATATCCATACGAAGCTGGCGCTCGATGCCGTATTTTAGCGTAGTCGAGCTAGCCGCACAACCATGGCAGTGGCCGGTAAGGCGAACGTAAATTTTGCCGTTTTTGATGCCTAGCAGCTCCATGCCTCCGCCGTCGTTTTCAAGCATAGGCAAAACCTTTTGCAGGCTGGCTTTTACGGGCTTTAGAAGCTCTTCATCGGTAAATGGGATCATTTTTAACCTTTTTCAATTTTTGAGATATTATAGCAGATAAAATTTTAAATACGCTATGAGTTTGACGTTTTGGCGGCTATTTTTGACTTGGATAAATTTGGAGCTTTAAGCGATTCTATGTATAAGTGAGTCAAATTTAAAAGATACTGGTAAAGGTTGAGAGCGAAAAACCTGCGATAGCAAAAAGGATGTGGAGCGCAATATAAAGCTCAAAATAGTTACGCGCGGTTTTTGTATATTCTCAAATTACTTTCAGATGCTACAAATTGGGTACATTAGGCTTGTTGTGCGATCAAATCTTTTAAAAAGCAAATTTATGCGTAGAATTGCATAAAATTTAAAATAAAAGTCTCCACAAAATTTATCATTTTCCGCCCATATGTAAAATTACAAACGATGTAGCAGAGAAGCAAATAAATTTAATTAAGATAAAAGCTAGAGTGGATTTTGAGATAATTGAAGGCAGATAAATTTAAAAAGAAAAAGAGAGCCGAAGCCCTCTAAAAATTATTCTTTGATTAGCTCGATATAAGCCATTTCGGCAGCATCGCCTCGGCGAATGCGAGTCTTAACGATGCGCGTATATCCGCCGTTTTTGCCTACGAATTTTGGAGCAAGCTCGGTTACTAGCTTATTCGTAGTTTCTTTATCCTGTAGGCTAGCAAAAACCGCTCTATGAGCGTTACTGTCGCCTTTTCTCGCTCTAGTGATTAGCTTTTCGATATAGCTTCTCAACTCTTTTGCCTTAGGCAAGGTCGTCTCTATCTTTTCGCTTTTGATGATAGCGATAGCTAAATTTTTAAGTAGAGCCGAGCGGTGAGCCGACGTCCTACCTAGTTTTCTGTATCCGTGACCGTGTCTCATTTATCTTCCTTTTACTCTTTTGCACTCATTTGTGATTTTAGGTCGGCGATTTTTTTCTTGAGTTGCTCTTTGCCGCCGCCTAGGTCGCCGCCGACCGGATATCCGATCTCTTGCATAACGGCTTTGATCTCTTCTAGAGATTTTTTACCTAAATTTTTAAGCTCTTTTAGCTCGTTTTCATCCATCAAAGCAAGCTCGCCGATAAATCTAATCTCAGCTTTATCAAGGCAGTTAAAGCTTCTAGCGCTCAAATTTAACTCTTCTACGCTTTGTAACAACTTCGCATGCTCGCTGCCTGAAGTTTGAGCGTTTAGGCCTGCTGATACGTCGATATTTAAAACACCTTTAAACACCGACATCTGCTGATACATCGCCTCGATCGCGTGTTTAAACGCCTCGATCGCGCCCACTTGTCCGTCCGTCGTAACCGTGAAAATAATCTTCTCATAGTCGGGATTGTCCTCGACTAGAACGTTTACTAGCTCGTAAACGGCTTTTTTAACAGGCGTAAAGAACGCGTCAAGAGCTATATAACCCTCTTCGGTGTTATCTCTTATCTCTTCGCTTGGGACGTATCCGATACCTTTTTGGATGATTACGGAAAATTTAAGCTCCGCGTCCTCGTTTATGGTCGCAAGATAAGCGCCCGGATTTACGATATCTACGACATCGTTTTTTAGATCGCCGGCTTTTATCTCTTTTGGACCTTTAAACGAATACTCAACCACTTCGCGCTCAGACTCGTTTTTTAGCTTAAAGCGGATGTTTTTTAAATTTATAATAAACTGCGCTACGTCCTCGAGCATGCCTCTCATCGAATCAAATTCGTGAGATACGCCTTCAATCTTGACGCCCGTAGCCGCAAATCCAACCGTGCTGCTATATAAAAGTCGTCTTAGCGGATGAGCCAAAGTAACCGCATAGCCCGTCTCAAACGGATACGCGGTTATTCTGGCGACATTCTCGCTTATACTCTCTACTGAAATTTCGGTAGGCATATAAGCTGATGTGGTAATTTTTCTCATCGTTATACCCCTTATTATTTCGAATAAAGCTCTACTATGAATCTTTCCTCGACAGGAATGACGACTTCTTCCCTTTCCGGAGTTCTTGTGAAAATTCCGAATTTTTTATCTTTTTCGACGTCGACCCAAGCTACGATGCCGGTTTGCGCCGTAAGATCGATCGCGCGAACGATTTGCGGATTGTTTTTAGATTTTTCGACAACCTCTACTTTAGCGCCCGCTTGGACTCTGTAAGAAGGGATATCTACTCTCTTGCCGTTTACTAAAATATGTCCGTGAGTAACTAGCTGACGAGCAAAGCGGCGAGTCGTTGCAAAGCCCATTCTGTAAACTACGTTATCCAATCTTTGCTCTAAAAGCTGTACCAAAAGCGCACCGGTATTTCCCTCGCGGCGAGCGGCCTCTTGGAATAGGCGGCGGAACTGTTTTTCGCTAATGCCGTACATAAATTTAGCTTTTTGTTTTTCGCGAAGCTGTAAGCCGTATTCGCTTATCTTGCTTCTTCTTTGTCCGTGTTGTCCTGGTGCATAATTTCTTTTTTCTAAAGCGCTTTTACCGGCAAGTCTTCTTTCGCCTTTTAACGCAAGAGACACACCAAGACGTCTTTCTAATTTTTCAACGGGTCCTCTATATCTAGCCATAATAATTCTCCTAAATTTCTAATTATACGCGGCGGCGTTTTGGCGGTCTGCAACCATTATGCGGAAGCGGAGTTATATCTTTTAAAAATGTTACTTTTATACCCTCTACCGCGCCTACGCTCTTGACTGCGGTCTCTCTACCGCTGCCAGGACCTTGTACTTTGATGCCTACTTCTTTTATGCCGTGCTCTTTCGCTTTAGTTAGAGCGTCTTCTACTGCTTGTTGGGCTGCATAAGGAGTTGATTTTTTACTTCCTTTAAAGCCTAGTCCGCCAGCACTGCTCCAAGCGATAGCATTTCCCATTTCATCGGTAACCGTTACCATAGTGTTGTTAAAAGTCGCGCTTATATAAACGATACCTTTAGCAATACTTTTTCTTACAATTTTCTTTTTAACTACTTTTCTTTTTGCCATCGCTTATCCTTATTTCGTTGCAGCGCCGACTGTTTTGCGCTTGCCTTTTCTAGTTCTAGCGTTTGTTTTAGTCTTTTGACCGCGCACCGGAAGACCTTTTCTGTGTCTTAGACCGCGGTAGCTTCCTAGGTCCATAAGAGCCTTGATGTCCATAGCGACGCTTTTTCTAAGATCGCCTTCCACTACGTGATGCTCTTGGATCTCTTTGCGTATAGCAGCGGCTTCGTCTTCGGTTAGATCGTTTACTCTTTTATCGTAAGAAATTTTGGTAGCATCCAAAATTTGACGAGATTTGTGAAGACCGATACCGTAAATATAGGTCAAACCGTATTCGATTCTCTTTTTCTTTGGTAAATCCACACCTGCGATACGTGCCATGCTTTATCCTTGTCTTTGTTTATGTTTTGGATTTTCGCAGATTATGCGAACTACGCCTTGGCGCTTGACAATTTTGCACTTGTCACACATCTTCTTTACAGAAGGACGAACTTTCATTCTAGTCTCCTAAAAATTTATTCCACTTTTAGGCTGCATCAGGTTTAACGAAATTTTAAACCAACTATTTTCAAAACAAGTGGTGGGCTTTGAAAACAATTCTTCATACAGCAATTTGTCGCAAAGGGCTGAGTATAGCCAAATTTAGCTTTTAATTTACTTATGGCGGTAAATTATCCTACCCTTATCCAGACTGTAAGGCGTTAGTTCCACCTTTACACGGTCCCCCGGCATTATTTTTATATAATGCATCCTCATCTTGCCCGCAATATGACACAAAATCACATGTTTGTTGTCGAGCTCAACTTTAAACGTTGCGTTTGGCAGCGCCTCGATGACGTTGCCGTCAATCTCTATGACGTCGTCTTTTGCCACTTAACTCCTTTTTGTTAAAATTACTTTTGCCGTTTGACGGAAGTTTGAAATTAAAATTTTAACTCACCACAAATTAAAATTTTAAAATTTACAAGTCGCACAAACAACTTGTAAATTTTAAAATTTTACGCTAAGCTTAAAATCTCCGCACGTCCGTTCACGACCGCCATGCAGTGCTCGTAGTGGCTGGTTCTTAGCCCGTCTTTGCTAGTTACTTTCCATTTGTCAGGACCGATCACTGGAGTGCCGTCTTTTTGACAGATCATCGGCTCCACGCAAAATACCATTCCGTTTTTGATTTTAGGTCCCGATTTTGGGCTACCGCCCTCTAAATAATTTAAAATTTGCGGATCTTCGTGTGGGCGTCTACCGATGCCGTGACCGCAAAATCCCGTTAACGGAACGAATCCGCGAGCCCTTATAAATTTCTCGATTTCAAAACTAAGCTCTTTAAAGTGCATTCCCGCTTTTACGGTGTCTATCGCAAAATATAGCGCATCTTTAGCGCAAGCGATTAGCCTTTCGTCCTCGCGCGAAATTTGACCCACGCCCCAAGTCCTAGCCGAGTCGCCGAAATATCCGTTCAAATTTGAGCCGATATCGACGCTTACAATGTCGCCTTCTTGTAGTCTGTATTCGTTCGGGATGCCGTGGATGACTACTTCGTTTACGCTGATGCAAGCGGCGTTTGGAAAGCCGTAAAGCCCCTTAAATGCCGGCTTAGCGCCTGCGGCTCTTATCATATCCTCGCAAATTTTATCTATTTCGAGTAGTGAAATGCCTGGCTTGATCACGCTTTCTACGTAGTCAAGGGTTTGAGCGACGATTTTATTCGCCGCTCGCATCTTCTCTATGTCGTTTGGCTGCATAATGGTTATAGCCATTACAAGCCTACCGCGCTTAGAGTTTGATATTTATTCATATAAATTTGAGCTTCTATCCTTCGCATCGTATCAAGCGCGACAGAAACCACGATCAGTACCGACGTGCCGCCGAAATAAAACGGAACGCCCATAATTTTAACGAGCACCCAAGGCAGCGTCGAGATAAGTCCGAGATAGATCGCGCCGCTAAAAGTCAGCCTTGATGCGACCTCGTTTAGATAGCCCGCAGTGCCCTCGCCCGGTCTAATGCCCGGGATAAAGCCGCCCTGTCTTTTTAAATTTTCGCTGATATCCTTTGCATTAAACGCTATTGAAGCGTAAAAATATGCAAAAAATACAACCAGCAAGAACGTTAAAAAGTTGAAAAAATAGCTATTTGGATTTAAAAAATCGTGAATAGCTTGGATGTAAGGGTTGGTGCTAGCCTGCAAAATAGTGCTTGGGAACATCAAAATCGCACTGGCGAAAATCGGAGGAATAACGCCGCTTAAATTTACCTTGATAGGTATATAGTTCATGATGCGTTTGTTTTGATTTTCCATCACGACTTTACGTGAATAGCTCACCGGTACGCGTCTCTCGCCCATCTCGACGTAGATAACTATGCCTACCGTGACCAAGATAACAAGCAAAATTACGATAACTACAAGGAAGTTCATCTCGCCCGTATTTACCAAATTTACCGTTCCGCCGATGGCTGAAGGTATGCCGCTAACGATACCAGCGAAGATAATAAGGCTGATGCCGTTGCCGATACCGCGCTGCGTGATCTGCTCGCCTATCCACATCAAAAGCATAGTTCCAGTTAGCATCGAAGCTGCCGCAATCGCGATAAATAAATTCATATCTATCATTATCGCGTCCTCTCCGCCTCTGCCGTGAAGGCTCTGAAGCCCCATACTAACGCCTACTGCTTGAACAAGCGTGATACCGATAGTGGCGTAGCGGATGATCTGCATATATTTTTGCATGCCGTCGCGGTCTTTTTTCATCTTGCCCAAATTTGGGAAAGTAGCCGCTAAAAGCTCCATAATAATCGATGCCGTGATGTATGGCATAATGCCTAGAGAGATGATACTGAGGCGTTCTGCGGCCTTACCGCTGAACATATTAAATAGTCCCAGCGCATTTGCTGAATTCGAATCGAAAAACTCTTTAATAACATTGACGTTTACGCCAGGAACCGGCACGTATGCCAGTATCCTGTAAGCAAATAAAAATGCCAACGTGATTAAAATCTTGTTGGTCAATGTCTTATTCATTACGCACGTCCGCTAACGGTTACGTTCTCGTCTTTGATTTTCGAAGCCAAATCTTTTGCGCTCACTCCGATCAATTTGATTTTCTTGACGCTGCTTGAAATTTTGTGCACGGTAGCGATAGTAGCGATAGTGATCTCGCTTAACTCTTTTACTACAACGATTTTTTCTACGTTGATTACGTAAGGTTTTTCAAATTTAGAAGCGAAGCCTACTTTTGGAAGGCGTCTTTGAAGTGGTTGCTGACCACCCTCGAAGCCTCTTTTCTCGTTGTAGCCTTTTCTAGCTCTTTGACCTTTGTGTCCTTTGCCTGCGGTTTTACCTTGACCGCTACCTTGACCGCGACCTAGTCTTTTGATTTGTCTAGTCGAGCCCTCGGCAGGTTTTAAATTTTCTAGTCCCATATCTTCTCCTTAGCCTTTAAGCATGCTTAGCGCTTTTAAAGTAGCGCGAACGACGTTTGCCGAGTTGTTTGAGCCAAGCGATTTTGTTAGGATGTCCTTGATGCCCGCAAGCTCTAGAATAGGACGAGCGCTACCGCCCGCAATCACGCCCGTACCTTCGCTAGCAGGGCGAAGTAAAACGCGGCTAGCGTTAAATTTAACCTCTACGTCGTGAGGTATAGTCGAGCCTTTTCTTTTTACCTCGATGATGTTTTTAAACGCGTCGTCGACGGCTTTTCTCATAGCGTCCGGCACCTCTTTTGCTTTACCGAAGCCAAAGCCTACTAGGCCGTTTCTGTTTCCTACTACGACAAGAGCCGTAAATCTAAATCTACGACCGCCTTTTACGACCTTTGTAACGCGGCCGATATCAACCATTACTTCTTCGAATTCTTCTCTGTTATATTTTTCCATAGCGATTTTCCTTATAGTTTGATACCGTTTTCACGTAATGCGTCTGCAAAAGCCGCTACGACTCCGTGATACAAATAGCCGTTTCTGTCGAATAATGCCGTTTCTACTTTTTTAGCTTTTAGAGTTTTTGCAAATTCTTTAGCTAAAGTTACGGCGCCTTCTTTGTTTGCTTTTACGCCTAGCTTTCTGCCGTCGGCTGCCGCTAGAGTTACGGCTGCTACGTCGTCGATAGCTTGGACGTAAAGAGTTCTGTTTGATTTGAAGATAGAAATTCTAGGCAATACCGCAGTGCCGGAAATTTTGGCTCTGATTCTTCTTTTTCTCTTGATTCTAAGAGCGAGTTTTCTTTTTAATACATTTGCTGTCATTATCTATCCCTTACTTCTTAGATGTCTTACCGGCTTTGCGGATGATGCGCTCTTCTACGTATTTAACGCCCTTGCCCTTATACGGTTCAGGCGGTCTGTACGCTCTGACTTGAGCTGCGATCTGGCCTACCACTTGCTTATCGTCGCCTTTGATAGTTATGATGTTTTTCTCTACGCTGATTTCAACGCCTTTTGGCACTTCGTGATTTATCGGGTGAGAAAATCCTAAAGTAAGCTCAAGTACCTGGCCTTTAGCTGCGGCTTTGTAACCGACGCCGTTGATCTCAAGCTGGCGAACAAAACCTTTTGTAATGCCGATGACGATATTGTTTGCAAGCGCTCTATAGGTGCCCCAGTAGGCTCTATCTTGTCTCTCGTCGCTCTTTGGAGAAAATACTATGTGAGCATCTTCGACTTTAACGTCTACGTGCCCTTTTGTGTCAAGCTCTTTTGAATGAGCGCCTTTTTTAAATTTAAGGACGTTGCCTTCTACGCTGACCTCTACTCCGCTTGGAATAGCTATCGGCTGTTTTCCTATACGTGACATTTTTTTCCTTTTTACTTGTCTAGGGTATGTCTACTTTTACGAATGGATACCGCAATACCATAAAAATAGAAATGAATCGAAGCGATAAAAACCGCTTCAAACACTTTAATTTTCTCGTCAAATTTGACTTGTTTTTCAGAGTTATTTTCCAAAATTTAGCACCAAATTTAACATCGTCGTTTTTAAATTTAGCTTTGGCAAATTTGGATAAATTTGCAAGCCGAGCTAAATTTGGGAAGCTTTTTAAATTTTAGCTTCCGATTTTAAATTTTATAAATTTGACGGCGAAAGTTGTTCGTGAATCTTATAAACTACGAAAAGATGCCTAGTCAAATTTCATTTCAACGCAATCCGAAACGCCGCCTCGTCGCAAATACCACAAGGCTATCGAATCAGACTACATTTTAATAATATCGAATTGACATCTTGCTACAAAAACAAGCCCATCAATTCAAACTTTATTTCAAAGTAATCTAAAACGCTACCCCGTCGTAAATACGACAAGTCTACCGAACTAGATTACATTTTCTAGGATGCAACAACGATGCCCCCGCCGGAAATCCGGGAAGCCTATCGTTTAAGCTTCACTTCAATGATGCGAAAACGATGCCCCACATCGTTTTCGTTCATTACCACACAGAGCAGAGGATTTCGCCGCCTACGCCAGCTTTGTGAGCGTCTTCATTGCTTAAAACGCCTTTGCTGGTGCTAACGATGATCGTTCCGTAGCCGTTTTTAAATCTCTTGATCTCGTCTTTTCCTTTGTAAACGCGGCGACCCGGGCTTGATACGCGTTTAAGCTCGTTAATCACGCTTCTGCCGTGCTCGTCGTATTTTAAAACTACGTTTATAAATTTCTTTTTATCTTCTTCTACGACGTTGTAGCTCTCGATATAGCCTTTAGCCGCAAGGATAGATAAAGTAGCCTCGACGACGTTTGAATGAAGAAGCTTCGTAGTCTCGAGTCTTCTCATTGCGGCGTTTCTAATGCGAGTTAGTCCGTCTGAAATTAAGTCGTTTAACATTTCTCTTCCTTACCAGCTTGCTTTTTTTAGACCCGGGATTAGTCCCTCGTTAGCCATTTTCCTTAGGCATACGCGGCAAATTCCAAAATCTTTATAAACCGAATGCGGACGTCCGCAAATTTGGCATCTCGTATAGCCGCGAACCGTAAATTTAGGCTTTCTGGCGGCCTTTGCTATCATTGATTTTTTCGCCATATTACTTTCCTTTCGCAAACGGCAAACCAAATAGCTCAAGCAATTTGAATGCCTCTTTGTCGCTGTTTGTCGTCGTGACTATAACTATATTCATGCCGTGAGTGCGTAAAATCTTATCATACTCGACCTCCGGGAACATTAGCTGTTCGTCAAGGCCGAAGTTGTAATTTCCGCGTCCATCGAAACCGTCTTTCGGAAGACCTCTAAAGTCTTTAACTCTCGGTAGCGCGATAGAGATTAGTTTATCTAAAAATGCAAACATATTCTCTTTTCTAAGCGTAACTTTTACGCCGACGGGAAATCCCTCGCGCACTTTAAAGCCCGCAACCGATTTTTTAGCATCGGTAACTACGGCTTTTTGTCCTGCGATTAGCGAAATAGTATCGGCGATGTTTTGAAGTTGCTTTTGATCTTTAGCAGATTCGCCAGCGCCTACGCTTATCACGATCTTTTCGATCGCAGGGATTAGCATAGGATTTTTGATGTCGAATTCTTTAGCCAAAGCAGGCTTTACGACCTCGTTATATTTAGCTTTTAATCTATTCATTTTCAGCCCTCAACTTTTGCAACGTTTGAGATATCAATAGGCATCTCTTTATTGATAAAGCCGCCGTTTGGGGTTTTTTCGCTAGGTTTTATAGCTTTTTTGGCTACCTTGCAGCCCTCGACGATGACTTGTCCTTTTTTGGCTAGGACGGATAAAATTTTACCTATTTTACCTTTGTCGTCGCCTGCGATGATCTTAACGGTATCGCCTTTTTTTACTTTAAATTTAACGTTAGCCATTATAACACCTCCGGAGCAAGCGAAACTATTTTCATAAAGTTAGCGTATCTAACCTCACGGCCGACCGGTCCAAAGATACGAGTACCGATAGGCTCGCGTTTGTTATCTAGGATGACGGCTGCGTTTTCGTCGAAGCGGATTAGCGAGCCGTTATCTCTTTGAACCTCTTTTTTAGTTCTAACGACGACCGCTTTTACCACTTGACCTTTTTTGATCTTGCCGTTTGGAAGCGCCTTTTTGACAGAGCAAATGATAACGTCGCCAAGCGTCGCGTATCTTCTCTTGCTGCCGCCCAAAACTTTAATGCACATTAGCTCTTTCGCGCCGCTATTGTCGGCAACCGTAAGCCTCGTAAAAGATTGTATCATTACTCAACCCCCGTCGCTAAAATAGTCTTTAAGCGGAAAGATTTTTTCGCGCTTAGCGGTCTGCATTCGATAGCTACGACCGTATCGCCCGCTTTTGTCTCGTTCTTTTCGTCGTGAATCATATATTTTTTAAAGCGTTTTACGAATTTGTGGTATCTTGGGTGCATAACGCGCCTCTCAACCAAAATCGTAGCCGTCTTATCGCCGGCCTTTTGTAAAACGACACCTTGAATTTCTCTTTTTAATGCCATTTCTCACCCCTTACTTTGAAGCGCTAATTGCAGTGTTGATTTGCGCTATTTCCTTGCGGACAGCGCTAATCTCGTTAGGGTTGCTTAGCTGCATAGTTTTTAGCTTTTGTCTTAAAGTAAATAAAAGCACCTTTTTCTCTTTCAATAACGCGTTAAGTTCTGCAACGCTTTTGTCTTTAATATCAGTATATTTCATTTTCACTCTCTCGCGTTACGATTTTAGTCTTAAACGGAAGTTTGTGGATAGCTAGAGTTAGAGCTTCACGCGCTAATTCCTCATCTACACCAGCCATTTCGACTATTATACGACCTGGTTTTATATTCATAACCCACTCTTCGACTCCGGCTTTACCTTTACCCATACGAGTTTGTAGAGGCTTTTTGGTTAACGGCTTATCTGGGAAAACTCTGATCCAAGTTTTGGCTTGGCGTTTTACGTGGCGGGTTAGACCCCACGAGCCGCTTCGATCTGGCGCGAATTTACGCGGCCTGCTTCTACAGCTTTGATTCCAATCTCGCCCATAGCAAGATCAGCGCCGCGAGTAGCTTTACCGCGGTTTCTGCCTTTCATCTGTTTGCGAAATTTAGTTCGTTTTGGCATCAACATGATTATTTACCTCTTCTTGCTCTGCGCGGTTTTTTTTCGGCTTTTTCTTCTTCGTTCTTTTCAGGTTGAACGCCTTTTTGAAGAACCTCACCTTTAAATATCCACACTTTTATACCTATGTTTCCATAAGTCGTATGCGCTTCAGCAACGCCGTAATCGATCTTAGCTCTTAGGGTATGAAGCGGAACGCGACCCTCTAAGTACCACTCGGTTCTAGCAATCTCAGCGCCGCCAAGACGTCCAGCGACTGAAATTTTGATACCTTTAGCGCCTGATTTTTGAGCGCCTTGCATAACTTTTTTCATCGCGCGTCTAAATGCAACGCGTTTTTCAAGCTGCATAGCTACGTTTTCTGCAGCTAGCTGAGCTGAAGCTTGAGCTTTTCTTTCTTCTTTGATATTTACGTTTACTTCTTTGTTGATTAGCTTTTGGATATCCTCTTTAAGCTTCTCTACGTCAGAGCCCTTTTTGCCGATGATAATACCAGGGCGAGCTGCTACGACGGTTACGCGGATTTTCTTAGCGGTTCTCTCGATCAAAATTTGAGAAACGCCCGCGTAGTAAAGTTTCTTTTTCAAGAAAGCGCGAATTTTGTAGTCTTCGCCGATATTTTCAGCCAAAGTTCCTTTAGCAGGAAACCATCTTGACTCCCAGTTGCGGTTTATTCCTAGTCTTAGACCTATCGGATTTACTTTCTGACCCATATTACGCTTCCTTCTTTTCAGGTTTAGATACTTCTACTAAGATATGAGAAGTCGGTTTGCGGATTCTGCTTGCGCTTCCTCTCGCTCGCGGTCTAAATCTTTTTAATACTGGTCCTGCGTCTACGCGGCAGCTTGTCACGATAACCTCTTCAGGCTCGAATCCACCGTTAGCTACCGCCGAGCTGATAGCTGTAGCGATAAATTTGGCGCCGCGGTTTGGCATAAAGCTAAGGCTAGCTAGCGCAAATTCGGCGTTCATGCCTTGTACTTCTCTTGCGATTAGTCTGGCCTTAGTCGGAGATAGTCTTACGAATTTAATAATTGATTTGCTCATCTTATCCCCTTACTTACCGATTTTCTTTTGCACTGAGCCTTTGTGACCCTTAAATGTGCGCGTAGGAACAAATTCGCCTAGTTTATATCCGATGTGGTTTTCCGTAACGTATACTGGAATGAAGCTCTTGCCGTTATGAACGTTAAACGTTAGGCCTATCATTTCAGGCACTATCGTGCTGCGTCTAGACCATGTTTTTATCGGCTTGTTATCGCCCGCTTTTTTAGCGGCAACGACTTTTTTTATTACATGCTCATCGACAAAAGGTCCTTTTTTGAGTGATCTTGCCATCTCTATTTACCTTTCCTTCTTGAAATTATAAGCTTATCGCTAGCCTTCTTGCGGCGAGTCTTAGCACCTTTAGTCGGTTTACCCCATGGAGTAACAGGATGACGGCCAGAGTTTTTCTTGCCCTCACCACCGCCGTGCGGGTGATCTACCGGGTTCATCGCAGAACCACGAGTTTGAGGACGGATACCTCTGTGGCGATTACGTCCGGCTTTACCGATAGTTACGTTCGCCCAGTCTTCGTTACCTACTACGCCGATACTAGCCATGCACTCTGCGAGTACTTGTCTCATCTCGCCGCTTGGCAAGCGAAGCATTACATATTTTTCCTCTTTACCCATTAGCTGAGCGTAACCGCCGGCTGAACGAGCCATCTGAGCGCCCTTGCCAGGTTTTAGCTCCACGTTGTGCACGATAGTACCAACCGGGATGTTTCTTAGTTTCATCGCGTTGCCAGGTTTTATGTCTAGACCTGCCTCGGCTGCTGCTACGATATCGCCAACGTTTAGTCCGTTTGGTCTGATGATGTAGCGTTTTTCGCCGTCTTTATAAGCGATAAGCGCGATACGGCAGTTTCTGTTCGGATCGTACTCGATAGCTTCGACTTTACCTTCGATACCAAATTTGCGGCGTTTAAAGTCGATGATTCTATAAAGCTTCTTCGCTCCGCCTTCTTTATGTCTAGAAGTTATTCTTCCGTTGCTATTTCTACCGCCGCTTACAGGGATCTTTACAAGCAAGCTTCTCACGCTAGGTTTAGCAGTGATATCCTCGCTCGATAAGCCCGTCATAAATCTGCGGCTAGGTGTATAAGGTTTATAGGTTTTTATCGCCATCTTACGCCTCCGTGTTTTCTAGGCTTGAGCCTTCAGGCAACTGAACGTAAAATTTCTTTATCTCGTTGCGTTGTCCTTCTCTTCCTTTGAAACGCTTAACTTTTCCGTCGATTCTAAGCGAATTTACGCGAAGTGGCGTTACCCCAAAATATTCTTTCAAAATTTCTTTCAGCCTATTTTTAGTCATCTTAGGCGAAGTTTGTATAACGACCACGCCTTGCTCTTGAAGACCGAGAGTTTTTTCCGTATATAAAATCGTTTTGATATCAGTTATATCTGCCATTTCAGCCCTCTTTTATTATAGTTTCAAGTGCGGCCTTCTCGATAACGACGGCACCGTAAGTCGCCACTAAGTAAGCGTTTATCTCGCTCGCATCGATTAGATAGCAGTTTGATAGATTTCTAAACGCCAATAGCGTGTTGTCGTCAAGCAGATCTTTTACGACCAAAGCGTCTCTCAAATTTAACGCGCTGATTACTTTAGCAGCGTCTTTAGTCTTACCACTTGCGATCTCTATGCTATCTACCGCGAAAATTTTACCCGCGTTAGCTTTTTCGTTTAGCGCGAACTCAAGCGCCAATCTTTTTTGCTTTTTATTGACCTTTTGGAAGTAGTTTCGCTCGTTACTCGGACCAAACGCCACCGCGCCGCCTACCCAGACGTTAGTTCTGGTTGAGCCCGCTCTAGCGCCGCCGCGACCTTTTTGTCTCCACGGTTTTTTACCGCCACCGCTTACGAAAGCTCTGGTTTTAGTGTGAGCCGAATTTGAACGCATACCAGACAAATAAGACTTAACGTAAAGATATAGGTTGTGCGGGTTGATCTGGGCGTAATTAGCCGGTAGATCAAGCTCACTAGCTTTTTCAAATTTTTCGTTTAATACGCAAACTTTACTCATTTTACTATCCTTATTCTGCCCATTGCACCGTTATAGCCAGCGACGCTACCTTTTAAAACCAAAATTCCGTTTTCGGCGTCAAAGCTTACGATCTCGTTTTTAACGGTAACTTTTTCGTTTCCGGTGTGTCCGGCCATCTTCATACCAGGCTGAACGCGTCCCGGCCACTCGCGGTTACCGATAGAGCCGTGTCTTTTGTGGAAGCGAGAACCGTGGCTTTTTGGGCCACCCGCAAACCCGTGTCTTTTCACGACGCCTTGATAGCCTTTACCTTTTGAGCTGAAGCTAACTTTTAAAATTTTAGCCGAGCTAAGCGGACTAAAATCAAGATCGCCTGCCTCTTTGTTTGCGACTTCTAGGGTTGCGAATTTATTAAATTCCGCCGTTAGGCTATATTTTTTTTGCTGACCCTCTATGGCTTTATTTTTTGCTTTACCTTTAGCATAAGCTACTATCGCGCTGCCGCATTCGCTCACTTCGCAAACTTTAGCGTTTACGACCCTTAGAAGTGTAACAGGGATGCTCGGGTTATTAACCGTTCTGCTCATGCCTATTTTTTCTACGATATATTCCATCTTTCACCTCGCCTTTATTTGCCCATCGCGCGGACTTCGACGTTAACCTCAGGGGCTAAGTCAAGCTTTGTTAGCGAGTCGACGGTATCGGGCGTAGCCGCTACGATATCTAGCATTCTAGCGTGAATTCTCATTTCAAACTGCTCGCGTGAGTCTTTGTTGATGTGTGGTGATTTTAAGACCGTGTAGCGTTTGATCTTCGTAGGCATCGGCACCGGACCTCTGACGTCGGCGCCCGTTCGTTTGACAGCTTCTACTATGGCTGCAACTGTGCGGTCGAGAACTCTATGGTCATAAGCTTTAAGCTTAAGCCTGATTCTTTCCATTTTCTTTCCTTTGAATAGAACTTGTCGCAAACATACGACACTTCTTACTTATGTAAGAGACTCGGATTTTATCCAAATGGCTTTTTAATGTCAATATTTTGAGCAAATTTGATGAAATTTAATAAAATTATTTCCTTTTTATAAGGAAGTTTTTGCAAATTTGGCTGAAAACTTGAAGCGAAATATTTAAATTTGATTTTGGATAAATTTGAGCGGGTTTATTTGGGCGCAAATTTGGTTCGGATAAAATTTTGCTTTCGAAGTGTCTGCGTTTTTTCTCGCACAAATTTAATGTATTTTCTTTTAAAAGCGGTAAATTTTAGATCATCTTTTGAGATAAAATTTTAATTAGCTTCCTCTTTATAAGGAAACTTCACTATAATTTTCCAAATTTAAAAGGCAAAAAATGCAAATCCTAAACGCACTTTATCAAAACCCGCCCAAAAATATCAAATTTATAAATAGAAAATTTGAGATCACGGCACCAAAAACGCTGATAAAAGGCGGTATAGGAAGCGGCAAAACATCTCTAATCGCGGGCTTTTTGTCGGCATTTGAGAGCAAAGAGTTTTTGTACGTAAATTTAGGCGACCTTCGCATAGATGCGGATGAGATTTTGTCAAATTTGCCCGAGTTTTTACGCCAGAATCCGCAGATAAAAATTCTAGCGATCGATGATTTCGAGCAAAGATTTCAGGAAAAATTTGAGCCAGTTTTGGAGCTAAATTTATCAAATTTTATCCTAGCCTCGCGATTTAGAGACGTAAATTTAAGCGGCTTTAGCGAGCTAAATTTGGATTTTTTAGACTACGAGGAGTTTATCGCCTTTTTTTCGAAAAAGATCGATCCCGAGACGCTTTTTAGCCACTTTTTGCTTCACGGCAGGAGCCCAGCATCGGCCTTTTGTGACGCCGAAAACGTCGCGGCAAATCTACAAACCGCGCTAAAATCATCGCTCTCTGCCACACAGCTAGCCATGCTAAAAGAGTGCGCAAAGGCTCAGGCGCAAAACGTGAGCGTCTTTGAGATTTTTAGCACTCTAAAATCCACCCGAAAAATCTCAAAAGATAGCGTCTACGGCGCGCTTAGCGAGCTGGAAAACATGAGCGCGGTTAGTCTGGTAGAAAAATTTAACGAGCCAAACGCCGCAAAGAGGCTTTATTTTAACGATTTTGCGTTTAAAAGCGCGCTGAGCCTAAAAAAGGACTTCGCTAAAAACTTTAACAATACGGTTTTTTGCGAGCTAGCCAAATTTAACGAGCGGGTTTTTTATACGAAAGAGCTTGATTTTTTCCTGCCAAAAAGGAAACTTGCGATTATTTGCTCGCCGTTTAGCGATGCGGATTTGGTCTTTTTAAAATTTAAAAAACTGCACGCAAATTTAAAAATTTTAGGTATAAATAGGCTACAAGCAATCAGCGTGGCAAACTCGGGCGAAACGAGCATAGAGGGCATAAAATGCGAGGTCGCGCCGTTTTCTCGCTGGGCGCTGGGCATATAAAAGGAGCGATTATGAGAGCGGTTGCGGCGATATTTTTGGCCTGCGTTTTGGCGCTAGGCTACGAGATCAGACACGAAAATGAGGGTAAAATTTATAAATTTGCCGGCGAGGCGGACGGGAGCAAATTTGAGCTCTACATCAGCGAACTTGAGGCCGAGTTTGAAAATTTTAGCGATAAAGGCGTCGTTTTACCGCCCAAATTTCAAGGGCACGCTTTTTTTGAGGGTGCCAGATACGACTTCAGTAAAGGCGGCATCGAAAAATCAGGTGCCGATATAACGGCCGTAAACGTGGTCACCGAGTGGCTAAATCTAAGCGTGAAAGCGGATAACGGCGAACTAACGGGCAAACTAGCGATCAGAGGCAAGGCGCGAAAGGCCGTGATAAAACAGGTCGCGAGCTATGATTTTGCCGCGCTCGGACTGCAAGAGATAGGGCGAGACGCAGCGCGGTTTGAAGCCGTAGCGAGCGACTTTTACTCGCCTAAATTTGCACAAAATAACAAAAAATCTCTCGCCGTAAAGCTTGAAAATTTTAAATCGGCATGGCTCAAAGACCCCTCAAACAGCGCCGCAAGCGCACTAAATAGCCTCGAGTATCAAAACGGCAAAATAAGAAGCGTCTGCGAACTAGGCGCAAGCGGAAAAGTCTGCAAAACCGTCTGGCTCAAAAACCTAAAAAAGATAAATTTAAGTGACGTTTTTAAGGATCTAAACAATGCAAATTTGACGGCACTCTTCGCAAAAGAAAAGATAACTCCGAGCGAAAATTTTACGCTCTCGCCAAGCGGGATTACATTTTTTGACGGTGCGACCGGCGGCAAAAACAGCGAAATTTCGCTACCGTTCGAGCCCGTAAAAGAGCATTTAAAGCAAAATTTCGGGCTGTTTTAGCCAGCTTTTCCGCCAAAAAAGGAAACTTTGAAAAAATGCAACACAAAATTTGATAACTTAAATTTTGCAAAATTTATTTGAAAGCGTAGTGATGAAAAACAAATTTGACGCCCAAATCTGCGGCATCGACGAAGCGGGTCGCGGTGCGCTGGCTGGACCTTTAGCAGTAGCTGCATGCGTGCTAAAGCGCGAGATAGCGGGCCTAAACGACTCAAAAAAACTGACTGAAAAGCGGCGCGAGGAGCTGTTTCGCGAGATCATCAAAAGCTCGGAATTTCTCATCGTCTATTTTTCAAACAAAGAAATCGACGAACTAGGCCTTAGCGAGTGCCTCAGACGCGCGCTGCGGCTGTTTAAGGCACATTTTGCAGGCTGCGAGCTGCTCTACGACGGCAACGCAAACTACGGCACCGGCATAAAAACGATGGTCGGAGCCGACGGCAAGGTCGCGCAGGTAAGTGCGGCCAGCATCCTAGCCAAAGTAAGCCGCGACGCGCTGATGAAGGCGTGGGATGGCGTGCATGCTGGCTACGGATACGCCGCACATAAGGGCTACGGCACGAAGGCGCATCTGAACGCGGTAGCAAAACTAGGCGACTCGCCGCTGCAAAGGCGCAGCTTTCGCGTGAAAAGCTTTGAGAGCGGGCTATTTGACGAATGATTTTTTGATATAAAACGAGTTTTTAATTTTTAGGCGATAAGTAGTTTGTCCTAGCCCGCGCATCTAACTTCAAGAAATCGCAATTTGCAATCATCTATCGTGCGTCATCCTTAAACTTTTTAATCAAATTTGAGCAAATCAGCTACTTGCAAGCAGTTTTTCTAGCTTACGATTCTTAAAGAATTTGACGATGTCAAACGCGATCTTGGCAGCCAGAAGTGCCAAAAAAACGTGTCTAAAAGCATAGAATTTTCTTAAGTATTTATGCTTTTTCATGAGCTTTAGAGTGAGCATTTTTATCGCTTCTATCGGCTTTTTGATAGCTTCGCCGATCATTTTGTCTTTTATCTCATGCACGACGAGAGTGGTGATGGTTTTTAGGTATTTTTTAGTTTTGGGCGCGGGTAAATTTTGCGTCGCAGTTTTGCCGTAAACGTCGCCGATCCAAGCTTCAAAATTTTGCCGAGCATTTTTGCTTTTTAAGAGTTTTTCACCGACTTTGCTTATCTCGTAAATCCCGCGCGAAGTCTTTAAAACGATCCTTTTTTCTTGCGGCAAAGCTTGAATTTTAGGGCTGTTTGCTATGGCGCTTAAAAGCGCGTCCGTTTTGCTCTGGCTCGCACCCGTTTCGCCCGATAAAAACTCCGCTATCTCTTTACGACTCGCCTTTTTTCTCTCGTTTAAAAACTGCGCCAATAAAAACAATCCTTGATAATCCATCGCAAAAACTCTCATTATTATATTAAAATGAGAATTATACTTAAAATATCTCAAAATAAAATAAAAGCCAGTATCATTTTGATTTTGGCGCGTTGAGCGATAAATCAAAATTTGAGCTTTTTACTATATTTTTGGCATAAAACAAAGGACTTGAATTTCGAATTTGGGATTAATCTGCATAAAAGCGTGGTATCTACGGTAAAATTTACCAAATCGTGCAGGGCAGTCTAGCTAACGCGAGTCGGTAAAATCACGAAAAATAGTAAAATTTACCGACTAAATTTAAGCTCCAAAAGAATAAAAACCAGTTGTATGTCCACCTAAATTTACGGTTTGAGCTTTTAGCAAAACAAGTAAATTTAGGCTCAAAGTAGCCAGAAATTGGTGCCAAATTTAGCTCGCGAGCAAATCCAAATTTGAGACAGCAAAGGGTATTTTGCCAAATTTTAGCCGCCAAATTTACTGCGAAAGCAACCTCAAATTCGGCGTCAATTTATTTAGCGGCGAGCTTTTTAAGGTAAATTTAACTAACAAAAAACTCCTGCGCAGCATGCTTGCTCTCAAAAGGCTTCACGCAAATTTCGCGCTCGCCGATCCTAGATCGCACTGCCGTATCCTTATCCGCTCTGGTGTAGGTAAGCGCCAGCCGAACGGCAAGCTCGAGGTCGGCTTCGTTAAATTTAGCATCTACGAAGCTCACCGCGCCCACGACGCCCTCGTCAAATTTGATCTGCGTAAATTTCGGATTATTTAAAGCTAGCAGTTTGGCGTTATCGTTTTCGTCGCGGCCTATGACCATTTTGGTGCCGTTTGTTAGGCGCAGATGGCGTCCGATGCGCAGTAGCTGCATATCCGCGCTCGTCATATCCGGGTCAAATTTGATGAAATCTTTGATTTTATTCGCAAAGCTCTCGATCGTGAGCAAGCACCCGCCGCCCGGCGTCTCATACTCGCTAAAGCCAAACTCTTTCGCAAGCGCGAGCTGTCTTTTGCGGTCGCGTCCGCTGATGGCGAGCAGTTTGCTGCGATCGACCCAGCCTTCGCGCTCGGGCTTTGTGAGCTTCATCAGCTGCGCAGACATCGGACGCAGGATGAGATCATCCTCGTCGCCGGCAGCGTTTTTGACCTGCGCCATCGCGTCGCGTCTCTGACTCATCGGACGCTGGCCGATCACCTCACCCGTCGCGATAAAGTCCGCACCCTCCGAGCGCATCATCGCAAGCGCTGTTTTAAACATATATCCGTGGCAATCGATGCAGGGGTTAAAGTGCTTGCCGTAGCCGTATTTTGGCGTGAAAAGCACGTCGCGCAGGTATTCGTTTCTGATATCGATTATTTTAAGCTCGGCTCCGGCTTCGTTCGCGCGGCGACGTAAAATTTCCGCCTTTTTCTCGTCGCCGCTAAAGCCGATATCGATGTGGATCGCCGTGACGTTGATGCCTTGGGCTGTCAGCAGCTTGATGGCGATCATGCTGCCCAGCCCGCCGCTAAATAAAACTAACGCTTTCATTTTTTAAGTTCCTCGATAATTTTTTTTATTTTTGATAGTATTTGTTTTTTTTCCTCTAAAGGAATTTGTTTTGCCGAATATTCTTTGTGCAAATTCTCGTAAAATCTCACTTTTAAAATAACTATATTTTTTAAAATTTCATCCTCGTCTTTAAAGGCGTCGTAGTTTTCAAACATCAGCTCGCGCACGGCGGGATCGTCCGCATTAGCCCCCTGTGCGACCGCTTCGTAAATATCTCTGTGCCGGACGAAATACTCCGTTTTTAAATTTTCTAAAACATTTTTTTTAAAATTTGGATTTTCGATCATCGTTTTTAAAAACCGAATTTCAAGTATATCCTTACGCCCGCGCTGATTTTTACCCAAATTTTGCATTTCGTAGGCTTGCATGCGCTCCTGAGCGGCTTGCGTATTTGCACCTCTAGTTAGCCGAAACGACCCCTCGGCTATCTTTAAAATTTTAGCCACGAGCGGCGCGTAGGAGTTTGCGACGACGGGTTTTAGACTCGCCGTAAAGGCCTGGATCGCTTCTAGCGCCTTTTGCTTTTGCACGGGGCGCGAGAGGTCAAAGCCGCTAGCTAGATGCCTGATGTAAAATTCGCCGATCTCCATGCCGCTTTCAAAAATTTGCCGCAGATACTCTATCTTGCCCGCTACCACCATATCGGCCGGATCTGCGCCGCCCTCAATAATGACGACGCTGCCGTCGATTTCGTTTTGCGCGAGCAGCAGAGCGGACTTCGTCGCGGCGTTTATGCCCGCGTCGTCGCCGTCAAAGCATAAAATAACGCTGATCTCGCCGCGTTTTAAAAGCGGCAGGTGCTTCGTCGTGAGCGCGGTTCCAAGGACGGCTACGACGTTGTTAAAGCCCGCCTTGTGCAGCATGATGACGTCCATGTAGCCTTCGGTGATTATGATCTGATTTTTGGTGAAAATTTCGCGCTTCGCCAGGTGATAGCCGTAAAAAAGCGTTGATTTATCAAAGACCGCGGACTGGGGCGAATTTACGTATTTCGCTGGGTTGCCGCTGATCGTACGTCCGCCAAAACCAACCAGCCGCCCCGCGTGCGTGTAGATAGGAAAGGTGATACGGTTTATGAAACTCGCGTAAATGCCGTTTTCGTTTTGCTTTACGATGCCGACTTCTAGGGCTTCTTTGGGCTCTATTTGCTCGTTTTGCAGTAGCCTTATCGTTTGCGCGCTTTCAGGCGCGAAACCTAGTTCAAATTTATCGATCAGCTCGTCGGTTATACCGCGCGAGTAGAGATACTCCACGGCCGCGGGCGTTTTATAAAGTAGCGAGCGGTAAAAGGCGTTTGCGTTTTCTAGGATGTGCTTGTTTTCCTTCGCCGGTTCGCCGCCGCGCACGTAGTTTAGCGTGAAATTTTGCAGTCCGGCGATCTTTTCGACGGCTTCGGGGTAGCTTAGCTTTTCGTAGTCCATCACGAATTTGATCGCGTCGCCGCCGGCTTTGCACGAAAAGCAGTGAAATATCCCGCGCGTCGGGCTCACGCTCATGCTCGGGTTTTTATCGTCGTGAAACGGGCATACGCACACGAAGTTCGCGCCGCTTTTTTTCAGCGGCAGATAGTGCCCGACGACATCGACGATATCGGTTTGCGCTTTTAGTCTTTCTATTGATTTTGGATCGATCATAAGCGAGATTATACAATCGTTTTGCTATAATCGGCGTTAAATTTGACTTTAGAAAGCGGCATTTTGGATATATTTTTTATCGAATTTAGAGACCCGATTTTCGGTCTAGTGGTGCTAGTCGCCGCGGTGCTCGTGATCGCCGTTTTTAGCTACGCGTGGGGCGTTTTTAAGAGCAAGGACGAAAAGGCGGAGATCGCGGGATTTTTAAAAAAATTCGGCAAATCTCAAGGCCTGAGCGACGAAAACAAGCAGCTTTTGATAAACTCGGGCGCGGATACGGCTACGATGTGCTTTTTGGCGGGGACGTTTTCAAAAAGCGGGTATTTTGAAAAGGCTATCAACGTCTATGCCGTGGCTTTGGAGAGGGCTAAAAACCGCGCGGCAAAGGAGCAAATTTTTACCGATCTTGGCCAGACTTATTTTAAGGCGGGCTTTTTAGAGCGCGCAAAAAGCGTCTTTTTAGAGGCGCTAAAAATCTCCCCGCGAAATCAAATCGCGCTAAAATCTCTAACGATAATTTTCGAAAAACTAAAAGACTACGAGGGCGCGTTGCAGGCTTTGGACGCGTTGCAAGAGCTCGGCGAGGGCGTGAGGGCGCAGACGGCGTACATCAAGGCGCTGCAAATTTTATCGGATAAAAGCAAAGACGAAGCGGTGAAAATCAACGAAATTTTAGCGCTAAAGGACGAATTTGCACTCGTGCGCCGAATGGCGATGGAGAGGTTAAATTTAAACGGTTCGGGGCTTAGGGATTTTGCCGATTTCCCGCCGCTTGAGGATGTTTTGGACTTAGTTTATTATCAAAACTCGCCCGTAAATTTAACCGATCCCGAGTATAAGAGCCTGTTTTTCATCAAAGGCTTGAGCGACGAGGACGGCACGCCGCTGGGTTTTGAGCTAGAGGTTTTAAAGAAGCTAAAAGCGGCAAACTACGACAAGGCCGCGCTTAGCTTTAACTACGTCTGCAAGAGCTGTAAAAACGCTTTTCCGATGCATTTTTACCGCTGTCCGATGTGTAGCGAGCTAGGCAGCGTGCAAATTTTGCCTCACATCACGGAAAAATCCGATGAAAACAGTATGCCTTTTTAGCGACGGCTCGTGCCTGGACAACCCCGGCCCCGGCGGCTGGGCGTACATCCTAGAGTACGGTGAGCACAAAAAAACGGCAAGCGGCGGCGAGGCGCACACTACAAATAATCAAATGGAACTGCGAGCGGCAATCGAGGGGTTAAAAGCGCTAAAGCAGCCCTGCCGCGTAAAGCTCTACACCGACAGCTCATACGTTGCAAACGCCGTAAATACGTGGCTAGAGGGTTGGGTGAAGAAAAGTTTTAAAAACGTAAAAAACGTACCGCTGTGGCAGGAATATCTGGCCGCTAGCGAGCCGCACGAGGTCGAGGCGATCTGGGTCAAAGGCCACGCCGGACACCCGCAAAACGAGCTTTGCGACGAGATGGCGCGCGAGCAAGCCGTAAAGATAAAAAAAGCTTAAAAGGCGAATAATGCGAAATTTGGAAGAGAAATTAGGATATAAATTTAAAGACGAAAAGCTGCTAAAAACCGCGCTCACGCACAAAAGCGTAAAAGGCGGCGCAAACAACGAGAGGCTCGAGTTTTTGGGCGATGCAGTGATGGATCTGGTGATCGGGGATTATCTTTTTCACAAATTTTCGCGCCTAAGCGAAGGCGATCTAAGCAAACTGCGCGCCGCGCTCGTAAACGAAAAAAGCTTCGCCGAGCTGGCTAAATATCTAAATTTGGGCCAACTCATCAACATCTCGCCGGCCGAGGAGCACAACGGCGGACGGCTAAAAGCTTCGATCCTATCAGACGCTTTCGAGGCGCTGATGGGCGCGATCTACCTAGAAAGCGGCTTTGACGCCGTGCGCGCGGCTAGCCTAAAGGCCTTTGAGAGATGCTATCCCGATATAAATTTCGACCGCATGGTAAAAGACTACAAAACCGCGCTGCAAGAGCTCACCCAAGCGCGCTTTGCCGAGATACCAAAATACGTGCTGGTCGGCTCAAAAGGCCCCGATCATAAGAAGGAATTTGAGATCGCGCTGATGCTAAACGAGCGAGAGATCTCGCGAGCCGCGGGCAAAAGCAAAAAAGAAGCCGAGCAAAAAGCCGCTAAAACCGCGCTTGAGATTTTAGGAGAGGGCAAGTGAATACCTTTGGACGCAAACTGACGCTAACGACGTTTGGCGAGAGTCACGGATCGGCGATCGGAGGCGTACTAGACGGTTTTCCTGCGGGCGTTCGTATTGATCTAAATTTTATCCAAAGCGAGCTTGATAAGCGAAAACCGGGAGGCTCGAAATTTGCTACGGCAAGGAGCGAAGGCGACCGCGTCGAGATTTTAAGCGGCGTGTTTGAAGGCGTCAGCACGGGCACTCCGATCGGCTTTATCATCCGAAACGAAAATCAAAAATCGGGCGATTATGAAAATTTACGCGAACTCTTTCGCCCCGGGCACGCCGACTACGCCTACTACCGCAAATACGGCATCCGCGACCACAGAGGCGGCGGACGCAGCTCGGCTAGAGAGACGGCCGTGCGCGTGGCAGGCGGAGCGATAGCTCAAATTTTACTGGGAGAGTTTGGCGTCAGCGTGCAAAGCGGCGTGGCGAGCGTGGGCGAAATTTCGTGCGGCGAGCGGTTAGACTTTGATCTCGCGGCGCGCTCGGAGATATTTTCGCTGGGCAATGAAGAGGCGATGAAAGAGGAAATCCTAAAAGCCAAGCGTGATCACGACAGCGTCGGAGCTAGCGTCGCGACGGTTATCCGCGGCGCGTCGGCCGGGCTTGGCGAGGGGCTATACTATAAATTTGACGCGGCAATCGCGGCTGCGATGATGGGCATAAACGGAGTCAAAGCCGTAGAGATCGGCGAAGGCGTAAGTGCTAGCAAGATGCGCGGCAGCCAAAATAACGACTCGATGGGCGCGGCGTATGCGGGCGTAAATTTGACCGACTCGGCTCTAGGCGGCTCGGGTGGGCTATCAAATTTAAACGGCAGCAAATTTGACGAATGCAAAAGCGAGGCGGACGGCGCGGCTTGCTGCGGGTCAAATTCGGACGAAAAATTCGGATTCGCCTCAAATCACGCGGGCGGAACGCTGGGCGGCATGACGAGCGGACAAGAAGTCGTGATAAAGACGCATTTTAAGCCGACTCCGTCGATATTTTTATCTCAGGCGACGCAAAACGTGTGCGGAGAGGATACCCTCTGCGAGCTGCGCGGGCGGCACGATCCGTGTATCGGAGTGCGCGGCAGCGTCGTAGCCACCGCGATGGCTAGACTAGTAACGGCCGATATGTTACTTTTAAATTTGAGCGCAAATCTTGCAAATTTAAAGAAAATTTACGGCAAGTATAATAAATAAAAATAGAGGCCTAGAAAGACCTTATCAATTCAAAATCCCTAAAAAACCTCTATATTTATTTACTTCGAAAACTCCCAAGTATTTTAAATATGCCCGTTTTGCTTACCAGAAAAACTCCAACGGAGTCAATTTTAACCTCGTATTCTCTAAAACGCGGCGATATTTTAGTTTGTTTCAAACTCCAACGAAGTAAATTTTAACCGATTTCTCGCAGTTTAGATAGTTTTGAGAAGGCTTTGCTTCAAACTCCAACGGAGTAAATTTTAACAAGGTTTTTCAGATACTGAATTCAGACTACACGAAACGTTTCAAACTCCAACGGAGTAAATTTTAAC
>NZ_AOTD01000249.1 GCF_000344295.2 Campylobacter showae CC57C | reverse complement strand
CCGCCGATGAGACACAGCAGCACCGCCTCTATCAAAAACTGCTCGAGGATATTTCCCTGGCGAGCGCCGATCGCCATCCTGATGCCTATCTCTTTGGTTCGCTCGGTTACGGAGACTAGCATGATATTCATCACGCCGATACCGCCCACTAGCAGCGAGATAAAGGCGATACAAGAGATCAGTAGCGTCATGGTTCTAGTCGTCTCCTCGATCGTTTTTTTGATAGTGTCGGAGTTTCTAGTGAAAAAGTCCTTTTTGCCGTGTTTGGCGGTTAAAATTTCCGTTAAACTCTGCTCGGCGATTTGCGCATTTACGTTATCTTTAACCTTAACCGTGATAGATGAGAGATGCCTATCGCCGGTTAGTTTGTTTATGACCGCGGTATAGGTAGAAAACGTACGCAAAGTGCTGGAGTCCGCGAACATATTGTCGTTTTTGGCTACTACGCCGATGATTTTAAAGGGGCGTTTGTTAAAAAGCACCGTTTTGCCTAGCGGATCTTCGTCTGCGAAAAACTGCTCACGAGTTGGCTGATCTATCACGATCACGGACGCCGACTCTGCGACCTCTTGGGCGGTAAACACCCGTCCGGCCTCGACCTTGTAGCCCATGACGTTTAGGCTCTCCTCGCTACCGCCTTTAATCGTAGCCGAGGCTGATTTATTGCCGTAGGTGAGCGTGCCGCTAGCCGAGGCGTTTGGCGTGACGCTATCTAGGTAGTCTTGCTTAGATAGCATCGCTGCATCGCTAACGGTCAGGTTTCTCACCCGCTCCGAGCGCATATCGCCAAAACCCTTGCCGTTTAGGATATCGATCGTGTTAGTGCCGATACCGCGGATATCGGAGAGGATCTGCTCCTGCGAGCCCTGCCCAAGTGCTACTACGCAGATAACCGATGTGATGCCGATGATGATGCCAAGCATCGTTAGCGCCGAGCGAAGTTTGTGGCTAAGGATCGCGTTTATCGACATTTTAAAGCTCTCGATAAACTGATCTTTGTAAAAGCTAAAGATATTTTTTTGCTTCGGCGCCGGTTTTTCGGAGGCGAAAATTTCCTCGCTTTTTACCGTATCGCTCAAAATTTTACCGTCTTTTATCTCGATGACGCGGTTTGCGTATGCGGCGATATTTGGATCGTGGGTGACGATGATGATGGTGTGGCCTTGCTTGTGTAAATTTGTTAAAATTTCCATCACCATGAGGCCGCTTTTGCTATCTAGCGCGCCTGTTGGCTCGTCTGCCAGGATGATCTCGCCGCCGTTTATGAGCGCTCTAGCGATAGAGACGCGCTGCTGCTGTCCGCCGCTAAGTTTGCTGGGTAAATTTTGCAGCTTTTCGCCAAGCCCGAGCCCTTCTAAAAGCTCGCCGGCCTTTTTCTCGCGATCTTTTTTAGAAACGCCCGCATATACGCTAGGTAGTGCCACGTTTTGCAGCGTAGTTAGCGTAGATAAAAGGTTATAGCGCTGAAAGATAAAGCCGAATTTTTCTCTGCGTAAACGCGCCAGCTCGTCGCCTTCAAATTTGGATATGTCGCGCTCTTCTAGCAAATACTGCCCGCCGCTTGGGTTATCTAGGCAGCCAAGGATATTCATGAGCGTAGATTTACCCGAGCCGCTTTGACCGATGATAGCGATAAACTCGCCCTTTTTTATGGTTAAATTTACGTCTTTTAGCGCGTCAAACACGTTATCGCCGAGTTTAAATTTCTTACTTAAATTTTTAAGTTCTATCAAATTTTTCAAGACTTAGCCTTAGAACTTCATTTTTCTTTTCTCTTTTTCAAACATTTCGCTGATTTCAGCCGCCGAATTTCGCTTCGTCACGACTTCCTCGCCTTCTTCTACTCCGCTTAAAATTTGAGTTTTTAGGCTATCGATTAGTCCTGTTTGTACCTCTCTTCGCTCGGCCGTATCTAGCCCGTCTTTACCTTTTTTTAGTACGTAAACTACGCTTTTGCCGTCCTCTTTTTTGATAGCGATCGAGGGCACGATGACGGCGTCTTTAGCGCTATCTAGGATGATGGTATTTTGCGTGGTCATGCCGATCCTTAGCGTGCCGTCCGGGTTATCTACGATAGCTTTGGCGTAGTAGTAGATCGCCGAGCTGCTCGAGCTTGTGGTTGTCGAGCCTGAGCTTGTAGTAGTGGCATATTTGCCGTTACTTAGCGTGGTGAGGCCCGGGTCGATAGAGCTAATACGGGCGTAAAATTTACGATTTGGCTCGGAGAGTATCGAGTATTCGACTTTCGAGCCGACCTTGATTTTAGTTATGTCGCCCTCGGCGATCTCCATTTTTAGCTGGACTTTGCTTAGATCGGCGATATTTACGATGGTGGGCGTAGTTTGGTTTGAGTTTACGGTTTGACCCTCCTCGACCTGCACGGAGACCACTACGCCGCCTTTTGGAGCGGTGATTTTAGTATAGCCAAGGTCGATTTGAGCGGTGTTTAGAGAGATTTTAGCCTGCACGATTTGCGCCTCGATCTCTTTTAGCGAGGCTTCATTTGCGGCTAGGGTATTTTTAGCGTTTTCAAACTCCTCTTTTGAGGTTGCGTTTTTGGCAAAAAGCTCTTGCTCGCGCTTAAATTTGGTCTTTGAAATCTCAAGTGCAACTTTGGCCGAATTTAACTTCGCTTCGTAAATCCCAAGCTGCGCTTTTTTGGTATCTACGTTATTTTGCTGAGTAGCCGAGTCGATTTC
>NZ_AOTD01000248.1 GCF_000344295.2 Campylobacter showae CC57C | reverse complement strand
TCGGAAAAGCGCTCGCGAGACAAGCCGCAATCACTTCACGAGATCGGCCAACACCCTCGCCGCATGCTCTTTCGCCTTCACGCTCTTATACACCTTCGCGACTTTGCCGTCTTTGCCGATCACAAAGGTCGAGCGCGCGATGCCCAGATACTCTTTGCCGTAGTTTTTCTTGACCTGCCAGACGCCGTAGAGTTTGGCGACTTCGTGCGCGGGGTCGCTTAGTAGGATATGCTTTAGGCTCTGTTTTTGCGCAAATCCGGCGTGCGACTTGACGCTATCGGGACTTACTCCCACGATCACGGTGTCTTTGGCTATAAAATCATCGTAAAGCGCGCTAAATTCGCATGCCTCGGTCGTGCAGCCAGGGGTGTTGTCTTTCGGATAAAAATACAGCACGACGTTTTTGCCGACGAAGTCTTTTAGGCTGATACTAACGCCGTCGCTGTTTTCTAGAGTGAAATTTGGCGCCGTATCGCCGGCTGCTAGCGTGATTTTTCGCTCCAAATCCTCTTTTGAAAATTCGCTCATTTTTGCTCCTTTCTAATCTCCTCAAGCGTCTTGCCGCCCGAGCCTATCGAGCTTGCGTCGTATGTTTCGATATAAATTTGCACTCGCTCGCGATTTTTGCCCAGCACGCGTACCATAGTGTCGGTCATCTCCTCGACCAGCTTTTGCTTTTGCTCTTTTGTCGGCTCCGGGCCTGCCATTTTGACGTTTATGAAAGGCATTTTTTCTCCTTAAATTTGATAAATTCGGGCTAATTATATCAAAATTTGACCCGTTATCCGGCTCGCTCTCGTTTTAAAATTTAAGCCTTCATATTAAAATCTAGCTTTAAATTTGATATTTAAGTAAAATTTAAATCTAGTATGATTATTATGTGATTTGGTAGTAGTAAAATTAGATAAATTTACCCAAAAGGAGCGAATATGCGTAAGAATTTTTTCGGTTCTATCATTTTGGCTGCGGCCTTAGCAGGCGGCGCGTTTATAGCGGTGCCGCAGACGGCGAGTGCGGGCGTTTTGGCGCATCAGGTAAAAACCCAGGGCGAGCTTGGCTCTGTGCTTATAAACCCATACGACGTGGCGCCGCTGACCGCTATCATCGATCGCGCGGGCAAGGATATCAAGGATATCCACGTGCGGGTGTTGGGTAAACCGGGCGGCGGCATCGACATCGCCTATAACGTCTCCGAGCATGCGCTACTGACGCACGACGGCGTGCCGATCTGGGGACTGTATCCGGACTATCTAAACGAGGTCGAAGTAAGCTACGTTTTTAACGGCGAAAAGAAGGTCGAAAGGTATAAAATTTACGCTCAGCCGATCGTGATGTATAGCCGCGATTTTAGATTTAGCCACATGCAAAAGATGAAGGTCAAAAAGGTCGATCCTGCGTTTAAAAACAGGCTCTATCTCATTAACAACACGATCACGAGCGTCTATAAGCCGCTTGATTGGAAAAACGGCGGTGCGGCTAGCTGGAACGACTTCACAGAAAATTTTGTCGTCGATACGCAGGGCGAGGTCAGATGGTATCTGGACTATCAGAAATTTTACGACCGCAGCGAGCGCAGAGTGATGGACGGCGGTATGATGATGGGCTTTCATCAGCTGCCAAACGGCGATCTGAGCTGGGGCATGGCGCAGCGATATATGCGCTACGATATGATGGGTAAGGAGGTGTATAATCGCGAGCTGCCGCGCGGCTACATCGACCTTAGCCATGAGGTGATGCCGCTTAAGGGCGATCACTTACTGCTTCGCGTCGGTAAATACAACTACCACCACGCAGATGGCAGGCTCTCGCACACGATCAGAGATCACATCATCGAAGTGGACGGCAGCGGCAAGGTCGTCGACGAGTGGGATCTGAATGAAATTTTCGGCAAAAACGTTTATCGCAGCAACCTCATCAAGGCTCTTGACGCTCGCGCCGTGTGCCTAAATATCGATATGGACGCCAAAGAGATCAAAATCAGCGACGATCTGCCTTTTGGCGACGTGACTTCGACCGGCACTGGACGCAACTGGGCGCACGTAAACTCGATCTCATACGATCCTAGCGACGACGGTATCATCCTCTCGCTTCGCCACCAAGGTATCGTTAAGATCGGTCGCGACAAAAAAGTAAAATGGATCCTAGCGTCGCCTGAGGGCTGGAGCGCGGACTTTAAAGAAAAAGTACTCACTCCTGTCGATAAAAACGGCAATAAAATCAAATGCGAAAACTCAAAATGCGAGGGCGATTTCGACTGGTCGTGGACGCAGCACACCGCGTGGCTCACTCCGCGCTATGATAACAAGGGCCCAGTCAAGCACATCAGTGTATTTGACAACGGCGACGGCCGCGGTATGGAGCAGCCTGCGCTAAAAGAGGAAAAATACTCGCGCGCGGTCGAGTACAAGATCGACGAGAAAAAGGGCACCGTCGAGCAGACGTGGGAGTTTGGCAAGGAGCGCGGATTTGACTTTTACAGCGCGGTTACTAGCGTCGTGGAGTGGCAAAAGGATAAAAGCACGTATTTCATCTCAAGCTCGAACGTCTATCTGTTAAAGCCTGATAAGACGATCAAAATGGTGCTCGTGGAGATCGATCCGAAGACTAACGACATCAAATTTGAGATGGATGTGGAGTCTGCGTCTAGAGACGACGTGGCCTACCGCGCGCTGGTGATCGATCCGAATATCTTTAACTATTAAATTTAACCTTTCTGGTTTAGTTTTTCTAGCCGCCGCCAAAACTATGTGCGCGGCTGGATTCGGTAATTGTGCGGCGAGTTAAATTTGAAAGAAAATTTGGCTTGCTGCTTTGTTTAAATTTGACTCGCTTGCTGAAATTTTATCCGCGACGCCATCAAATTTAACTCGTCAAATTTGCCGAGTTTAGCCCGCTTAATCTCAAATTTACCCTTTCTTTTATACAATCTTTAAAATTTACCGCAAAGGAATTTTATGAAAATCGCTAAATTTTTAAGAATTTTAGCTGCCGTTTGCTTGCTCGGCATCGGTGCAAACGCGTTAGAGGAGGGCACGGACTATCAACTGCTAGAAAAGCCTCTAAACGTACCAAAAGATAGCGTAGTGAAGGTCTTTAGCTACGAGTGCGTCCACTGCTACAAATTTGACCGAAGCGTTACGCCAAAGCTATTTAGCGAGCTAGACGGAGTCAAATTTATCCCGTATCACTTAAAAACCAAGGGCAAGCTCGGCGAAACGGCGAGTAAAATTTTTGCCGCGATGATCGTTTTGGACGAGGCTAGCGACGTTAGTTTGCTTAGCGACAAGTCTAAATTTAAAAAAGCCAAATTTGCGATCTACAAGGCTACTCACGACAAGGATGATGATTTTAACGGCGGCAAGGATAAGGCGAGATTTATCGCGACTGCCCTTAGTGCGGCGGGCGTGAGCGACGCGGACTACGACAAGGCTCTAGCTAGCGAGCGCGCGCAAGAAATTTTAAAAGCGTGGGACGATAGCTACGACGTGGCCAAGATCCAGGGCGTGCCTGCGTACGTGGTCGGCGGCAAATATCTCATAAACGTGAAGGCGATCGGCTCGGTAGACGCGATGGCGGCGGCAGTGAAGGAGCTGCTAGCAAAATAATGGACTATAATATCGAAAACAAGGGCTTTGTCTGCTTTGTGTATAACTTGCAGCGAAGGCGGGTGTTTTGGGCGGCTTTGCTTGCGGTTTTGGCGATCAAATTTATCTTGTGCGAGCTGTTTTTGGGCGGCGCGGTTGCGGACACGCTCGTGGTAAAGCTACGCTTTGCGACGCTGTTTGCGGCATTTGGCGTATGCGTGGCGATGTGCGCGCCTAAGGTTTTTGGCGTCAAGCTCGCTGGATTTTTCCTGATTTTTTTGGGCGTGATATTTGGGCTTGATTATTCCACGAGCGATTTTAGCGGCGTTAGCGAGATTAGTTTTCCTTTTGCTTTGCCGCTAAACGAAATTTGTCCGAGTCTTTTTGCGCCTGATTTTAGCGCGGCAAACGAGGCGGGATTTATCAAAATTTACTCGTGGCGAATTTTGCGTTTTTTGCCGTGTTTGGGGTGTTTTGTTTGGTGATGATTTTGAGCTGGTTTGTGTATAACGCACGTAGTAGCGAAATCAATCAAATTTAAATTTGGGATTCCCCGGCTCGGCTAGATTTTAAAAGTAGTTTTCGGCTAGGATACTCGGGTCACGGACGACTAGTCCGCTCCCGTCGTATCCGCCAAAAACTATTTAAACTACATACAATCCGTCTGGAATATTTGTCTCATATCCTGCTAAATTTACAAATTTAAAAACTCAAATTTGACATTTTCGATGGGCGGGTCTCGGCGAGTAAAATTTTAGCTAAAATTTACAAATTTGACTTCAAATTTGAAC
>NZ_AOTD01000247.1 GCF_000344295.2 Campylobacter showae CC57C | reverse complement strand
TCTGCTCGACTGCGGCGGCGCTTTCTTGTAGCGAGCTTGCCTGTACGTTAGCGCCGTTTGTAAGCTCTTTCATCGACTCGGCCAACATACCGGCTTTTTCTTCTAGTAATTTAGCTTGCTCTAAATTTATATTGAGCATATTTGTGATCTCTTCGCCTAGCGAGTTGATACCTGCAGCCATCTTGCCGCTATCATCAAGTCTTTTTGTGAAGTCTTGCGCTTTAAAGCTCTCTAGCAATCTTATAACCTCATTGCTATTTTCAGCGATCGCGTCTTTTAGGGCCGCTTGAAGCTGGGCAAAAGTAGATTTTAGCTGATTTAGCGCAGGGTTAGAGGTATGCGCATCAAGAGTCGCCGTAAAGTCGCCCGCCTTTATCTTATCTACAAAAGCGTTTGCTTCTTTGATAAAGTTATTTTCAGCAGTATTTGACGCCTCGACTTTGCTTATATTTTCGTTTATAAGCACCGCCATAACCCCAAATTCGTCCTTTGTGGCCACATTTGCTTTAAGCGGCTCTTTGGTTTCGTAGTTTAGGTATTTGAAAAACGCATCTAGCGCGCTTGATATGATACCAAGAGGCTTCAAGAAATATCCGACCATAAACACCAAGATAACGACGATAATCGCGATAAATACGAGCGAAGATACGGACTGATTTAATAAAACGCTATCTAGTATAGGATCATAATCTTCTACAGAGTTATTAGAGCACACGAGCCAATTTGCTCTATCGTATTTTTGGCATGCAAAAATTCTTTCATCTTCACCGATCTTATTAAAAAATGCTTTACCACCGTCTTTATTGTAGCTATTTATGATAAATTCGACAGATTTTTTTATCTCGGGATCAGAAGATAAAATATATTTGCTATCCGGATGATAAACAATGAGTTGAGTATCTAGATCTATTATCAATGGTACGCTAGTTTTAGACTCTTTTGATTTTGCCAAGCTACTTGCTACGCCGTCTAGATACAAATCCGCAGCTACTACGCCTGCAGCTTTACCGTCTATCGTAAACGACTTAGCTATGGTCATAGTGGTTTTTCCGCTAGATTGTGCTATATACGGAGGCGTAAAGTAGAGCTTACCGCTAGAAACACTTTGTTTAAACCAACCCTTTTCTCTAGAGTCAAATTTATCCTTTTCAGGCGTCAATTTTAAAAATTTAGGCCCTCTTCCAGCTTGTGCGACCGCATCATAAAGCTCGCCGTTATCTGCAAAGCCTATGTAAAACTCAGGTATATCTAGAGTAGTAGCCATAGTCATCAGACGATCTTTAAGTTGCTCCCTGTCCGTCATGAGACTAGGATTTTCTTCTATATATCGCATTAGCCCCTCTACTGCATAAACCTTACTGCTAAGATACTCATCGACATAAACCTCCAAAGAACGCGCGATGGCCTCCTTTGAATTTTTCGAAACGTCCAAAATAGTATTCTTAGTACTATTGTAGTTCATGGCCGCAAATATAGTAAATAGTACGGCCAGCAATGCAAAAATGATAAAAGCTATCTTATTTGCAACCTTTTTCATCTAAACCCTCCTTTGGTAATTTTTATTTTTGTTTTAAAATTTCTTTTTTCTCACGTCTTGCGCGATAGTCTTAGCCATATGATCCACTTCGGCAGTGACTACGTTGGTTTCGTTTGCCACCCTGACGTTTTGCTTGGTTAGCTCATCAACATGAGACACGCCTTGATTGATTAAATTTATAGCTTCGCTTTGCTCCCTGATGCTTTCGCTCATTTCATTTATGCTTTGAGCTAGTACGTTTGTATTAGCTTCGATTTCGCCGAGCGATTTTTGAGTACGTTCGGCTAGCTTTCTAACCTCATCAGCAACTACGGCAAAACCGCGCCCATGCTCGCCTGCTCTTGCCGCCTCGATAGCAGCATTTAGAGCTAGCAAATTCGTCTGATCTGCGATATCTCGGATGATCACGATGATGTTTTTGATCTCC
>NZ_AOTD01000246.1 GCF_000344295.2 Campylobacter showae CC57C | reverse complement strand
CGCGCACGAGCCATTTTTATATCGCGCTTTACTGGGCGAGCGAGCTTGCCGCTAGCGGTACGCAGCTGGGCGACAAATTTAAAATCGTCGCCCAAAATCTCGCGCAAAACGAGAGCGCGATAGTGGCCCAAATAAACGCGGCGCAAGGACGAAAGGTCGATATCGGCGGATACTACAAACCGGATGATAAAAAGGCGAGCGCGGTGATGAGGCCGAGCGCGACGTTTAATCAAATTTTACAAAATCAAATTTTATAAAAAAGGAAAAAAATGAAAATTTCAGTTATCGGAGCTGGAAACGTAGGCGCAAGTGTGGCTAGCGCTATTTTGCTAAGAGGCATCGCAGACGAGATCGCGCTAGTGGATATATTTGGCGACGTGGCGCGCGCAAAGGCAATCGATCTATCTCAGAGCGCGGCGGTTTTCGGTCTGGACGTGAGCGTTGCCGGAGGCGATGATTTTGAGCTAGTTAAGGATAGCGACATCGTGGTAGTGACCGCCGGAAGCCCTAGAAAAGAGGGGCAAACTAGAGAAGACCTGCTACTAAAAAACGCAGGCATCGTAAAAGGCACGGTGGAGAAAATCGCCAAATTTGCCCCAAACTGCGTCATCATAAACGTAACCAACCCGCTTGACGCGCTCACGTATCTAGTCTATAAAACAAGCGGTTTTGATAAAAGCAGGGTGCTAGGGATGGCTGGCGAACTAGACTCCGCGCGCCTAAAATACGAGATCTCTCAAAAAACGGGGCTAAAAAACAGCGCCTTTAGCGCGCACATCATAGGCTCTCACAACGACGATATGGTCGCGCTACAAAGCAACGTGAGCGTGGATCTGGGTGGCGAATTTGACGCGGTAGCGCAGGAGGCCAAAACGGGCGGCGCAAAGATAGTGAAGCTGCTTGGCACATCTGCATACTACGCTCCTGGCGCGGCTGCGGCTAAAATGTGCGAGGCGATAAAAACCGGCAGCGATCAGTGGCTAAGCTGCTGCGTGATAGAGGGCGAGTGCGCGGGCGGTAGGCTCGTGAAGCTAGGCAAGGGCGGCGTGCGCGAGATAAAAGAGCCAAGCGCGGAGGAAAAAGTAGCGCTCGAAAAAGGCGAAGCCCAAACGGCTGCAAATATCAAATTTCTAAAAGAAAGCGGGGTAATCGCGTAGCCGATGTTTGTAAATTATAAAATTAAAATTTACGCCCTATTTTTAGCGGCTTTTATGTCGGGGTGTGCTAACGTTTCGCCAAGTACTCCGAAAAATGAAGCCTCAGCCGTGAAGCTGGCAAAGCAAGGTCAAATCCAGGCTGCGATGCCGATAGAGAAAAGTCAAATTCAAGTTGCGACTCCGCTAGAAAAGAGTAAAATCCAAAACTCGGTAGTCGAGACGACGCAAAGTAAAGTCAGCAACCGATTTGACGTGAAAGAAAAAGCCCTGCTTGACCTTATACAAAAGTATGTAGGCAAAAGGGACGGCGGCGACTGCTCGGGCTTTGTGACGCTTATAAATAAAAAATTTAACCGAGATTTTTTTGATGAAAAAGAGCTTGAGAAATTTTACACAAAGCGCGGTTTAAAAAGCGAAGCGATGTTTAAGCTTTACGAGAGTAAAAATTTGATCGCGTTTGATGATCCGCAGGTCGGAGATTTGATATTTTTCAACAACACGACTAGAGGCACGAAAAATAACAAAAAAGCCAAAATCGTCACTCACGTAGGCATCGTAAGCAGTGTCGAAAAAGACGGCACGGTTGGCTTTACGCATCATACCAAGGGCAAAAACATGGTGGATTTTATGAATCTAAACGACAAAAACACACGCAAAAAAGGCAAAAAAGAGCTAAACTCCTATGTCGTATCTTGCAAAAATAACAATACGTCGTGTCTTGCGTCGAACAGATTTTCGGGATTTGGCAAAGTGGGCGTGAGGGACTAAAATAGCAATAAATTTGGCTGTTTTGAGTCTTAAAATTTACCGCCGTATCCGTATAATTTCGTCATCAAATTTACGGATCGGCGGCGGCAAATTTGACTTCTAAATTTTACTCTACACCGAATTTACAGCAATATCTCCAAAAATCACAAAACATCCGCACGGGCGTTTCAAATTTGCTCGTTTTCATACAAAAAATCTCCAAATTTTATTTTACTATCCGATTTAAATACCAAATTTAACTTAAATACTATAAAATTATCGTTACGAGTTAAATTTGATAAGGAAAAATATGCTGATAAAAACTGACGCCCCCGTCTGGGTCGATATCTCGCGCTGTAAGGCGTGCGATATCTGCGTGAGCCGCTGTCCTGCGGGCGTACTGGCGATGGCCGTCGAGCCGCGCGCGGTGCTAGGCAAAACGATCGAAGTGGTATATCCGGAGGCCTGTATCGGATGCAGAGAGTGCGAGCTACATTGCCCCGATTTTGCGATTTACGTGGCGGAAAAGGGATTTAAATTCGCCAAACTACCCGCCGAAAGTAAAGAGCGCGCTACCGCCGTAAAAGAGAATAAATTTGAAAAATTAGAGGCGGGACAA
>NZ_AOTD01000245.1 GCF_000344295.2 Campylobacter showae CC57C | reverse complement strand
CCCGCCATAAAGGGATTATCCTCGACGGCATTGGCAAACACAACTAGCTTTGCAGCGCCAAGATCTGAAAGCCGCGCGGTTTCTTTTATCACGCGTCCCATATCGGCGACCGCGCTCATATTTATGCCCGTTTTAGTCGAGCCGATATTTACCGACGAGCAGACCTTCTGCGTCGCGGCAAGTGCGGCGGGGATGGAGTTTATTAAAATTTTATCACCCTTTGCGTAGCCCTTTTGCACGAGCGTCGAAAAGCCGCCGATAAAGTCGATGCCGACCTTTTGCGCCGCCTCGTCCATCGCTTTAGCAAGCGGCACGTAGTCTGCGGCATCCGTCGCCGCGCCGATGATGGCGATAGGCGTTACGCAGACGCGTTTATTTACGATCGGGATACCGAGCTCTGCTGAAATTTCATTACCGACCTTTACTAGATCGCGCGCCTTGTCGGTGATTTTTGCGTAAATTTTCTCCGCTGCTTTGTCGATATCTGGATCGATACAGTCGAGCAGGCTGATACCCATCGTGATCGTGCGGATGTCGAAATTTTGCTCCTCGATCATCGCGATCGTTTCGGTTACGTTTTTGATGTCCATCTGCACGCCTTAGATGTTGTGCATGGCGTCGAAAATCGCCGAGCTTTGGATGTTGATTTTAACTTTTAGCTTTTCGCCTAGCTCGTTTAGCTCCTCGCGCAGAGCCGTGAAGTCCTGCTTTTTGTCGCTGGAAACCACCGCCATCATCGTGAAAAACTCGTCCAAAACCGTCTGGCTGATATCGTCTATGTTTAGCCCAAGCTGCGCGAGCTTAGCCGAAACGCCCGCCACAATGCCAACTTTGTCCTTGCCGATCACCGTTACGATCGCTTTCATCGTCGTTCTCCTAAATTTGTAAATTTCGAGAGTTAAAGCCCAAATTTGATCAAATTCAGGCTTTAGGTTTTAAATTTTACTTCGAGCAAGCGCTCTTGCCGTCCATCACGGGCTGGATAGACGAGTTGTCCGCGCCGCCGTCATTGTTGATATTTTCGATTATCTCCCATAGTCTAGCCGCCGCTTTTTCGTAGCGTTTAGCCGTGACCGAGTTTGGCTCGTAAAAGCTCACCGGCTTGCCGTTATCGCCGCCCACACGCACAGCCGGCTCGATAGGTATCTCGGCTAGCACCTCGGTACTATAGGCTTTTGCTACCTCTTCGGTCGTGCCTTTGCCGAATATATCATATTCCTTGCCGCTTTCAGGGCAGATAAATCCGCTCATGTTTTCTATCACGCCCGCGATCGGTATGTGAAGCTTTTCAAACATATCTAGCGCGCGCTTGCTATCATCTAGGGCTACTACTTGCGGAGTCGTGACGCAAACGCCCGCAGTCACCGGTACGCTTTGAGCAAGGGTTAGCTGCGCGTCGCCCGTTCCCGGAGGCATATCGAGAAACAACACGTCCAACTCGCTCCAAAATACGTCTTTTAGTAGCTGTTCGATAGCTTTCATTATCATCGAGCCGCGCCAGATGAGGCTCATACCTTCTTCCATTAAAACGCCCATACTCATCATCTCGACGCCGTGAGTTAGGATCGGTTTTAGCTTGTTGCCGACGACTTGAGGCTGCGTGCCCACTTCGCCGAGCATTCTAGGGATATTGGGGCCATAGATATCGGCATCTAGGATACCTACTTTTTTGCCTAGCTTCGCCATTGAGATAGCCAAATTTAACGTCGTAGTGCTCTTACCTACGCCGCCTTTACCCGAGCTTACCATTACGAAATTTTTGATCTGCGGAGCGATGTTTTTACCGCTTTGGCTGTTGCTTTTTTCCTCGGGGATTTTTGGCTGGATGATGTTGATGACGCACTCGTTTGAGCCCATCACGCGCTTTATGTCGGTTCGCAGCTCGTTTGCTACGTCGGGATTTGAGCTTACGATCTCGACCTCGATTAAAATTTTCTCGCCGATTTCGACGTTTTTTACGAATCCAAAGCTCACGATATCTTTCTCAAAGCCCGGATATATCACGCCTTTTAGCCTATTTAAGACTTCTTCTTTACTTAACATTTTTCTCCTTCATTAGATTTTTTGAAATTTTATACGCGCAAAATTTAGGCCCGCACATCGAGCAAAATTCCGCCTTTTTAAACGACTCTTGCGGCAAGCTCTCGTCATGCAGCTCGCGCGCCCTTTCAGGATCTAGGCTTAGCTCAAACTGTTTGTTCCAGTCAAAAGCGTACCTAGCGTCGCTCATCGCGTGATCGCGCTCTATGGCTCCAGCCTTGCCTAGCGCGACGTCGGCTGCGTGAGCGGCGATCTTATGCGCTACGATGCCTTCTCTGACATCGTTTGCGTTTGGCAAACCAAGGTGCTCTTTAGGCGTCACGTAGCACAGCATCGATGCTCCGTAAAAGGCCGCCATCGTCCCGCCGATAGCCGAAGTGATGTGATCATACCCCGCGCCGATATCCGTAGGCAGCGGTCCTAGCACGTAAAAAGGCGCGCCGTGGCACAGCTCGCGTTCGATTTTCATATTATACTCTATTTGGTTTAAAGGAATATGACCCGGCCCCTCGATCATCACTTGCACGTTTTTCTCCCATGCGCGCAGCGTTAGCTCGCCTAAAACGCGTAGCTCGCTAAGCTGAGCCTCGTCAGTCGCGTCATATAGGCAGCCAGGACGCAGCCCGTCGCCAAGAGATAGCGCGACGTCGTGAGCGGCGCAAATTTCTAAAATGTCGTCAAATGCCTCGTAAAACGGGTTTTCCTTGTGATGGTGCATCATCCAGCTAGCAGTTAGGCTGCCGCCACGGCTAACGATACCCATCTTGCGTTTTGCAACTAGCGGCATAAATTTGAGCAAAAAGCCCGCGTGTATCGTAAAGTAGCTAACGCCCTGGCGCGCCTGCTTTTCAAGCGTTTTTAGGATGTCATCCGTCGTCAAATTTTCCACCTCTTTTATATCATGGATGATCTGATACATCGGCACGGTGCCTATGGGGACGGTTGAGTTTGCGATTATGGCGCTTCTGATCGTATCTAGATCGCCGCCCGTGCTTAGATCCATAACCGTGTCGGCGCCGTATTTTAGGCAAATTTGCAGTTTTTCAAGCTCGGCGTCTATATCGCTGCTCAGGCTTGAGTTGCCGATATTTGCGTTGATTTTGGTTTTTGCCTCCCTGCCGATCGCCATCGGGAGCAAATTTTCGTGATGGATGTTGGCGGGGATTATCATCTTGCCCGCGGCGACCTCGCTCCTAACGAGCTGGGGATCTAGCATTTCAGCCTGCGCTACGTAGTTCATCTCGGGCGTTATGACGCCTTTTTTAGCGTAGTACATCTGCGTCGGAGTTTTGTCGGCGGAGTCAAATTTGACCCGAAATTCTTTCATGTCTCTCTCCTTAAAAATTTTGGTCCTAATCTTACTCAAAAAAGATAAAAACAAGCTTTTAGGATGTATAATATCGTAACACTTCGCCAAAGGAGAAATTTTGCTAGACGTTACGCTGATAATGCTCGGAGCCGGAAGCTCCAGTCGTTTTGAAATGCCCGTTAAAAAGCAGTGGTTGCGCGTCGGAAGCGATCCACTATGGCTCTTTGCGGCTAAAAATTTAAGCTCGCACTATGCTTTTAAAGAGATAATCGCCACCTCAAACGAGGAAAAATATATGAGCAAATTTGCCCCAACGTATCGCTTCGTAAAGGGCGGCGCGACCCGTCAAGAGAGCCTAAAAAACGCTCTTAAGCTCGTCCAAAGCGAATTTGTTTTGGTGAGCGACATCGCTCGTCCGATGATTAGCGCCGAGCTTTTCTCGCGCATCATGGGCGGCATCCAAAACGCCGACTGCGTCGTGCCTGCGCTAAAAGTGCCAGATACTGTTTATCTGGGCTCCCAGGCCGTCGATAGAGAGCAGATCAAGCTCATCCAGACGCCGCAACTCTCACGCACGGAGATGCTAAAAAGCGCGCTTGAATCGGGTCAAATTTACACCGACGATAGTTCGGCGATAGCGGCTGCGGGCGGTAAAATTTGGTACGTGCAAGGCGATGAAAACGCGAGAAAAATCACTTTTAAAGACGACCTTTCTAAAATTTGCGGCCTTGGCGCGCCGTCAAGCGAAATTTACGTGGGCAACGGTTTTGACGTGCATGCCTTTGAAGAAGAGAAAAAAGAGGGAAGTTTCGTAACAATCGGCGGCGAAAAAATCCCTTTTGAGCAAAATTTAAAGGCTCACTCCGATGGCGACGTAGCTATCCACGCACTCATAGACGCCATACTGGGAGCAGCTGGACTTGGTGATATAGGCGAGCATTTCCCGGATACCGACGATAAATTTAAGGGGGCGGACTCAGCTATGTTACTAAAAGAAGCATATATGCTCGTTCAAAGCGTCGGATTTGAGCTTATTAACGCCGACGTCACAGTTATCGCCGAGAGGCCAAAGCTTAGTAAATTTAAATCCGCGATGGAAATAAACATCGCAAATGCGCTAAATTTAACCCCAAACCGCATAAACGTAAAGGCTACGACGACCGAAAAGCTGGGCTTTACGGGGCGAGGCGAGGGTATAGCCGCCATGGCGTCGGCAAGTCTAAAAATTTACGACTGGACGCAAAAATAAAACGACGAAAGTAAAAAAATGAGAGTTTTGATAATAGAAAACGAAATCTACCTAGCCCAAAGCATCGCATCAAAGCTGGAAAATCTAGGCTACGAGTGCGAGATCGCAAGAAGCGCGGCGGAGGCGATGAAAAGCGAGCCTGGGCAGAGGGCAAAGGAGGGCGCTAAGGACGTACACTTTGACGTAGTGCTGCTCTCTAGCGCGTTTGCGGGCGACGAGACGCTAAAAATCATACAAAAATTTAAAGACTCCGTCGTCATCCTGCTCATCACGTATATCAGCAACGACACCGTCTCGATCCCGATAAAAGCGGGTGCGAGCGACTACATACAAAAGCCGTTTATGATCGAGGAGCTGGTGCGAAAGATCAAGCATTTCGAGGAGTTTAGGCGGCTGCAAACGTTTATAAAAACCTATCAGGACTACCTAAACTATCATTTTAAGGCCGTCTCGGCGCTAAATTTCGACTTTAAGCGCATAAAGCTACCGCTTCTCATAAAGTGCAATAAAATGATAAATGCCGATAATTTCGTTTTCGAGTACGCAAAGGCGCTAAATTTGAGCTTCAAATACGTCCCGTTAGAACCCGGCATCGACGTAGAGGCCATAGCCGCGGCAAATCCGCGCACGCTTTTGTATTTTTCAAATTTTCAAATTTTACGTCAAGAGGCCAAAAATCAGATCGTATCTCTCGCGGCCAAACGCAAGCTCATCGCAAGCTCGACAAATCCGAACGAAGAGACGCCGATGGAGACGCTAAACATCACAAGCGATGAGAAAAATTTCCAAATCGACGAAATTTTGACGATCGACGACTACATCAAGCACATCATCGTAAACTATCAGGACAAATACCCCGACACCGAGCTTAGCAAAAAGCTAGGCATCTCGCGCAAATCGCTTTGGGAAAAGAGGAAAAAATATGACGTCGTCAAGAAAAAATAACGCCGTTTGGATAAACGACGAGGCTTTCGGTGCGCTTGATCTCATAGAAAATCAAATTTTTAGCAAATTTAACCGTCTGATGAACGAAAAGGAAGCGAACGAGATCTACGAGACGGGCTTTTTAGCCGGCGAGCCGATGCCATATACTTTCGTCTTCGCTCCGCACGGCAAGCGCAATCAAGAAACGATAAAAAACGCCTCAAAAGGCGATCATATCGAGCTTATCAACGGCGGCAAGGTCGTGGGATATATCGAGGTCGGCGAGGTATTTAAATTTAACGCCGAAAAAAGCTCGCAAAATATCTTTCGCGCCAACGAAGCCGCGCCCGCGCAGCAAAGCCAAAGCGGCGAACTAGCCGTGAGCGGAGAGATAAAGATCTACGACGACAAGCTAGCCGAGGTAAGAAAGCTCATCGAAGAGGTCAAAAGGGAGCAAAACGTCCGCAAAGTCTCGGCGATCATGCTAACCGCGGAGCCATTTAACCGCGCGCACGAGCGTCTGATCAGGATGACGATAGATAGCTCCGATCTAGTGTTGCTATTTTTACTAAAAAGCCACGGCGCGGACGAGATGATGAGTTTTTCACTCAAAAAAAGGCGTGCTGGAGTACTTCATCCAAAACTACGTCCCTAAAAACCGCCTGATCATCGTGCCTTTTGAGAACTAAAATCTCTTTAGCTCGCACCTAAACCCGACGCTAGAGTGTATCGCGGCGCATAGGCTGGGCGCCCATAAGCTCATAGTCGGGCAAAATCACGCCGGTATCGGTATGTTTTACGATCACAACGTCGCTCACACGGTGCTGGAGCGCTATAAAAACGATCTAAATTTAGACATCGTCGTGCTGCCAGAGCTCGTCTACTGCGATGAGTGCAAGACGCTAGTTAGCACCAAGACCTGCCCGCACGGCCAGCATCATCACATCAAATATCACGCCCAGACGCTAAAAACCTTGCTGCTAGCGGGTATCTTGCCGCCTGCGATCCTCATGCGGCGCGACATCTCGGCGATGATACTGAGTGAGCTTTTTCCGAACCGATTTGAAAATATCCAAAAGCTTTGCGACGATCTTTTCCCTAGTAACGGACTGCTCGAAAAGCAGACGGAGAGGGAGTTTTACGAAAATTTGATGAAGCTTTATCAGACGACGTCGCTGACTTAAATTTGCTTTTAGCTTTTACTGCGTCGAAATATCGTTTATTGCTGTATGCATGCGTTGTTCATTTGGCGCTTTTTTGCTTAATTTTAGCTTTTATACTGCGGCTCGTTTTGAGAGAGATTTTGTGCAGTTTCGCTGCGCTTGAGGTCGCTTTTCAGGGGCAGCAAATTTGCAGTGCGAAGCAGTGGAAGAGTTAAATTTAGCTCGGGAAACTACGCGTTTTGTCGCCGCTAAAATTTACTGAGCGAGTGCTTGCATTAGCGTTGCGAGCTGACCGTTTTGCGATATCTTATCTTTGCTTTTGCGTTCAAAATTGCAAATTTTACTCGCCGAGACCCGCACCGCAAAAACTCTAAAATTTGACGCTATACATTTATTGCGCGGAGGGTAGCGCGGTTTGTTTGGCGTAAGGCGTCCGTGCTTTGATTGACGTTAAATTTGACGATATTGCACAGCGTTGCGGCGAATTTGTATTGTAGTTTGGAAATTTTAAATTTGATTGCTGAAAGTACGGATTGAAATTTGCGGTTGTAAAATCTAATAAATTTAGCGCATTTTGCCGTCAAATTTGAAAATATCCGAAATCCGCGAAAATTTGGCGTCCGAATTTTGAAATTTGCGCGTTAAATTTGCTAAAATCGCACTAAAAATCGGCGAACAAAAGCACTACATTATTTAAATTTGATTTCAAGGAAAAATATGCAAAGGTTATTTTTAACGTTTTTTGGCGCTGGGCTGAGCCCTAAGGCCCCCGGCACGGTGGGCTCGCTAGCTGGCGCAGTTGCGGCGTATGGATTTTTGATGTTTTTGCCCGCTTCCACGCTGTTTTTAGTTTCGATTTGTCTTTTTTTATATAGCATCAAGATCATCGACGATTATGAAGCAAAAACCGGCGTGCACGATCACGGCAGTATCGTGATAGACGAGGTTGCTGGCGTTTGGCTGGCGATTTCTATCAGCGGCGCCACGGCGGTGCAGTTTGCGCTCTCGGTTCTGTTTTTTAGGGCGTTTGACATCCTAAAGCCATCCGTGATCGGCCGCATCGACAAAAACGTAAAAGGCGGGCTGGGCGTGATGGGTGATGATATGCTAGCAGGGCTTTTTGCGGGGCTTCTTAGCGCGATTTGCTACGAGGCTGTGACGAAAATCGGACTAGACTACGAGTGGATTAAATTTGAGCTGCCGTTTGTGAAATAAAATCGTAGCGGCTCTTAAATCCAAGACGCTTTTTGATCCTTGGCTTAAATTCGCCTTTTATATACCGCATTTTGCATTAAATTTGTTTGGATAAAAATAAAAACTAGAAAATGATGGCGTTAAATTTGACGCTAAATTTACTTCTTTCTTTGCGAAGTTCCAAGCTGTTCGTAGTAGTCTATCTCGGCTACGTATTCGGGATTTTTCTTTTTTAGTTCGTTGCTCATAAAGGCTATCAGCTTTGCGTCGGCGTTTTTGTGAGAGGCTAAAACCGTGATGAAATTTAGATGAGCTTTCGCATCGCTTGCGGCTTTGCCATTTTGTTTGGGCGGGATTTTAAACGAAGCGGCAAAAATTTTTAAAGCTGCAAAAAGATCGTTTTTATCGCTTTTTGGATTGCTGGCGATGTCGATTAGATCTTGCAGAGTGAGCTCTTTTTCCTCTTGCTTTGAGGGCTCGTTTTGAGCGGTTTTGCTACTATGTTTAAATTTGACGACGAGAAAAATTAGCGCGGCGACGATGATTAAAAAAATCGCCGCCAAGATCGATATTACGAGGGTTTGATTCATTATAGTTTTACTGTTTTATCGGGCTTTCTAAAATATGCCAAAACCGCTATCAAGACCATCAAAAGCGCGCCCACCCACACAAAAGTCGGCACCGGTATCGGCTCGCCGGCAGCATACGAGTGCATACCGCTTAGGTAGAAGGTTACGCCAAAATAGGTCATTATGATCGACCAATAAGCAAACATCGAAGTCACGGCAAATGCGTACTGGCTGTTTAGTTTAGGGATAAATCTGATGTGTAAAACCGCTGCATAAACTAAAATAGAAACCAGCGCCCACGTCTCCTTACTATCCCAGCCCCAGTAGCGACCCCAACTCTCGTTCGCCCAAACGCCGCCCAGGAAGTTGCCCATCGTAAGCAGGCTAAGACCAAGTATCATCGCCATCTCGTTTATACGCGTGGCTTCTAGGATATTTCGCGAAATTTCCTTATGCTCTTTACCGCCTTGCATAGCAAAAAGTACGAGCGTAAACATACCCAGCAGCGAGCAAAGTCCCAAAAATCCGTAACTAGCCGTGATAACCGAGACGTGGATCGTTAGCCAGTAGCTCTGAAGCACAGGCACTAGAGTGGTGATCTGCGGATCCATCCAACTAAGGTGCGCGACAAATAGCGTAATGCCCGCTAAAATCGAGGTTAGAGCCATAGCTATCGGACTTTGGCGTGAGAACACTAGACCTGATAAGCTAAGCGCCCAAGCGATGTAGATCATCGATTCGTAGGCGTTGCTCCACGGCGCGTGCTCGGCGATATACCAGCGTATGCCGATGCCAAAAGTGTGCAGCAAAAACGCTAAGATATTTACGCCGTAAACGATACCAAATAGCCATTTGATGTTTAGTTTAGGTCTTGCCATCTTAGCAAACACGAAGCATAAAAGGCCAAACCCTGCCAAAAGATATATCGGCGTTAGCGACTCGAAAATTTTATATTCGTTAAAAAATAGCTCCATCTCGATGCGTTTTTCGCCCGGGATGACCGCTTTGCCGTGCTCTTGTTGATAGGTTTTTATCTCGGCTAGAGCTTGATTCGCACGGCGCCAGTTGTTGTTTTCTGTAGCTTCGGCAACGCTAGTGAAATAGCTTCTTAGCATCCTGCCGATCGGTTCGCTCTCGTTTTTAGGAAGATACATCATGGCTGAGGCTATACCGTACCATTTGTTATTCGGGTCGTCCATCTTTGGAAACATCGTAAAGACCTCGCCTATAAACACCATATAAAGGATATTTAGGCGCTCGTCCACTTTTTGCAAGTCTTTATCGAACGTACCGCGCTCGCCCGGCGTTTTTCGATTTGCAGCTTCGGCAAATTTGTTGAGCTTGTAGATGATTTTGCCGTCTTTATCGCTTGCAAAAAAGTCGTTATAGCTCGCGTATTTAGCCTTTTCGTCTATGCCGATTAGCTTTTTTAGCTCTTTATTTCCGACGTAAATTATCGGTACGTCGCGCCAGTACGGGGCGTTTATCATCATAGAAAGTATTGCTTGGTTTGCGTTTAGGCCGTCTAGCGTATCGCTGCGGTGGATCTTGTTTAAAATTTCTCTTGCTACGGTGTCAAAAGGCTTCATTCTGCCGTCGGCGCTTTGGATAATTAGCGTAGAGAGCTCTTTTGCGTGGTTTGCATCGATGTTTCTAGCGTTATCGGCCGCATAGGTTTTGCTTGGGGCAAATGCCGCAAAGCAGGCGATTAGCGCGAAGCTCGCGACTTTTTTAACGGCATCTTCGTTTATCATTTTAGCTAGTTTTCTAAAGCGCGAGCGAGGATTTACGACGTTGAAAAAGAGCCCCAGTCCTAGCAAAAAGTAGCCGATGTAGGTCGGAATCTTACCCGGATCGCGGTTTACCGACAGTACGGTGCCAAGCTCGTCTTGGTCGTAGCTGCTTTGAAAAAATCTATATCCGTCGTGATCTAGTACGTGGTTCATGTAAATTTTATACGGGTAGTTTCCTGTCCTAGAGTCCTCGACGATGACGTCGCTAGAGTAGCTCATCGGCGAATTTGAGCCCGGATAGCGCTTAAGCTCAAAGTCTTCAAGTTTTAAAGAAAATGGAAGCTCGACCATCTTTGAACCCCAATAAACATTAAAAAGTACGCCGTCGATCCTGGCTTTAGCCGGTATGTAGCTGTTTTCGTAGAGCATGAGCTGCTGGGTTTGGCCGTCAAACGTCAAATTTGCCACCAATGCGTCGTATTCGCCGTTTTTGCTCACGACTCGCTTGGCTGCTTTGGTTAGCAATGATTTTGGAACGAAATTTACATCCGTGACCGTGTAGAGCTGCATCGGTAAAAACTCGGTCGATTGGTCTTTTGCGTACTCGCCTTTTTCATTCGTCGCCATCGTAAAGTAGCCGATATTTTGGTTTGATGTTAGATAAAATTTGCCCTCTTTTAACTCGATTTTGACGAAATTTTCAAGTAGCGGCTGCGCGTCGAATGCAAAGCTAACGCCGCCCACCTCGCGAGTTTCGCCGGCTTGCAGGCTTATTTCTTCTTTTGAGTCCGGGCTTGAGACCGCAAGCCTAACGAGCGGCTCGCCTTTTTCTGCTTCGTAGGACTCGGTTTCGGCCTTTTTGTAGTATCCGTCAAAGGTTAAATTTGCTTTTTTGCCCGCGATTTCAAGTGGCAAGTTAAAGTCGTTTGAGCCGATGGAAGTGATTTGTTTTGGGATTGAGTTTGAGTAAATTTGACCGTCTTTTTCGGCTGCGATTTCTATTCTAGAAACGGATCCGAATACCGCGTTTGAGGTTTCGTTTTCCCTGATGTGGATATTGCCCTCAAAGCCTAGATATCGCGTCATCGCGGCGCCAAGTAGCATAAACAAAAAGCTAACGTGAAATATCAAAACGGGTAGTTTTTCTTTTCTTAAAAGGTTGTATCTGAAAATATTGTAAGCCAAATTTATGCCCAAAAGCACCTGAACTAAAGCAAACCAACTTGCTCCGTAAACCGCCGCCCACGCGCTTTTTGTGTCATAGTAGCTTTCTATTATCGTCGCTGCGCCACTACCGATAGCAAATATAACAAGTAGCACGACGGCCGACGTCATACTGAAAAATAGGGATTTTAACTCGCTCAAAACATATCCTTGAACATAAATTTACTAAATCAAAATGCACATTATAGTAATTTTTTTTAAATAATCTTACTTTTTAGTTATTATTTTATGATAATTTTTCGTCTTTAAGTTTAAATAAATTTAATATAAACTCAAATTCGTTAAAACCGTCCGCGCTCATAAAGTGTCCGCCTTTTTCAAAAATATCAGGTGCCACGTCTAAATTTCGCGCTACCTTTAGACTAAGCTTGCAAGGCACGATATAATCGTCTTTTGCGGCTATTACTTTTATCATATTCGCCGCCGTTTTTATCTTTTCGTAGGCGATTTGCGGCTTGCAAAATTCGTTTAATATAGCAAATTCCTTAATAGGCTCGTCAAACGGCGATATGAGGACTAGACCGCCAAATTTTGGTAAATTTGCAAAACCGCTAAGAAAATTTAAGCTAGTTATCGTGCCCAGGCTGTGAGCGATGATAAATGAATTCTTTCCCAAATTTACGTTTTGCTTCATCATTTCTAGCCACTCGTTTAGCTTCGGCGTTTGCGGATTTGGCATCTTTAAAATTTCCACCTCGGCAATGCCGCGCATATTTTCTTTAAACCAACCAAACCAGTGGCTTTGCGGCGAAGCGTCGTAGCCGTGAATGATGTAAATTTGCTTTTTCATTAAATTTGCCTTTTTGAAAAAATACGCGAATTATATACAAATAAAATTAAAATAATTTTTGACGGAAATCGCAAGAATACTTTTTAAGTTATAAATTTAAGCAAACAGCAGCTCAAATATCATCATCCGTTAAAATTTGATATTTGTAAATTTGACAAATTTGAAATTAAATTTAAGCTTTTCCCCTAAAAAACGAAATAATCGTTATCAATTAAAATTTATATTGATACGAAAAATTTACGTATAATTTACGTTGATTATTTAAGATTTCGGTAAATTTATTTCAAAAAGGGAGAAAAAATGGATACTTCGAGGCGAAATTTCTTAAAAGCATCCACCGCCACGGGCTTGCTTGCGATGACTTACGCGCCCGGTACTTTAGGCGCCGTCGGCGCCAAAGCGCTAGAAGGCGGCGATAAGACCGTTTATAGTTTTTGCGAGATGTGCTCTTCTCGCTGTCCTATCGAGGCCAAGGTTGTAGACGGCAAAAACGTCTTCATCCAAGGCAACGGCAAGGTAAGCGGCACGGCGACTTCCGTGTGCGCAAGGGGCGGCAGCGGGCACAATCAGCTCTACGATCCGCAGCGCATCGTAAAACCGCTCATCAGAGTAGGCGAGCGCGGCGAAAACAAATGGCGCGAAGCGGGCTGGGACGAGGCGCTAGATCTAGTCGCTAAAAAAATGCTTGAGATCAAGGAAAAATACGGGCCGGAGAGCTTTGTGTTTACGGCAAAATCAAGCCAAACGCACAAGCTAATGACGACTTTTGCTAGCGCATACGGTTCGCCAAACTGCTTTTCTCACTTCTCCTGTTGCCCGATCACTTATCAGATGGTTTGCGAGCATATGTACGGCGATGCGAAGCTAAAAAGAGACTTCGGCAACGCAAAATACGTCGTAAATTTCGGGCACAATCTCTTTGAAGGCATCGTCATCGCCGACGCTAAAAAGCTAGCTAAAATGGCCGCGAAAGAAGATACCAAGCTGCTGGTTTTAGATCCGCGCTTTAGCGTCGTGGCTTCAAAAGCCGACGAGTGGCTACCCGTAAAACCGGGAACCGATCTAGCATTTGTTTTAGCCCTTATCCATACATGGATCGAAAATGGCACATACGATAAAGAATTTATAGAGAAATTTACGATTGGATTTGACAAAGTCGTAGAAGCGACCAAAGACACAACTCCGCAGTGGCAAGAAAAGATCACGGGAATACCTGCAAAAACGGTCGAGCGAATCGCTGGCGAAATCTGGAAAGCCGCACCTAAAGTCATCATCGACTTCGGTCACAACACCACTACGACTAGAGCCGAATACATTCGCACCAGAGCCATAATGACGGCAAACGCGATGATGGGCAACTGGGAGAAAAAGGGCGGAATTTTTGGCGGTAAAAAGGCTAAATTTTACAACAAACTAATCGGCGAAGAGCTAATCCCTGAGATCACAAACCCGGACGCCGCGATAAAAGTACCTAAAGTGCCTAGAATAGACGCTGCGGGCGAGGACGGACGAAACAAATTCGTCAGCAGAAGTCACGGCGTCTTGATGGAGATCCCGCAAGCCATACTAAGCGAGAAGCCTTATCCCGTAAAAGGCTGGTTTAGTATAAGGTTTAATCACCCGATCAACGTCGCGGGCACGGAAACTACGATAGAGAGCCTAAAAAAGCTTGATTTTATCGTGTGCTCGGATATCTATATGAGCGATTTTGCGATATGGGCGGACGTGATACTGCCCGAGAGTACTTACCTTGAGCGCGACGAAGGCATCGAGGATAAGTCGAGTCAAAAACCTGCCTATATGATAAGAAACAAAGTCGTAGATCCTATCGGCGACACCAAAAACGGCTACGATATCTTTAGAGAGCTAGCTCGCAGGATGAAGATAGACGAGCAGTACTCGGCAAACACGATGGACGAGTGGAGAATCAAACAAGTAAAAGGCAACGCCGAGCTGTTGGCGGAGCTAGTTAAAAAAGGCTACGTCACGTGGAAGGTGCCGGGGATTTTGTTTAGAGAAAAAGATAGCGTAAAAGAATTTACGAAAAAATTCCCTTACGCGCAGCAGTTCGTGGGCGACGACGGGCTGATGGAGTCGCAGGTCAAATTTAAAACCGATAGCGGCAAGATCGAGCTCTTTAGCGAAAAGGTCGAAAAGCAGTTTCCGGGATACGGCTGCTTAAACGCCGAGGGCATGGACGTATTTTTCGGCGAGGAGCTTTGCCTAATGAGCGGCAAAACGCCGATACACACCAACGGCCACACGCAAAACGTCGAATTTTTAAACGACCTGATGAGTAGCGCGCCCGTCTGGATACACCCTAATACCGCGAAAAAATACGGGCTAAAAGACGGCGATAAGATAACCCTTCAAAGTAAAACCGCAAAAGAAAAAGCAAGCGTGATGCTGACTGAAGGCATCAGGGAGGATACGCTTTTCGTCTATCACGGTTTCGGCCACGAAAGCGCGGGACTAAAGCGCACGAACGGCGTAGGAACGAATCAAAGCAAGCTGCTAGATCCTACCGTGATCGGCCCCGTGGCTTCTACTATGGTGCGAAACGTCGGCGTCAAGATAATAAAAGCGTAAAGGAAAAAAGATGAAAAAAGCGTATAGAATGATACATGACGAAAACCTCTGCATAGGCTGCCAAGCGTGCTCGGTGGCTTGCAGGAGCGAAAACGAAGTGCCTAGAGGCGTTTTTAGACTTCAAGTCCATTCGCAGATAAAGGGCAAATTTCCAAATTTAAAAACCGACTTTAGCAGACATAGCTGCGTGATGTGCGAGGACGCTCCGTGCGTGACTGTTTGCCCTACGGGAGCTAGCTTTCAGACGGCGGAGGGCATCGTGCTGCTAGACCACTCTACCTGCGTATCTTGCAAATACTGCATCCTGGCCTGTCCTTACGACGCTCGCTACGTCGAGCCGAAAACCGGCGAGATAGGCAAATGCACGTTTTGCTTTGAAACTAGAGTGAGCATTGGCGAGCAGCCTGCGTGCGTGACCGTTTGTCCGACCGATGCTTTGGCATTTGGCGATATAAACGATCCAAACAGCGAAGTAAGTAAAATTTTAAATACCAAAGCTCACTACTATCCTAAAGCCGAGCTTAAAACCAAACCCAAGCTTGCTATGATAGCTAACCGCAAAGGAGGAAGCCATGAATAATATGTGGGGAAGCGTAGCGCAATATAATGAAATTTACTGGCCGTGGCCGATAGCGGTTTATCTATTTTTGGCGGGTTTGTCCGCAGGCGCGATGATGGTTGCATTGCTTGTTAAGTGGAACTACCACAAAAAACAAGACGGCAGCATCTGGGACGCAATGGTAAAGGCGGGCGCTCTAGTAGCTCCTATAACGATTACCGTGGGCCTTGCACTTTTGGTGCTTGACCTTGGCAAACCGCTTAGTTTTTACTGGATTTTGATTAAGTATAACTTTGGTTCCGTTATGTCTATCGGCGTGGCGTTGTTGCTGCTTTATACGCCGCTAGCTTACCTTTTTGCGGTGATTATTTTTGAAGAAGAGATAGAAAAGTATAAAATTCTAGCCGTTTTACGTCCTATTTCTAGGCTGATCCGCTCTTTTGCGCCTCTTTCAAAGATAGTCGAGATGGCGCTTTTTGGTCTTGCGATCGGCGTTGGTATCTATACGGGCTTTTTGCTTAGCGCGATTACGAAGCTTCCGCTTTGGAATACGCCGATTTTGCCGATCTTGTTCTTAACATCAGGCTTTAGCTCGGGCGTAGCGACGAACATCCTAGTCGGCCTTTTGTGCTTCAAACATCTTCTTAACGAAGACAACGTGAAGTATCTTTTGGTTATGGACTTGCGCGCCGTACTTTTCGAGATACCGCTTATCGCGATACTATTTTTGGGACTATATTTCGAGGGCGGAGCGAGCGCGGTTGCCGCAAAACAAGCTCTAAGCACGGGACAATACGCGCTGATCTTTTGGATAGGCGTCGTAGGCATCGGTCTTTTGACCCCTATCACCATAGCGCTAACGGCTCTTAAAAATCACGCTTATAGAGTGGGCTACATCATAGCAAACTCTCTTGTAGTTATCTGCGGCGTCGTGATGCTAAGATACTACATCGTTTATGCAGGTCAAGTTTTCACGGGCGCGTGAAATTTAGGCTAAACTAGATGCACTAGGCTCGGTAAACTCGCCGAGCCTTTTTAAGATTTTAAGATACTTGTCAAGGGTCATTTTTGATAATAGGGTTTTGTGAGGTTGTGGAAGCTCGATTATATCGAGGTTTTGTCAATAAAAAATATTTTTTATTTTGTGTGTTTTTTGCGTTAGCATTGTCTTTCAAAGTGTGGTGTGTCTATAAAGTTTTTGAAGTTTCCGCCCCATTTATTACTTTGATCTAAGCTTTCCCAATAGTCGCCAATGCTTTGTAATTGTGCTTTTGATTGTAGCCACTCGCCGTTTTTAAAAATGTGTAGATCGGCGGCACATCTTTTTAAGTGCATTGAATTACTTGTTCTTGATTTGCCCTCTTTGATATAGATTTCTTGTTGTGCTTGCGTGCGCTCGACTTCGCCTATCCTTACGGCGTAACCGTTGTCGATTAGGTAATTTAAAAGTTTTACGAGGTCTTGAGTAAATTTCTCTTGATTTTGCCCTAGCGTCATTTATGTAGCCTTATGTTTTGGCTTAGGAATAAATCGTAAATCTTATCAATTTTCTTTTCAAGATTTGATATATCCTCGCCAAATGATTTTTCAAATAACGATAACTTCTGATTAAAAGCGTTTAGCCTTTGCGAGATTATCCAATTTATGATAGTAAAGAATAGAGCCGTTACGGTTATTAACGGCTCAATGTAATCCACTATGAAACTTGCTTGCATTTCTTACGCGATAGTTACGTGTTGCATATTTATAACAAAAACTTCCTCAAACTTAACCCCGTTAAAGGTTTTGTTTAGAAGCGCGGTGCGGATCTCGTCCTCATCTTTGCTATAATCTGCGTAAAATTGAAATGTAGTCTTTGCTTTTGAAGCGGCAGATTTACCCGTTACGGTAACATCCCAAAGATCAGCTACAACCTCATTGCCCGACGTGCTTTCAACCTCATAAACGACGAATTTTCCGTCAAGGTTGTTTTCTGCAAAGGTTTTAGCAGTTGCGCCATCCGCAGGAACAGCAAAGCCAAACGTGCGATTTCCTAAAGTATTTCTAATTAATGATTTAGCCATTTTTTACCCCTTTCTTACGCGTCAAATTTTAATTTTGCGTATTCGCATTTTGTAGTTAGGACGTAATCACAATCAAACTTACCGACGACGTCCGTGCTCAAATCTTTAAAAGTCTTAGCGGCTTTAACGTGCGGAACGCTGAAAATAGTTGACAGCCTACCCGTAGCGTCTTTTTTACCTACAACTATGCTTTTTTTGTTTAAAGGGCTAGGAATTGCGGCAATAGCGACGCCACCCTCACCAACGTTTTTAAATTTTTCTACTTTTCCAGCCATAAGACCGATTAACGCCGTAGTGTCGCCGTCAGTCGCGCCGATAGCCGTAACAGTCAAAGAGCGTAAGCCCTTAATAGTTTGCTTTAGCATTTTTCTTTACTCCTTTGAGTTTTATTTTTGCGTTATGCTGCATAAACGACGAAATATTAACGAACACTTTTAATAATTGCTTTATTGATTAAACGAATATCCAAAAATACGGGATTTACTCTAAACAGTAAGCAAGTATAAAAAATCCAAGATTTACGCTAGCACGAGCCAAAGCGACGCCGCTCAGCAGTTTAATCCGCGATAACCAAATTTAACGGGGATAACTAGCAACGAACGAAAAAGCTAAAGTCGCTTTGCGGGGAGCTCGTGCAAGCGGCAACTATAGGGAAAATATGCCCCGGTTTTAAGACAAAAAAAGTCCGAAAGGGGAAGCTAGCAAGCAAGGGGAGAGGGAACGCCAAGCTCCGACGGCGCAGAGCGCCTGAAGCTTGGCGAGAAAGGACAAAAAGCAGGTAAAAAGACAAATACGGCTAAATTTGAAAAGATCAAAGCATAAATAAAGCACACGCAACGCTATCAACCTTAAGCCCACCGACCTCTAGATGCATTTTACAAAGGCGCGCGAGCTTGTCCTCGTCCATAGTCTTTTTTACGTTATGGATTAAAACCTGCTTTTTACGACGATTAGAATTTGCGCAAAAAGCCTTATATTGCTTAAAATAGTTGAAATCATCTATCGGCGGCGTTGTCGTATCGTCCTCAAAATGAACTTCATAAATATATTTAATTTTTGCAGTAGAAGCCGCAGTTAAAAACGCTTGCAAACTAGATAGGCTTTTAGCCTCTAGCGTGCTAGTTATTACACGGTTTCCCTGCTGCTGTGTTACTTTGTATATAGGCATAAGAAAAACCTCACTTAATTAATTTGAGATGAAATTTCATCAAAAGACAAAATCTCAACACCACGAATAATATTATTTTCATCTAGCGAGACCTTAACATCAAAAGAAACAACAAATTCAAATAAAATAGGAGGCTCGCTAGCTAAAAAATCTTTAACTTCAGAATAAAATTGCTGTAAATTATAAGGCGGCAAGCTAGGATAATTTTTCAAACCCTTTAAAAAAGTAGCATATCGGTCATAATGCGGCTTAAGACTGTTAATAATATTCCTGCAATATTCAAAAACGATACTGTAATGAGTATCAGGCAAATAATTATTAAAACTCGAAATAAAAGAAGCCTCATTAAATTTAGAACCGACCAAAGAAAAATTATTAATACAATAGTTAGAAATAAGAAAAGATATTTCATTATCTAGATCAACAAAAGACCCTAGCCCGCTATCAAAAACAAAAGACGTAGAACGAAAAGAAGCAGAACTATTTAAAGGCTTAAAAAATAAAAAACCAAAACCGACGTCAAGAAAATAACGATTATAAACAGCAGAACGAAGAGAAACAACATCAGGTCGCTTGACAACAGACTTATAAGAAATTTTAAAAAACTTATCATTACTACAACAACAAGCACACATCAAAGCAACCATTTTTTACTTATCCTTACCTAAAATACCCATACAAAGAAGTTTCAAAAGTCGATTAGTTTCATCAATTTTAGCTTCAAGAGTATCCGGCTTTGGAGTTTGAGGGGTTTTTAAAACCTCGAAAATATCCTTTGAAGTTTTAGAAATTTCGCTTAAAACACTCATTTCCTGATTAAAAGCGGCTTGACAATCTATATTAGCCATTATGCGCCCCCTTTACCTTATTGTGAAAATAACCAAGACCGTTTAACATCTGCATAAATGCTTCGCTAAGCCCTACAATATCGCCTTTATCATCCTTAACCCACATAAAATCAGCAACTTTGTTAATCTGATCAATGTCAATACTAGATGAACCCGTAATTTTACGTAAAAGCTCTTTATCCGTAGCCGTAAATTTTGAGGTTAAAAGTTTAAACATCAACGTTTGATTGAAACTATCGGCTTTAGCTTTGGCGTAGGCTAATTGCTGGTCTTTAGTAGCGATAAGTTGATTTTTTTGCTGTTGAACATAACCAGCATTTTGATAAAAATGGCTTTCGGACTGTTTGCGATTAAACATCGCATTAGCTCCAGTAGTTACGACTTGCGCGAAACCAACGCGAGCTTCAGTCGATACACCAAGAAACCGCGAAATCATACCAGCTTTAGCACCCTTAAAAAATTTACGCGCAAGACCTTTAGCAACACGAGTTAAAGGACTTAAAGCAGCAACCAAAAGAGCGATAGCACTATCAACGATTTTTTGTAATAACGCCTCTTGTTTTTGCATGTAAAGCATTAAAGCAGAACTGAACATTATAGTTATACCGCTATCAATAGCGTCTTTTAAAATACCGTCAGACATCCCATTATCTTTTAAACGCTTTAAAACTTCGTTATAAGCCACATTATAGGTTAAATCCTCGAATATCTCCTCAACACCGAGTTTCAAAATACGATTAGAATTATTTTCCGCCATTATCATAACCTTTGGTATATTGCATATCTACAAAACTAGAATAAGGAACATTAAAAAAATAATATATTGCACCAACAACAAGAAAAGAAACTAAGAGCTCAATAAAAAATTTCATAACAAACCCCTTTTTATTTAGTATATTGCGAATCAACAGAGCTGGAATAAGGAACATTAAACAAGCCCGTTATATCAGGCAAATCTCCGAATAAATCCTCTATATCGCTATCTAAAAGCTCAAAATTGTTTATATCCGTATTCTTTTTAGCTTGAGTAGCGTTATTCGCGGTTTGCGCGTCTCTAGGGCTTAAATTTGCCACCGTTTCGCCGTCAAGGTCTTTAATAGCTTGCGGCGTTTTTTCGTAAGCATGGCGATCCTTTTCTATATCCAATAATCCCTTGCCATTTTCTGAAATTTTAGCCAAATCGTCCTTAACAGTAGCTATTTTGTCTAAACTAGTTTTTAGAGAACCAATAGCACCCGCAACTTTACTATCGCCACTATTATGAGCAGAAATAGCAAACCCCTTAGAAACCTCTTTTGAAAGCCCCTCAATAGAACTTTTAAAAGCCTTTTCAAAACTATCTAAACTACGGGAAATTTTATTTAAACCCGATTTTTGGGAAACTTTAGAAACCAAACTGCGCAAAATATCATTCTGGCGAGAAAGCTCGCTAACAAGAGAACGCCCCGCACCCTCACCATTATTAGGCGGAATTGGGTCGTTAGGCTGCGGTTTTTGTGGCTCCTCAATCTTAGAACGATCAGTGCGAACAGCCTTTTCAAATACGGGAACAACACCTGAACTTAAATTTGAACGTATTTCGCCAAAAGCACGAGAATTATCAGATTTATCGCGCGTAATAGTTTTGGTATCAGCAGGATTTTCGACCTCATTACCATCATTATCATAATATTTAGTAATGATATCACCATTTTTTAATTCACCAGTTTTTTTATTTTCAAAATAGCCATCATCATTAAGATGAAAATCGCCGTCATCACTTTCGCGGGGAGACATACCCTCAGCGACGACTTTACCGCTCTTGTCAAAAAAACGCCAATGGTATTTAATTTCAGTAGCCATAACAAAACACCTTAACCAATAGGTCGAGGATCATCGCCATTT
>NZ_AOTD01000244.1 GCF_000344295.2 Campylobacter showae CC57C | reverse complement strand
CCCGATATAATCACGTTTTTAGGCAAATAAATCTTTAAATATTACAAATAAATTCCAAATTATACCTTCATTTAAGCTTATTCTTTAAAGTTAAGTCCTATAATAACACTAGATAAAATAAATTTAATCTAAGGAGGACGCCCAAAAGACGCCAAGAGTAATAAAGGTATTTAGAGTAGAGTCGTAAATTAAAGATTTACAGGTAATAGCTAAGTAAATTTAAGGAGAAGCTATGAAAAACTCAAACGTTTCAAGAAGAGATTTTGTTAAGTTAAGTATGGTAGGTGCCGGAGCTTTAGCTCTAGGCGGAGTAAATGCGCAAGCAGCCGTTAACGCTAAAGACGTCAAATTTGACGAAGAGTGGGAC
>NZ_AOTD01000243.1 GCF_000344295.2 Campylobacter showae CC57C | reverse complement strand
AAATCAATCAAGAGATGAGAGAATACAACGCAAATTTAGCCAAGCAAAATAGAGAAGCTAAATTTAAACCTATCCAAGCGACAAGCAAAAGCAAAACATACGTAGATAAAGACATCAGACGAGAATTCTTTGAAAATTTCCTAAAAGCCGAGCAAGAAAAGGGTACGGATATTTGGGATATTTTACAAAAGCTCAATAAAATAAATAAGGTCGATATTAATGTATAGGATATACTGCCGAAACGAATTTTAGGAGATCAAAAATGATAAGCGGCTCAAATTTAAACATTTCTACGGCAAAT
>NZ_AOTD01000242.1 GCF_000344295.2 Campylobacter showae CC57C | reverse complement strand
CGTATCCCGCGGCAAAGGTATGACAGGTGTCCAGGCACACGCCGATCCTGCTTTTGTCTATACAGCGTTTGATGATATAGGCTAGGTGTTCAAATTTAAAGCCCAAATTTGAGCCCTGACCTGCGGTATTTTCTATGACTAGCTTTACGTTTTGGCTATTTTCGAGTAGGAAATTTACGGAATTTGCGATATTTTGGAGGCAAATTTCGGGCGAAATTTCGTTTAGATACGAGCCCGGGTGAAAATTTATCATCACTAGGCCTAGCGCTTCTACGCGGTAAATTTCGTCCAAAAAGGCGTTAATGGACTTTTGACGCTGCTCGGCGCTCGGATGGCCTAAATTTATAAGGTAGCCGTTGTGCGGCAAAACGTGCCTGGGCTCGATGTCGGCGGCTTTTAAATTTTGTTTAAATTTGGAGATATTTTCTGGGGTTAGCGGCTTGGCTTCCCATTGACGCTGATTTTTAACGAACATCGCAAAGGCGTTCGCGCCGATATTTGCCGCATTTAGCGGAGCGTTTTCTATGCCGCCCGCGATGCTGACGTGCGCGCCGATAAATTTCATTGAAGCTCTTTTATGATGATTTTTATGCGGTTTTTAGCGTCGAAAAAGCTGATATTTTTACCGCAAACTTCGTATTTTATTGAATATTTACTTATATCTTGTATAAAACCGCACGAATTTGTCATTACATTTATGCCCTCATACAGCGGCTTTCGCTCCAAAATTTCCGCAAAAAAGTCATCATATCTCTCCTCCAAAAAGAACTTTTTGTTAAATTCTTTTTTCTCAAAACACGCGCCGTTCATGCAAATTTTGTCGTTTATTTTGAGATTTACCGTATTTACTCCGGAGCTGTAAATTTGCAAATTTAGCTGATTTGCGCTTTTGTGTAGGAAGCCCACGTCGTTGATTTTTAGCGGCGGAGTGAGGATGGTGACGGTAAATTTGCCTGATGATTTTTGGCTTTGTAATGCGACACAGCCGCCAAGCGCTAGGCACGCAAGCGCACTCAAAGCAAATTTGGAAAATTTTTTCATAATTTTTTATCCTTGATTTAAGCTATTTTTTATTATCTTTAATGTAAAATCCCATTTCCGCTAATTTGTGGCCCCTTCGTCTAGCGGTTAGGACATCGCCCTTTCACGGCGGTAACACGAGTTCGAGTCTCGTAGGGGTCACCACTTCATTTTAAATTTCACAAAAGATTTTAATTTTATCCGCTTATCGCTTAAACACCCTTTATCTAAATACAATTTTTCTTAAATTCGGATTTTCTAAAATTTAACCTCAAAACCGTTTGCGCCGTATTTTGTAGCATCAAATTTCATTGCGTCAAATTTTAATCTCCGCCAAATAAACAAAAACCAGCCAAATTTAATCGCAAAATTTGATCCCCAAACGCCCGCGCCCGCCCGCTCAATCAAATTTAAACCCGTTTTGGCTATAATCGCGCCCTAAATTATAAAAAAGGAAAAAAATGTTCGATTGGATTTTTTCGCCCGAGGCGTGGCTGTCGCTCGTGACGCTAACGGGGCTTGAGATCGTGCTTGGTATCGACAACATCATATTTATCGCGATCCTAGTCGGCAAGCTCCCGCCTGAGCAGCGCGACAAAGGCCGCATTTTAGGGCTTTCGCTTGCGATGCTAACGAGGATTGCACTTTTGCTTTCACTATTTTGGATTATGAAGCTTACCAAGCCGCTATTTAGCGTGTTTGACTTTACGATCACGGGGCGCGATTTGGTGCTGATTTTAGGCGGGCTTTTCCTTATCGGCAAATCCACGCTAGAGATCCACTCAAGCGTCAGCGGCGAGCACGAGGAACACTCGGCAAGCAAGGGTCATGCGAGTTTTTGGGTCGTTATCGCCGAGATCGCCGTGCTTGACATCGTCTTTTCGCTCGATAGCGTTATCACCGCAGTGGGTATGGCAAACCACATCGAGATCATGATTTTAGCAGTGATACTTGCAGTGGGCGTGATGATGTTCGCGTCTAAGAGCATCTCAAATTTCGTCGACAACAACCCGACGATCAAGATTCTCGCGCTTGCGTTCTTGATCCTGATCGGATTTACGCTAGTGGGCGAGGGGCTCGGACTGCACGTGCCTAAGGGCTACGTTTACTTTGCGATGGCGTTTTCTTTGGGAGTGGAGCTCATCAACATCTACGCTCGCAAAAAGTCGGCAAAACGCGCGCAAGGGGCTCAAAAGTAAATTTAGGCCTTTAAATTTGCTTTTAGGCGCGCATGGCGGTAAATTTGACGCTTCGGCTTTTTGAGGCGTCAAATTTAAACAGGACGAATTTGAGCGGTAAATTCAAAAAGCAAAGGAGCTAGCGTGGACGTAAAAGGCGAATTTTTAGAGATTTTAGAGGGGCTTAAGAGCGAAAAGCTAGCGGCGTTTTCGCAAAAGCTCATCAAAAACCCCGAAATTTTAGGCGTAAAAACTCCCGAGTTAAGACGCCTAGCAAAGCGAAATTTCGCTCGGCTAAATTTAAAACAGATCGCAGGTTACGAGCCGTTTTTTCACGAGGAGTTTATGCTAAAGGGCTTTTTGATAATGCTCGTTAAAGACGACGAAGCTAAATTTAAGCTAGCGAGCGAGTTTATCAAAACGATGCCAAACTGGGCGGTGACGGACGGCTTTGAGCCTAAATTTGCGGGCGTACGCTACGTAGATGCGCTGCTAAAACAGGCTCTAGCCTCAAATTTAGAATACGAAAAGCGATTTTTCTACGTTTATTTTATGCGTAATTTTGGAGCGATTTCTCTTGAGCGATTTTTTGAAATTTGCGCCGAGGAAAAAGACGAGCGCTACTACGTACAAATGGCGGCTGCTTGGTGTTTAGCCGAGGTTTTTATCAAATTTGACGGCGCGGGGCGAGAGCTGCTAGAGAGCGGGCGACTGAGTAAATTTACCCACAACAAAACGATCTCAAAGATCCGCGACAGCTACCGCGTGCCAAAAGATGTAAAAGACGCGCTTTTGGAGCTCAAAATCAAGTGAATCTCACAAAAGAGCCCGTAAACAAGCTCGTACTGCGCCTAGCCGCGCCCGCGGGCGTTGCGATGAGCTTTAACACGCTTTACAACGTGACTGGCGTGTTTTTTGCCGCGCGCATCTCGACGCAGGCGCTGGCGGGCTTTTCGATGAGTTTTTTGCTCTACCATCAGCGTCGTTGGCGTGGGGCTTGGCTTTGGCTCGGCATTAACCGCGCTTGTCGGCAACGCGCTTGGCGGCGGCAAGGACCGGCTAGCTAAAATTTACGCCGCAAAGGGCGTGTTTTTCGTGCTTCTTTGCGCGCTTTTTGTGGGGCTTTCAGGCTTTATTTTTACGCCGCATTTGCTTAAAATTTTAGGCGCGAACGAGGAGTTTTTACGCGAAGCTATGGCGTATAACCGCGTGATATTTCTCGCCTCGCCGTTTTTCTTGCTCATAAAATCCCTAAACGGCGTGCTGGTGGCTACGGGCGACACAAGGAGCCTGCGAAACTGGCTTTTTGCGGGACTTTTTATAAATTTGGGCTTTTGCTTTTTTTATGTGGATGTTTGCGGGCTGGGTATCGGCGGGATAGCGCTGGCGACGGCTTCGGTGCAGCTTCTTGGTTCGCTATTTTTAGGCGTCAAAGTCGCAAAAACGGGCATGATAAATTTTTTAAATTTACGCTCGTTTGTGCCCGAGCTCGCCATCTACCGCAAAATTTTAGCCCAAGCCTTGCCCGCGTGCCTAAACTACCTCTCGATGTCGCTTGGCGGGCTCGTGCTCATGCATTTTATCAGCCGTTACGGCACGCACGCGGTCGCAGGCTATGGCCTAGCGCTACGTATCGAGCAGATCGTTATGCTGCCGACGACTGGCATCGCATCGGCGGTGCTGGGTATCGTGTCGCAAAACTTCGGCGCTCGCAAATACGCCAGAGTGCGCGGCTGCTACGCCTATGCGGTCAAATTTCTAGCGGTTTACTGCATTTTTGCGGCGGCTTTTTGCCTGGGGCTCGGCGGGATTTTGGTTAGGTTTTTTGACGAAACGCCTGAGGTCGTGAGTGCGGCAAGGAGCTATTTTGCAGTAAATTCGCTAGCTTTTATGGGTTACGCGCTCATAAATCTATCCGGCTCGACGCTTCAAGGCGTAAAAAGGCCCGCGGCGGTTTTTGTTTTAAATTTTACCCGTCAGATAGTGCTGCAAATAGCGCTCTACTCGCTTGTAGCCGATGTTTTTGGCGGAGAGCTGCAAGATATTTTTAAGGCGATGTTTTTTAACGTTTGGCTGATCGGGCTAACTTTTTTCTTTTATACAAAATTTGTTCTTGCCGGAGTTTGCGCGGCTTGAAGCGAAAATTTTCGCAAATTTTCAAATTTAAGCTTATTTTTCTTGACATAGCGTATTTTTTTGGCTACAATGCGCCTTTTCAATAAGTAGGCTAAACTCGCAATGCCTCGGGGTGTAGCGCAGGCTGGTTAGCGCATCTGGTTTGGGACCAGAGGGCCGAAGGTTCGAATCCTTTCACCCCGACCATTTGTTAGATGGTGAGTGTAGCTCAGTCGGTTAGAGCATCAGATTGTGGTCCTGAGGGTCGTGGGTTCGATTCCCATCACTCACCCCACTTGGGCGCTCGTAGCTCAATTGGATAGAGCGACAGACTTCGGATCTGTAGGTTATGGGTTCGACTCCTATCGGGCGCGCCACTTTGTTTTTATGCGCTCATAGCTCAGCTGGATAGAGCAACGGCCTTCTAAGCCGTAGGCCTCAGGTTCGAATCCTGATGGGCGTACCATTTTATTATTGTTGTGCGGATGTGGTGAAATTGGCAGACACGCCAGACTTAGGATCTGGTGCCCCACGGCGTGAAGGTTCAAGTCCTTTCATCCGCACCATCCAAAACTCCCTAAAATACGATATTTCAAGACTTAAGCTTTTAAAAGGTAGCCCGACGGGTAACCCAAAATTCTGTTTTTTTAACTTTGTTTCTCTCAGATTTATTTAACATTCTAGAACATTCTAGGTTAGCCTGTTTTGTCATTAGGTATTTTGTTTTGACAGGTTATATCTAGATACTATTTTTATAATTATGGCTATGGTGCTCAGGCGTTGCAAAGTATAACGTTTAATCCTAATAATATTTAAGAGCACCAAAAACAAACTATAGTATAATCATGGTAAACAAAAAATACACTGAGGAGCCGAAATGGTAAAAGTCGGTTTTAATAACTTTAAAGCATTCGGAAAAAAGTTGCAGAAATTTTTGTATAAGCCGATAATTTTAGTATATGACTCCAATAGCTCAGGAAAATCAAGTTTCTTGTATAATCTAACTTTAACTCTTTATGAATATATTTATCAGTTATATAAACTAAGTCAATTATGCATTTTTTGCTTTTGTTGTAGGCTTTTCCCCAAAAGACATGTTCCATTTTCTTTTGCTTTTGTAAAATGTGCCATACTGTCCTATTTTTGCTATTTTGACTTGCAATTTTTCTGATGAGCCTTAAGCTTTTTCATCGCCCAGTCATAATAGCTCGAAGCGTCGCCTACGAAGTACGATCCAAGCGTGCTGCCCCCGACCCATTTATATGCATCTTTTGAAAACAGCTCTTCGTTTGTAAATGTTTCGGCTAACTCTAAAATATCTTTATGCGATTTATGAAGTATTTTAGTCGCTTCTTCAAGGGAGGTTTTTTGGTGCTTTTTCCAAAATTCCACATTCATATCTCCATAAGTTTTCCAGTTATGCGGTTCGGGCAAAAACGGCTTTTCTTCCCCCTTTCGATTGGAATTTATCCAGTTTAAAACAAGCCTATGCCATTCGTAGATGTGGATTAAAATATCTTTTAAATTTTTATCTCTTCTCCAATGGGCCTCTTTTTCTTTTCATCCTTTGAGAAATCAAACGGCGTATTTAATTCCTCGCATTTTACCCCTTTCATTTTTTAGGTGTTGGAAAAACTCCGTCATCATTGTAGGGAACACATATTTCAATCATTTCTTCTATTAGGTAAATTCGCCTTTTTCGCAGCACGGCATTGACAATATTGTGTATTTATTTTTCTTCATCCTTATCTTTATTTAAGATAATTATATCTTATAATACTTGACGCTATTTGTCATGTTATATATTTTTCTGCCATTTTATTTATCATTTCTTTAATCTACATTCGTACCTATTTCGGCCCTCCTCTTTTTTCTTGTATGTCATAGATAGGAATGCTGACACTATCAATGGAGTCGATATCCTAGTAAATCATCTCTCAAATTTATTTTCAAGCTCATTTGCCGCAATTTCCCTTTTTTTAAATATCCTAAATATATATTGTTTTTTATTATTTTAACATCTCCTATATTTATTATACTACTATACTGACACTATAAATGTAATTTTTGTGTAATACGAGTATAAATTAATATGTGCTTAACGCTTGCTATCTAATTAATTCTTATGTAGCCCCCCAAGCACAGTAAGTGTACGGACACTTACGGAAAAATTGATGAAGCAGCCCTTCGGGATCTGCTTCCTTTTTAGGGGTTTTAGCTTGTTAGGGAGACCCTAAAACCCCGAAATACATCTAAAGGAGGAACTATCTATGGCAAATAGGATACGAAATGAACGACTTGAAATTAAGTTGACTAAGGAAGAAAAAACTCTTTTTGAGGAGAAAAGAAAACTTGCGAAGTGTAGAAATATGAGCCATTTTATCCGCAAATGCGTTTTAGAAAAGGAAATTTATCAAGTCGATTTAGAGCCTTTTAGGGATTTACAAGGCTTACTTTCCAACGCAACAAACAACATCAATCAGATTGCAAAGCGTGTAAATTCGACCGGTGTTATCTACAAAGAGGACATAGGCGATATGAAACAAGAGATTGAACATTTTTCAAAAGAACTGTGGCAAATTCATTCCTTGCTTCTAAACAGGACTTCCGGAGGTGATTAAAATTTATGGCGATTACAAAAATACATCCTATAAAATCAACCCTTCATCTTGCTATTGACTATATTGTTAATGGAGATAAAACAGATGAACAGCTTTTAGTCAGTACGCATAAATGCCATCAGTCAACTGCTCATACTCAGTTTTTACGAACAAGAGTGGAGGCGGGAACTAAGGGAACTGTCCTTGCAAGACATCTGATTCAATCTTTTTTACCGGGAGAAACAAGCCCTGAAATGGCACATCGAATCGGTATGGAGCTGTGTAAAAAGATCCTCAAAGATGAGTATGAGTTTGTGTTATCGACGCACATAGATAAAGGGCATATCCATAATCATATCATCTTCAACAATGTGAATATGGTTACCGGTAAATGCTATCAGTCAAACAAAAAAAGCTACCATAAAATTCGTTATCAGAGTGATAAGCTATGCAAAGAAAACAACCTTTCCGTCATTGATGAACACTACGAAAGCTACAAGAAAAAATATAAGACGAGCGGAAAGTCTTGGTATGAAAATGAGCAGGCAAAGAAAGGTACTTCTTGGAAAAGCAGACTTCAATTTGATATTGATCGCATGATAAAACAGTCAAAGGATTGGGATGAATTTCTAAAGAAAATGACCGAGCTTGGTTATGAAATTAAGTACGGTAAGCATATCGCTTTTAAGCCGAAAGATAAGCCAAGATTTACAAGGGCTAAAACAATCGGAGAAGATTATACTGAAGAAAGGTTAAAAGAACGCATAGTAGAAAGAGAAACGATTAAGACTCCTCCTGTTAAAAAACGCATTGGAAATATCATTGATATGAAGACCAATGCCAAGGTCAAAGAGAGCAAAGGTTATGAATACTGGGCAACGAAACATAATCTGAATACGATGGCGGAATCCGTTATTTTCATCAGAGAACATGGGATTAAATCCGTTCAGCAGCTTGATGAACGCATTCAAAAAACTGCTGATGAAAGACAATATCTTCAAGATAAAATCAAAGCGATTAATAAGGAAATACAGCAGTTGTCCGCTACGATGGAGCAAGTCCATACCATCAAAAATATCGAGGAGATTACAAAGAATATCGCTTTAATCCTTCTAACAAGGCATTTTTTGAGGAATACAAAGCTCAGATTGTCCTCTACGAGAATGCTCCTTTCGAGCTTAAAAAGTCCTATTCCAAGCTGCCAAATTTAAAGGATATTTTGGATAGGCTTGATGAACTAAGTGAAAAAATAATACCCTTATGCAAGAGTATTATTTCTCAAAATCTACTATGGATGAGCTTTATCAAATACGAAAGAACTATGGTATTTACATGGGTAAGGAGATAGAAAGATAATTTCTATCTCCTTGTAAGTTTATCGTAATTTTTGCAGTCTATCCAAGAAATATGATGGATAGTTCGCCAATAATTTTCGTAGTTTCTCTTTATTATTTTTTATTGTAGATTTTATTTTATTTTTTGTGCTACAGTCAAAATCACTTATTTCATTAGCAATTTTTTGCGAAATAATTCTATCTGCAAATCCAAGTTCGTATATAAATACAGACTCTTTGTTTGGTAATCCGTATCTTATCCTATAAATTATATCACTTAAATCTTCCTTTGTGTTTTCATTGCAATTCTTTGTATTTAAAACCTCTATAATAGCCTGTATTATAGTTAATGAAGTATATCCAAAGTCTGAATCACACAAAGCTATTATGTCTTCCAACGATATATCTCTACTCTTTTTACCCCACTTAATTAGTAAATCTACTGACTTTGAATAGTCTAAAATTTGAATATAGCTTTTACCATTAATCCACATTTTTAATAATTCATAAACATATCCGTCATCAATAAATTTAGGTATAATCTTGCAATCTTCAGATTCTTTCAATTTATTAGCAATCAAGTTAATCAATGTATCAAAATCCGCATTTGCTATTTCATATAAATTATCATCTATGAATTTAGATAGTTCTTTCATTGTCAGTATACCTAACATACTTTTTCTATAAAGCAATCTATCACCAACATCAAGTGTATCAATATTACTTTTAATGAGATTATATATGGCTTTCAGTTCTTCCCTTTCTTCTTCATTTGCCAAATAGTATCCATATGTAGATTGAATAATATCAAAACTCTCATCTTCAATATCTGCAAAGCCAAGTATAAAATTTTCCAAAGACACTAAAATATGTTCTATTTCATCCATTTTATAGAAAATTTCTTCACCATATTCTCTTCCTTGCTCTTTATATTTAAGAATGCCTTTTTTTATTTCAGTATATTCTGCCTTATTAGAATATCTGGATTTAATATATTTTTTCAAAAAATCAAAAGAAATTACTCTATTATTTCCCAAATCAACTTCTCTGACTAATTTCAAAAGATTACTAGAACACTCTTCAGAATTATCAGCATTAAGTAATCGCTTATAATTATTTAGCTTATAAGTTTCCTTACTATTTTTATAAACATCTTCTGTTAAAATGATTGTCCCTTCTGTCTCTTTTCCTGCTCTTGCCGTTCTTCCAATTAAATTATGAAAATCTCTAACTTTAATTACATGTTTTGATTGATAAACACTTGATACGATTAAATATTTAATCGGCAAGTTTACTCCTTGTGCCAATGTAGAAGTACAAACCACACAACGCACTAATGATTTTTTTAAGGCGTATTCTTCAGCAATTCTTACTCCATTCGGCACACCTGAATGATGACCTAAAATACCATTTAATGCTGCCATATATAAATTATTTTCACCCAAATGTTCTCTTATTAAATGTGAAATTTTTGAACATTCAGTATCATCTGACAAAAAACTAAAATCATCAAGAGAGAGCCCTCTCTCTTTTAATTCAATAAACCTTAGTAATATCTTATTTACAATGTCTTTTTTTGAACAGAAAATAGCAACACTTCCATTCCTAATCAATTTGATTGCAAAGTAAATACCTACATCTTGTTTATTGCTTTTAAAATCAGGAAAATATCTCTGCTTTTTCTCATTGCCTACCTTATTTAATTCCTTTGTTTGAACTACTCTAGGCACATAAAATTCTTCTTCTAAGTTTCTATTAGGCTCTACAAAATGAAGATTGCTATAGGCATTATTAATATTGGATGACATAAATGTGTTGAAAGCCACCGTCTTTTCTGATGTTTTAATGGTATCATTCCCTATAACAATACCATCATTATTAATCCATAAATTTAATTGATCAGCATTAGAAATTACTGCTGAAACTAATAATTTCTGTGCATCTGGTTTAAGATAACTATTAATAGTTGTTAATAGGAGTTCATAATCTGTTCCTCTTGACTCATCATCGAACAAGTGAGCTTCATCAAAAACAATCATGTTAATACTTTCAATTATTTCCGTATTATGTTTTAAAATATACGCCAACTTTTCCGGAGTCATAACAATTATTTTTTTGACAATTGACTCAGATGTGACTAATTCTATTTCACTGGGCTCAGGAACATCAGAAAACTCAGTTACAGTTATATTTTTATCAAACGCAAAAAATTTTTCCATATCAAACATTATTTCTTTACATAATGCCCTAAATGGAGCTACAACAATTACTATAGATGTTCTTTTAGATAAAAATGCAGATTGTACGGCAAGAGAGACTGATTTAGTTTTTCCTGAACTTGTCGGCATTTGGATAATACCTGATTTCCCTTTGAAAATTCCTTTTTCTCCCAACAAAAGCTGAGATGACCACATTTCTTTCATCATCGCATTATTCTTAAATGTTGAAATCCAATTATCCTTATCAATTCCAGAATATAGTGGCATTAGATTAATACATGAATTGTAAATTTTTTTCTTCAAAATTGCCAAAATAATATCTGTAAATAATATTTCTCTATCATTCCCAAAATGATAAACATAGTTTCTAAATTCTTCAAATTGAGCTTTCTCTAGTTTCTCACTATCAAAAAATCTATTGTGATAATTAATTAGTTGGATAATATAGCTTCTGTATTTTTCATCTATATCGGAAACATCAAATTTATAGTTGCCATCTAACAGCCATATTATTATATTTTCTAATCCAGAAGCAGAAAATTCAAAATTTGTTAAATCTGGCATAATACTCATCATTACTTTTGAACTGCCATTCATATTGCAGAAATAATAAGTAACTGCTCCCATTAAAATGTAATACGGATTCATTTCTATACTCATTTTAGATTGGAAATATGAATCAAAAAATCTTGATACAAAGTACAATTCTTCTTCCTTTTCCTTAGGAAGAATTATAGGAGCTTGTTTCATGTTCCAGATTTCATTAGCGATGTCTCCGACTATCCCAATGCTAAGTAATATAAGATCATTTGCTTGTTCTTCAACTTCTATATGGAGATTTTCTGGCACGCCATACTCATACATTTTTGCTTTTGCTCGAACTTTTTTCAAATAGTATTTTGAAGTACCTTCTATCAACATGAGCAAGCCCTCCTATATAAATCTCTTAAGAAGAGCTTCAATTCTTTAGAAAGAATTATCAATACATTCGTGGATTTTACATTTTCAGGCTGACTATTGACCACATCCAAAACTACTTGGTCTGAATACAATTCATTATCCAATACAGCAACTGCAAAAAAGTCTAATCTGAATGGATTATCCGTTTTATTTTGAAATCTTTCTACTATTTTAGCTTCTTTAATTCTTGAACGGTTAAGCAACCTTCTTTTCTCAGCATTTAGAGACTCTCCTAGCCTAACTCTGTCTTTAACAGAATGTTCTATAGCATCTTTAACAGTCTTTTCACACAAATTTTTTTTATTTCCAGATTTACTTGAACGAGTTTTTACTTCAGCAACTATTAAGTGATCCGTCTTGCTTGGCTTATCAATATTTTTCACTTGATAACCTATAACATCACTTCCAGATACTGGCATATTGGGATTAACTTTTTCCAAATATCTAGTCCTGGTGACATAATGTTTTAAAGTGAAATTTATATAGTCATATACCAATATTTCTCCAAATTCACCAGACATAGTTGAAGCGCCTAGGCTATTTTGATGGCTAGGAAATATATTCTTCTCCAAAAATTCTTGTTTTGTTAATCCTGTTCCTTTAATTAGCGGCTCTAACAAACTCTCTTCAACATAATTATTTCTTAATCCAGATGCCCAGTTATTTAGACTATTGTCATCTAATAAGTCTTTATCAAGTCTAAATACCCGAATTCCATTTCCATTTTTAGAAGATATAGATTTATCAAATTTAAAATATTTACTATTATCAAAAAACAAATTCATATCCCCTTACTGTAAATTTTCTATTGTCACAGAAACTAATACTAAACATCTTTTATAGAAATACTTATAGTGTAATTCCTTGCTAATATCTATTTTATCAATTTCATGATGTCTTATTCGATATGAGTTCCCTATATATGTCAATGCTTTAAATTCATTATCAAACATCTTTTTGATATGCTCATTCTCATAACTTATATCATTAATGATTTTTTCTGCTGATTTTTTCTTATCCAAAGCAAGATAATAAGTCTTAATTCTTTCAAAAGCATCCCAGATTTTTCAACAGCATAGGAATAGTTACCTTTATTATATGAATCTTCAGCTGTTCTTATTAATTCTTCAAGACCAGCTTCACTAATATTTGTTGAATCATCGAGTACGATTGCTTTATTGCCTGTAGAATGTACTTCTCCATTTCTGAGCTCTACATTGATATTATTTAATTTAAAGATGGCATTTATTTCATTTCCAAATTGTAAAGCTTTTGTAGTGTGCCTATTAAAACTTTCAATAACATCAAACACAGTGAATAGTGGAGTACCTTTTTTAAAATCACCAAATTCTTCTATTTCTACAAATTCACTTTCCACATAATGTTTAGGAATATAAAACTTAGTAATATCCTCTAAAACTAAGTCATTTATTGATCTATAATAATTAAAATTGGTTTCGTCAACTAAGTAAAATTCTTCATCATATGCATCCATCACTTTAAAAAGTTGATGTCTCACTGCATTAGGAAGTTTAATACCGATTTTTTTGTTATTTATTAAGGACTTATTTCTTTCTGAAAAAGGGATATACATATCTGGTTTCTTAATATTTGTTCTCCAGCTAAACACATCTCTTCCTGATATCTTACTCGAAGCAATAAGCTCATATCCATCTTCTCGCAATAGACTATTTATTTTTTCTAAGTACTTTTTCCATTCTTTATTCTCATCTCTTACTTCTGGATGAAAAACTTCACATAAAAAATTTAAAAAAACATTATCTTCGCCATCAAACAGTTGAAATCTTTCGTCTTCAAATATCCAATAGTCTGGATAATCCCTATTATGTGTATGAATTATAATTTCTTGCTCTGCATTTTTTAGTCTAGGATCGCTACTTTCCCAAGTATCTAGCTTATACATTCTTTTGAGAAAATTCACGATATCAAAGCGACCATAATAAGGGTAATATATGATTTCTTCTACTATCCAATTATCTTCTGTTATGCCATTTTTAAACAAATCAATTATATCTCTTCTAGTAATGCCTGATATATTGCCCAAATTAATCGCCACCTTTACCGTTTATTTTTCTTCATAATCTCGTCAAAAATTGTATCGTTTAACCATTTACTAAAGTTAGAATTATTTGTCCATTGTCCAAATAGTTCCATGTTGTCTACCATTATAATTCTGAAAACTTCTTTTAATGCTGAATGATACTCCCTTTTGATATTTTCGATATCTGAGTTTTTTAGAGCATTCTTGAATTTTTCATTTTTCATTACCATCTCAGGTAATTCTTTTATTTGCCTTGCAACATTATCTTTATCTTGCCAGTCAATATTCCCAAAAATATCATTAAATGTAGATATAATATTTTCTAATGTATCTAACTCAACTTCATTCTTTTTTCCAGCTCCTATGCCCAAGCCTTCAATTTTACCATCCTCATCTTCCAAAATAATATCAATTGTATTTTTCTTTTCTAGCCTATAACTTTCTAAATCAACTGACTCTAAAATTCCTGCAGACAAATCGTCTCCTTCTGGTGTCGGCAATCTATGGATCAATTGTTCAAAGAAAATCACTTTCTTTTCCCAATCTACTTGTCCAATCGGTAAAATAGATGCTAAGAAATTATAGGTTCTTATAAAAGATTTTACACCACTCTTAAATTCAACCTGATCTTCTTCGCTTAAAGCTGTATATCTTTCTACTGACTTATCTACAATGCTATCAATAAAACTTCTTGGGCTATTTTTTAGAAATAATTCAACTAATCTATCAACTTCATCTTCTTCATAAACATACTTCCCATCAAGCATGGACAACAAATTATGAAGTTTGTTAGGATCTGTTTCATCTTCTAACTTCGTTTCCTTGTAATATGGTTGAAAAGCCTCTAATATATGCTCCGGCTCGTTTGCAAAATCAATCACGCAAGTATCTATCTTATATTTAGCACTCCTATTAAGTCTTGATAAAGTTTGCACTGCCTTAACATCATTCAAAACTTTATCCACATACATAGTATGTAAAAGAGGCTCATCATATCCTGTCTGATATTTATCAGCAACAATCAAAAACTTATATTTATCTTGCTTAAATTTTTCTGGTGTCTCTTTATCTGAAAAACCATTCAAACTTGTTTCTGTTACAAGCTTACCTTTGTATTCTTTTTCACCTGAAAACGCAACTAAAGCTTCATAACCTGTATTAGAATTTTTTAGTAGCTCACTAACTATGTGATAGTACTCAATAGCTCTTAAAATACTTTGTGTTATAATCATTGCCTTTGCTTTTCCATTAATCTTATTCACTGTATTTGCAAGGAAATGATTCACCATAACTTCGCCTTTTTCTCTTATTGGAAATTCTTGACCTTCCACATAATTTCTAATTTTCTTTTGAGCTTTCCTTTTATCGAAATCAGGGTTGTCTTCTATTGTTTTGTAAATCTTATAATAGTTTTCATAATGTGTATAATTCTTTAAAACATCAAGAATAAATCCTTCTTCGATAGCTTGTTTCATGGAGTATAGATCAAATACACTTCCAAACATTTGGATAGTTTTTGCTTTAGGAGTAGCAGTAAAAGCAAAGAAACTTGCATTTTCAGGCATCTTTCTTGCCTCAATCAACTCATTTAGTTTATCTTCTATTTCAAATTCAGCCTCATTTCCTAAGCTACCTGATACAGCCATATTTAATGAAGCTGCTGCCCTCCCGCTTTGTGATGAATGAGCTTCATCAATTATAATTGCAAAATTTTTACCCTTTAAATCTGTTCCAATTTTCTCAAGTAAATATGGAAATTTCTGAACGGTTGTAATGATAATCTTTTTACCATCAATCAACATATTCTTTAAATCTGTTGAAGATCCAGCATGTCCGACAATACTCTTTTCATCTATAAATTTCCTAATATTATCATTGATTTGCTTATCCAAGTTCAATCTATCTGTAACAACAATAACTGAGTCAAAAGCTTTTTGGTCTTTATAATCCACTTCAACCAAACGATAGGCAAGCCATGTTATAGAGTTGCTCTTGCCACTACCTGCACTGTGCTGAATTAAATATCTATTGCCTACACCATTTTTTTGAACATCTTCTACAAGTCTTGTAACCACTCTATACTGATGATATCTCGGGAAAATCAACGTTTCTGTTTTTTTGACTTTATCTACAGAAATATATGCAAAGTCTCTTATTAAGCTTGTCAATGTTTCCTTTTTCAAAAAAACTTTCCATAAATAATCTGTCATTGTGCCACTCTCATTTATAGGATTTCCCGATCCCCCAAGAATGGTTCCCTTGTTAAATGGCATAAATCTTGTGTTTTTTCCATCTAATTTTGTCGCAAAAGTAATAAAGTTTTCATCAACTGCAAAATGTGCAATACACCTTTTAAAACTAAATAAGGTTTCTTTCGGATCTCTATCGTTTTTATATTGCTCTTCAGCATCTTTATGTGTCCAGCCAGTACTAGAAGCTCTGCTCTTAAGTTCCATTGTTATAATTGAAAGACCATTTACAAAAATAGCCAAATCAAGTTCTAAGTCTTTATTTTTACCAGAATATGTCAGCTGGTTAGTAACTGAAAAAATATTCATTTTAAATTCATCATAAGAACTTGGTCTTTTAGGATCTAATGCATGATAAAAAATGATAGTCCCCGAGGATGGATAGCACTTAATGCCATTCTTTAAAACAGAAACAATCCCATTTTGTCTAATTGAAGTATCCAACTGCTTATAGAACTTTTCTTTTCCGCTGTCTGTATCAAGCCTTAAGATATCAAATTCATCAGGCTGAGATGTCTTAATAAATTCCAAAAGTCTCTTTTTATCAAAAGCATATCTCCTATCAAAATAAATCTTCATCTCGTCTGGTTTTATATACACATAACCCTGATTAGAAACAAGATACTCGATGATATTATTTTCAAGTTCTGCTTCCATCTTTGTATCTCTAATCCCCATCTTCTATCCCCTCCATTTCATCAAATTCTTCTATTTCATCATCTAAAAGAGTTACTTTTTCATATTCAGGTATAACAACATTTCTTACATCAATTTTTCCTGTTACTACTTCTGAAATTAACGATTGTTTGAGGCTGTCCATCATATCATTTTCTTTCATTATTTCGTCTATCATTTTTTCAGAACCATTAATCAGTTTAGTGAGCTGTTCTGCAATTTTGTGTTGTTGTTCAATCGTTGGTAATATAATGTTCACTTGTCCTAGTCTGTCCCAACTTCTAAAATCACTTGTATTTTGTCTAACGCCATTTGAAAATGGTTTGTAAAGCTTCAAAAAAGCTAATAACCTAAGATAGTAATAAACATACATCTTATCTTCTGTAGTTTCACAAACATGAACAACTCTAGTACATCTTCCACTATGTTTTGATATGCAGATAGCTCCATGCCAAGTGTCCATTCCATGAATCATAATCTGTCCGTAATTAACGTTTTGGTACATATTTATATCGTCTGAATATAAACCAATTTTTTTATCACCACGAACAAAAGATTTTCCACTATTGGAACAAATAATTATGTCAGAGCCTGGAAGGGCATTATTCTCTATCTTAACTAATATGCTCTTTAATTTCTTTATTCTGAAATTTTGGTTTTTAAAATTGTAAATATTATCTTTAACAATCCATTCCTTAAACTCTGAATTTTTTAAAATTAATTTTTCGTGAGAAGATATAGTATACTTTCTTAGACATTTTATCTTCTCTTTATTTATTTCAATCAATCTATCTATCTCATTGATTTTCCAATCGAGATAATCTGCAATTTGTTCTTGTTCATTGATTGGTGGTATCGGTAAAAGCTGAGTTTTTAACATATCCCATGCTATTCTCATTCTTACAGTAAAAAGTTTCCCATCTTCAGATTCAGTCATCTGAATTCCTTTTCCAAGACCTACTAAGCTTCTTTGAAAATTATAATTTCTAAATACATATTCCATATATCTAGTACAATTTTCATCTTGGTTCATATTAACCAAAGGGTAGTATACGGGACTTACTGCCCCAAAATAATTAGAAATCCCAACCGAACCGGCGACAACATTCATGCAATTTATAAGAATATCACCAGGATAACAAAGGCTATATGATGTTAAATCTTCTTTCGGTTTATTTCCTCCCTTTTCTTTTTTATCAGAGTATAAAGAAACACCATATTTGGCACTTAAAGATAGAATTTCTTTTGTTTTTATAGGGAAATTTTTTTCTTTTCTTATATCAAACACTCTAGCTATTCTTTTTACTTCCCAATGTTCTGGTATAATTTCTGCCCATGTAAGATCTGAATCACTATAATTCTCATATCTATTCATAGACCCTCCAATATAGAAACCATCATTCCATCAGATTGTCTTTCCAGCTCTTTGATGCGATCTATAATATCTTCTACCCTTTCAAGCTCTTTCGCCTTATAGAAATATTTAGTGAAATTTATTTCGTAGCCAATTTGGGTTTTACTCTCATCCACAAAAGCATCTGTATGATAAGGCAAAACTTCCTTTTTAATAAACTCTTCTATTCCACCTTCAAATGTCATAGGAATACTTTCTGTATCTCTAAGATCTGGATCTACAATCACATTTCCCTTTGAGTCCTTTTGGATAACAGCACTCTCGTCTCGAATTATCATATTGCCAAGCAATCCTGTTGAAACAAACTTACTTAAACTTGTACCTTTTATATTTTTCTTTTTTAAATGCTTGTTAAAGTCTTTCTCAAAAGCTACATAATCCAGATATCCTTCATCGCTTTTCATTAATTTTAAGACTTCCAAATATGCTTCAATATTTTCGATCTTTTCAAGTTCTTTGATAGAGGCAGCTGTTCCTTTGATAAAACTATCCTCAAGTATTTTCTTATCTATCTTTCCCGAAAAAGCTCCTATCTTCTTTAGCTCTTCCTCTATTTCTTTTAAATTTTCAGCATTGCATAATACAGCTTGTCTTAAAGGTCTTTCTACTACGACCTTATAGTATCCAAACTCATTGTTTGAAAAAATTTTTGAGTATTCATTTTCTTCAAAATTCAGATATTGATTCAATATGAATTCTCTATCAGCTTCTGAAAACTCGCAATTTTTCTTACCCATATTTTTTCGAAGTGGAGTCTTGATGCCATTTGCATTAATGAGCTGAATTTTGCCTTTTCTTCTTTCTTCTTTTCTATTTGAAAGAATCCAAATATATGTTGTTATCCCGGTGTTATAAAACATATTTTCAGGCAATTGAATAATAGCTTCAATCAAATCTTCCTCAATCATAAATCTTCTTGCATTACTTGCTCCATTTCCTGCATCACCTGTAAATAGAGCTGAACCATTATGAACCTCAACAATACGAGACCCCATTTCAGTTTCTTTCATCTTGGAAATATTATTAAGCAAGAAAAGCAATTGTCCATCACTTACATCAGGTATCATCCTAAAATCATCTTGTTCTTTATAGCTTTTGACAAAACGCTTATCTATTATATTTTTCTTTAAATCTTTATCATTTCCACTTCCTAAAATAGCTAAATCTGTTTTCCACGTTTTACCATATGGAGGATTGGATAACATGAAATCAAAATGTTGCCCTGAAGTTCTATCATCAGAAAGGGTAGATCCATAGTAAACATTATTAGAGTCTGTATCCCCGCCTTTGATAAGCAAATCCGCTTTAGAAATTGCATATGTTTCTGGATTTACTTCTTGTCCAATCAAATGAATAGATACTTCCTTATCATTTTCTTTTGAGAATACTTTTAGTCTTTCTTCTGCAACAGTTCCCATGCCAAGAGTTCCGCAAGCTCCATCATAGATTGAATAAGTACCATTTTTTATTTTATCCATAATTGGATACATAGTAATATCAGCCATTAGCTCAATTACATCACGAGGTGTAAAGTGCTCCCCTGCTTCTTCATTATTTTCTTCATTGAATTTTCTAATTATTTCTTCAAACAAAGTGCCCATGGCATGATTATCTAAGCCTTTTTTGATAATATCTCCACTAGAGTTTTTCTCATCATACGGACTCAAATTAAGTTCACTTGAAGTGAATTTTTCGATAACAGAACCCAATATACCAGCTTCTGTCATTTTTGTTAACTGATTATTGAATTCAAATTTTTGAAGTATTTCTTTTACATTTTCAGAAAATCCATTTAAATATTCTTCAAAGTTTTTCTTTAAATTTTGCCTATTAGTTTCATGCTTTAAGTCTTTTAGGCAAAAATTAGAAGTATTATAAAACGGAAGCCCAACAGCTGTATCTAAAGTTTTTATAACATCCCAGCCGTGTTTTTCTGCCATTTCTTTAACTTTCATTATGTTGGCTTTTTCTGGTTCTATAATAGAATCAAATCTTCTGATTACGGTCATAGGAAGAATTACATCTCTATATTTTCCTCTCACATAAACATCCCTTAGACAATCATCTGCAACAGACCAAATAAAACTAATTAATTTATTATATTCAAATGCACTGTATGTACTTTCCATTACTTATCCTCCTTAAAATCCTTATCTATACAAATTAAATCCCCAATATCTGTTCCAAGTTCTTTGCAAATTTTTCCGATAATCGTAAGAGACACGGCGTATCCTCTAACCATTTTTGAAATTGTAGTAGGCGATACGCCTATTTTATCTATTAAATCTTTTTTCTTCATATTTTTATTTATTAGAGTTTTCCAAAGTCCATTGTAGCTAAATTTCATAATTATCGCTCATTATTCCATAATATTGGATTTTTTTATCCATAATATTATAATACAAACCTCTATTTTATTCCACAAAAAAATAATCGATGCAAGCCCAAAAACTACACCGACATATCCTTATCTTTCCGCTTCTTTAGAAGTTTCTTTCTTTTTAGTAGGCTTTGCTTTTTCTTCTGCCTTAAACTTCTTAATTGCTCCAAGTATAGATTCTTTCTTTTCATCTCGACCTTTCATCTGTTCTTTTGCCTTTAACAGTTTTGAAGAAAGTATCCTAATGTTAGTATGTTCCTTGCCGTTATCATCAACGGAAATTCTGGTCTGTCCAAAGAGCTTAACAAAATCTCCCTGCTTAAAGTCTTTTGGAATATCACCCTTTTCTCCGTATGCGGAGCAATTATGATATATCTTATTTCCCTCATCATCTTTGGATGCCACAGAGAAATTTACTACCTTAAAGGCTTCTCCCTTCTTATTTTCTCTCTCAACTACATCTACCTTCCCCACTATATTTACAACGATATTGACAAGGTTGTCTTTCTCTTCCTGAACATAAGGCGGGTCTTTAATCTGCCCCTGTTCTCTTAAATATTCAATCATGTGATCAAATTCCTCATGAAGCAAATTAACCGGTGTCATTGTCCATATAAGCCTCATATAGCTTATCCAAAGCACTTTCATCGTTGATACCTTTTTCCATGCTGATAACCGCCTTAACAAAGTCCTTGTGGTTATCACTTACCATATCTTCTATCTGATTTCTTATTGTTTTGTAATCCATGTTTTTATCTCCCTTCATGGTAAAAAAAGGGGGGGGGGGGGGGGTTTCCCCCCCTTTT